>NZ_JACJQW010000004.1:0-363659 GCF_014696905.1 Nostoc sp. FACHB-190
TGATAGACCTTGGTACAAAGAGATTCACTCTCAAGTATTGCAGGAAGTCCCTAAAAAAGTTGAATTGGCTTTTGATAGATGGTTGAAAGGTGATGCTAACGGCAAAAAGTCTGGTAGACCTAGATTTAAAGGGAAAGGACAATATAAAACTTTCACTTATACCCAATTTAAACAACATCATTTTGTTGTTAACAAAATGATGTTGTCAAAGATTGGTGATGTTAAGGTAATTGTCCATAGACTTATCCCTGACGGATTTGATATTAAAACTGTATCTGTTACCAAGAAAGCAGATGGTTACTACGTGACTCTGAGCCTTGATGACAAAACAGTACCAACTGTCAAACCAGATTTCAATCCCGACAATATTGTTGGTATTGATGTTGGGTTAATTGATTTTTATGTAGCTTCTGATGGTTCTAGAATCGCTGCACCGAAGCATTTACGAAAAGCTGAACGTAGATTAAAATCAGCACAGCGTAGGGTGTCAAGACGGAAAAAGGGTTCTAATCGTCGTAGAAAAGCTATTCAAAAATTGAGTAAACAGCACAAAAAAGTCGCTGATACTCGCAAAGACTTTCACTTTAAAACAGTTAAATTACTGCTTGATAAGTATGATGTTGTAGCTGTTGAAAAGTTGAATATTAAGGGACTGGTTAAAACAAGACTGGCTAAAAGTGTTAATGATGCCGGATGGGGACAGTTTGTAACAATACTTTCAAATAAAGCCGAAAATGCTGGTTTGAAGGTAATAGCTGTTAAACCAAATGGTACTAGTCAAGAATGTTCTAACTGTGGTCACAAAGTTAAAAAGCTGTTATCTCAAAGAATGCACAATTGCCCTGCTTGTCATACTAGTCTGTGCAGAGATTTGAATGCGGCTATAAACATAAAGAACCGTGGGACGCATGGTCTTAAAGCTCAATTAATGTCTTCCTAGAAGAGTCATTGAGAAGCCCACACTCACCCGAAGGGGAGTGTGTGGAGTACGTCACTAACATCCTTGGCAGATCAAGGTGCAGTAGAAATTTTTGAACTGCCTATACAAACACAACCGTGGATGATTTCAATGTTGTGGAGCCGACTAACAGATCAAGATCAGGCAAATTCTTGGTTAAGACAGATGCTCAAGAGTATTTGCGAGGAAATTTAAAACACAAAATTCCTAGAGTCGTTCACAGCATTAGCTGATACATTGCGTAACCTCACCAACTCCAAAGGCACACGTTGACCAGCAGTACCATCTAAGTCAATTAAAACTAAGGTGTCTGTCCCTGCTGTTTGGAACTGCAAGTAACCGCCAGCAATGGCTGTAGCAAAGTTCAAGTTGCTCAAATCTAAACTCCGCCAAAGTGCTTGTAAGACAATTTTATCTGTACCAACGGCAAAGTCTGTAATTGTATCGCCGCTATCGGCAAGGCTGGTATAAACAAAGCTATCTGCACCCGCGCCACCTGTTAGCACATCTGCGCCTCTCAAGCCAGCAATCAAATCATTGACAGTAGTACCTCGGAGATTATTAGGATAAGCCGTGCCATTAATTACAGATGCTTCATAAGCTCCGATGTCTACTCGACCATTCAAAATACGTCGATAACCACTACCTCGTTGATCAAAAGGTATGCCTTCGGTAGTATTGCCATCTCTGTCTAAGTCTGCAATGTCGGCAGGGATATCGGCGTTATTTCCAGCGTTAATGGCGGGACTACCATAAACTAAAGCGTGGGTTTTGACTGGGCCGCCATTGTCACGCAGAATGGTATCGATAACTTGAGAAATGCTGACTTGTAGTTGTTCGCTGGGGTTAAAGCCTGTACTGCCATTAAGGTTGCCGATGAGGTTATAGCCGTTGCTGATAAAATTACCGACAACATCGGGGTTAACTGCACCAGGAATGCCATCATTATTGCCTGCTATGATGCTGTTTTTGATTGTGGCTGTACCTGTTTCTGAGTTATAGATACCAGCACCCCTAGATACAGTGTTTTCTTCATCATAGTAAGACTTGTTGAAGGCGATCGTGCTATTGCTAACTGCTAAAGTGCCAGAGTTGTAAATTCCGCCGCCTTCGTTGTATGACCGATTGCCACTAATAGTACTGTTAACGAAAGTTAGAGCGCCAGTCTCTGAGTTGTAAATTCCACCGCCAATGCCTGCGGTGTTGTTGTTAATGGTGGTGTTAATTACAAATGCAGTACTGTTGTTGAGAATACCACCTCCTAAACCTGCTGAGTTATTGCTGATAGTAGAACTAATGATGCTAATGTTGCCATCATTAACAATCGTGCCGTTTGCGGCTCCCTCTGTATTGGAATTACCTGTGATAGTGCTTCTAATAACTGTCAGATTGCCAGATGCAGAGTTATAGATACCGTTGCTGTTAATATCTCCTGTGACTTCTAAACCTCCTATGTTGCTGCTGATGGTGCTGTTGCTTACCGTTGCATTGCCACTGTTTCTGAGACCTGCACTACCGAAGTTTGAAGAGTTATTACTGATAGTGCTGTTATTTACTGTCACTGTGCCACGGGTAATAAGACCGGCTGTACTAAATTCAGAGTCTGAAGTGTTGCCATTGATAGTACTTCTGTCTATTTTGATAGTGCCATTGGCAATAAGTCCGCTAGAATTTCGGCCGCCATTGTAATTAATCGAGCTATTAGTTACTGTCAGGGTTCCTGAGTGCAGTACTCCACTCGACCCAAGTGACTGATTGTCATCTATGTGGCTGTTACTGATGATCAGTGTGCCTGAGCTATCAATACCAGATGAAGCACCACCACTATCAATTGCTCTATTACTACTCACACTACTATTTCTGATAGTGAGGCTGCCATTACTGACAATGCCGCTAAATGCGTTATAGAATTGGTTGCTTGATTCATTATTATTAACACTGCTATAACTCAAGGTTACGGTTCCAGTACTGTAGATACCAGTACCATCACCTGTGCCTCTGTTGTTGTTGATAGTGCTGTTGTTAGCTGTTAAAGTACCCGTGTTATATATACCTGCACCATTGCCTAAGTTATCGGGAAAGTAGGAGTTATTGTAGTAACCAGCAGAGTTATCATTAATGGCACTGTTGTTAAGAGTGACGACACCCGCGTTATAGATACCGCCTCCATCGCCTGCATAGAATATATCCTCAATATCCTCAGCATCAACTTGGCCTGCGTAGTTAGCTGTAACGGTGCTGTTGTTGAGCCTTAAAATTCCAGAGGTGGAGTTATAAATGCCACCACCATTATTACCGGAACTGTCTTGACCACCAGAAAAGTTATTGCTAACGGCGACGTTTCTTAATGTCAGATTACCAGCGTTGTAAACGCCGCCACCGCCTCTTGCATCTGTGGCATAGCCATTAGCAATTGTTAATCCTTCAATGTCAACAGTGATGCCGTTAGCAATTTCAAATACACGAGATATGTTGTTATCTTGAGCAAAATTGTAGTTACCGCTAACTGTCAGTAAGTTTGAACCTCTACCATCAATACTTAAGTCATCGGTGATGAATAAACTACTACCGCCAAGGCTGATAGTATCGGCGATGTTGTCTGTGAAGAGTCCGCCTGTAAATCTGATTAAGTCTTTGCCGGCTGAGGCGTTGGCATTTAAAACTGCTTGCTGTAATGAACCAAGACCACTGCTTTTAGTGTTGGTGACGTTAAAGGTAGCCATTGTTTATCTCACTCCTATTGGTTTTGGTTGTGTTAGCAATATGAGCTTTCGCTAAACACACAAAATGACGGCGCTGTTAGTAACAGTGCTTTTTTGGGTATTTGGTTTGGGAGTTGATAAGCACTGGATTTTGAGAATAATTCCGAAAATTTACTTAACCCAATAAATTTAGGTGATGATTAAGATTTTACTAATACTCTTTTGAAAGAATATTAAGTAAGATTACGTAATTGGTTTTTGGTCTATGTTGTCATTGAGGGATAAGAGGGGGACAAGGTAGGCAAGGGAGACAATGTGGACAAGGGAGATGGAATGCCTTGAGGGAAAATTTTAGCTAAGTTCTGTATAAATCTCGTCTAAAAATGCGGGATTTTGTGGCGCTTTCAGTACATTTTTACTATAATAGATATATCAAGTACAGGTTATAGTCTTCTACGCCAAAAAGCATCTTTTTGATTTCAAGATGTGACTATTTTTTCACTACTCCAGAAGAAGTTTGAAAGCAAAGAAATAGAAGTATTTAGACATACTTCTGATATCTCTTTTGCTATGTGATGAATTGAGATTTTCAGAGGAAGATTATTTGATGATGCAAATGAATCATTATCCATCTGCGATCGCTCAGGCTGCTCAACGTGTAAATGAACTAGACTCACAGTTGATGGCTGTACAGCAGCAAATTAACCGCTTTGAAGGGAATGCAGATCGCGCGGCGGCTTTTGATGTGGATTTGAAAAATGATGCTCAACGCAAGGCGCGGCGGTTTGAGGTATTACTGTTGAATCACGAATATCAAAAGGCTGTGGATACTCAAATTCAACTGACTATGGAAAAAGCTAATGCGATCGCGCATTTAGAATATCTGCGTAATCAGTTTAGTGTAGCGAAGTTAGAAGCAAGATTAGCGATCGCTCAACAACTGACTGATTATGAATCACGGGAATTAGTCGGTTTGTAGTTTATATGTAGAGACTTTGCACTGCAAAGTCTCTACTCAAAGCAAGTAAAATCTAAGCAGCTTGATTAGATTCAGGTAAGCTAGAACGCGCATTTAAAGACAGCATAACGCGAGAAATACCTGTAACCACAATGCTAGAGCCTAATAATGTGCCTAGTAGCCAAGGTGCGTTGCTGGGAAACTGAAACCAAATTAGTGCGCCTAAAAATAGGGTAATAATGCCATTACCTAATACCCATGTCCAGTTTTGTTGGGGACGTAAGCGGAATGCCAAAATTAACTCGAATGTACCTTCTGTCAGTAAGAAGCTACCGAGTAACAGGGTGAGTGTAAGAATACCAGTTCGAGGATAAACTAATAGCATCACACCTGTAGCAATATAAAGTCCGCTTAGGAGAATTTTCAACAGAAAACCTCCTTCGCGGCGGGTATGAGTAGCATAAACAAGCTTGGCAAATCCCGCACTCATCAGGATTAGCGCCACCCAAGTCTCAGCAAATATGGTTGTAACTACAGGTAAAGCGATCGCTACAATCCCTAAAATAATCAAAAGAGCGCCAATGACAATTGAAGTATTAACTTGCTTGTTAATATTGCTGGACTGGTTGATATTAGTAGTAATATCGTTTGTCATACAAAATTTTTCCTTAATCTTGAGCGAACTCTAAGATTAGGTTAAAAATTTTTTCTCAGGCTAGACAGAGCCTTAAGGTAGACACATTGGTAGTAAATTAATCTTCATTACCCTGAAAATCTACCACCTTGGTATCATTCACATCTATTTTCCTGGAAATCAATAATTGGGCAATTTGCTGATTAATAGTTGCGATATCAAAACGCTGACTGGCAATATTTCTGGCATAATCAGCGATCGCTGTAGTGATTTCTATTTCTTGAACACAGGTGTTAATTACGTTGGCTAGTTCTTGGGAATCGCCGGGTGTGGTTAAAAAACCATTGACACCATGTTCGACTAATTCAATCGCGCCGCCGGCTTTGGCTGCGACGACAGGTGTACCGCATAACATCGCCTCAACAATTACTCTACCAAAGGGTTCTGGTGCGGTGGAAGTATGAGCCACTAAGTTACAAGCTGACATTAACTGCGGAATGTCAGCGCGAAATCCTAAAAATTTGACGCGATTTTCTAACCCTAGTTTGGCAACTTGTTTGTGTAATTCTTGGACATAATCTTGTTCGCCAAATAAAGCATCACCAACTAAAAGTGCTGTGACTTGTGGCGGACATTGTGCTAATGCTTCCAGTAAAATATGTTGTCCTTTCCAGGGTGCGAGACGGCTGAAATGTCCAACAACAAATTTACCTTCTAAGTTTAAATCTTGTCGGATTTTTTGAATTTCAACTTCAGGAATTTGATATTTTTTACTATCAAATCCGTTATAAACAATTGCTGTGATTTCCGGCTTACCGCCAGCTTGGACAAATGCTGTTTGACTAGCTTGTGAATTAGCGATAACTAATGATGCAAATTTATTAGCTAAGGTGACAGCAACTCGTAAGTTAATTGGGCTAAAGTGTTCTAAGGAAAGGATATCGTGTAAATGATAAACTAGAGGACGATTTGCTAAAACACTTGCCAGTGCGCCAATAACTAGTGCTTTTTGGGTATTGGCATAAATTACATCATATTTTTTTGCTAAGTTTACAACTTTAATTAATAAAGGTGCTAGTTGTTTAATGCTGGCTATTGCTTGCAATAAGTTACTTTGTTTTTGGACTTGAATTGGTTTGGTTGTTAATACTTCAACGGGGATTTGATGTTGCTGGAGTAAGGTTTTAAAATCACCATCAGCGAACAAACCAACTAAAGCGCGATCGCGGTATGGTTTAGCAATATCAATTAAACAAAGTTCTGCACCACCAGGTTTACCACTTTGGTCTAAAAATAGAATTTTCATAAGATATTAAATACTTTAAAATTTAGATTTTAAGCTAAGATAACATCACGAACTTTTTGCGCGATTAAAGACCAGTCATAATTAGTTACGGCATAATCACGGCAAGCCTGACGCGAAGGAATTGAAATTTTCCCTAAGAGGATATTCTCTAATTTGTCAGCTATGTCATAAACTTCAGTTGAACTGGTAATCAAATCTGGTGAAAATTGCGTTAAAATTTCTGGCATTCCCCCCACCGGTGTACAGACAACAGGTGTACCGCAAGCTAAAGATTCAACTAATGCTAAACCAAAACCTTCAAAAGATTGACTAGGCATAACTGTTAAATCAGCAGCTTGATAGGCTATGGGTAATTGCTCATCTGGAATAAAACCTAAAAATTTAACTGTATTTTCTAAGCCTAATTCTTTTGCTTGCTGTTGTAGTGCATCTTGCATATAACCACGACCAGCAATTGCTAACCAAACATCAGGAATTTTAGGTTTAATTATAGCTACAGCTTGCAAGAGTTTATCAATACCCATACGATAAACTAAGCGGCGAGATGTAAATAATATCGGACGATTATCTGGCCAGCCTAATTCCTGTCTTGCTGCCTGTTGCGATAAATTTGGCTGAAAGCGATGAATATTTACACCACCAGGAATAATGTGAATTTTTTCCCAAGGAACTTGATATTGTTGATGTAAAATATTACCAAATGCTTTACTCAGAACAATAAAGCGATCGCAGCGATAATAAGTGCTTTTTTCGATTAATAACCGCTTGATAATAATACTCAATTTATTAGTAGTTACTTCTTGCTCACTTTCTGATGCCCAAGGGCCATGAAAGTTAAAGGTAATGGGTATATCTTGCGGTAAAATATCCATAATCGGAAAGCTATATAATGCAAAATGTAAATTAATTGCATCTGGCTTGCCGATTCTACTATTTTTAAAGTTATTGCGAATATGCCAAAGTCTTTGCCAAATTGGCAAATCAGGAGAAGCTAAGTTAGTTAATTTGATTGGTGAATTTAAATCAATTTCTGGTAAACCAACTCCACATAATTCTATTTGGTCTTGACGGTTGGCTAATTGATGAGTTAATTCATAAATATATCTTTCTAATCCTCCTGGTGTTTTAGGGAACCAACCTAAACCCAGTGTCAGTATAGATGCAGACTTAGTATTAAAATTTTCGTTTTTACATCCCACTTTTTACTCTCCTATGATTGTTTGAGTGTATGTTTAATTACCATCACTCTCAAGTTATTTCTTTTTAATTTTGCAGTAGATTAATCAGACTAATATTTATATCCTGTAATTTTTACTAAAATCAGCATTCTTTGGGTCTGACTAGATGCAGATTTTGATTTTAGATATCTAACTACTAAAATTTCAAAAGCCAATCATCAAAGACAAGTGTTTTTGCAGAGGACAATAATTTATAAACGATTTAGATTCTGGTGTCAAGCAGAAATTTTGTGATTTAAATTACATGATTTCTGGTGTTCAACAGTCTTGAAGTAATCAAAGATATTTATGTTGGGTAAAATTATTGATTCAATGTATTCAGTTTTACTTTTTTAGCTATTGTTTAGTAAGTTTAGCTACAAATATAAAGATTCTTCTAGGAATTTCTCTTGACTAGTTGAAAAATATGTGTGGTTTTCATGAATTTTAGGTAAATATCAATTTTCAAATACCCAGTGTTTGTTATCTATGTAATATGTCCTGGGAAAATTAGGCTGAAATATTAGTCTTAATTTTTGAAAGTTTCCACAGGCAGACTAATATCAGGTGAAAAATCCATAACATCCTACCATCTATAGTAATAAACCAGGGTTTTTGAGCATTATCTATTGCTACTTAGTTGTGTTGATTGTATCAGTCAGCACAAAAGTATCTGCACGCCATTTTTTGATAGCTAATTTGTCGCCATACCTATTTGACTGGCGAACTTTTTGATATCTGATTTTAATGTAAATTTTAAGTAGATTATGCCAAAAAATACACATACAAAGTTGAGTAAAATTCATCAACAACTGCATAAATATATTCAAAGAATATTCAAGTTAGGCAATAATCGACAGTTAAAACCAATTTCTTTGATGCTGATGGGACTAGCCGTGATATTTCTGGCTTTTTCCCTTGATATAACTACTGAAACCAGCGTCACAGGAGTAGCAGCTAGTACCTATAAAACTTCTTGGATAGGTAATAGTTTTGGTGGTGGTAAGAAGTGGGTACAAAATAATATTGAAGCCATGTATGTTGCACCCGATGGCACAGTTTATACTAACAGTCATTGGGATGAAGCTGGTAGAGAGGCAGGTATATATAAAGATGGTAATGTAATTGGCGCTGTGGAAGAGACTCACGGCTGGAGTCGCACTGGTGGTAAAGCAGTCACAGCTAATAGTAAATATATTTATATTGCCTTAGCACAAGGCTCAATTGGTAAAACAAAGGATGATTATCCACCAGAAGGAGTAACTTGGTATACTGTCAGACGCTATAACTTATCGGGAAAACCAGCACCTTTTAATGGGGGAAGGGGTTGGGATAAAAGTATGCTAATTATCAGTAATCAAAGTGAAGTTACTGGATTAGCAATTGCAGGAAATGAGTTATATGTGAGTGATTCAGCAACGAATAAAATTCGCGTCTACAATAGCGAAACTATGCAAGAACTACGTAGTTTTAGTGTAGTTCGTCCTGGTGCGATCGCTATTGATAAACAAGCAAATCTTTGGGTGATTCACAACCAAAACAAAATTTCCCACTACTCCCCTACAGGTAAGTTATTAGCGTCACAAATTACTAATATTCCTAAACCAACTGCGATCGCCATTGATCATCAAGGTAGACTTTTAGTGGCAGATAACAGTCAACGTCAGCAAGTATTAATTTACAACATCAAAAATCAGCCTGTGCAGGTTGGTACTTTTGGGATGAAAGGCGGCGTTTATGCGGGTACGCCGGGAGAAGTGCAACCATTAAAACTATATGGAATTACCGGAGTTGGTACAGATAGTTCTGGGAATATCTATGTGAATAGCAATGGTTTTAACAACTCAGGTACAGATTTACGCAAGTTTTCTGCATCGGGAAAACCAATATGGCAATTACACGGATTATTATTTGTGGATAACGCCGATGCAGATCCCAACACCGATGGTTTAGAAGTGTTCACCAAACAAGAACACTACTTGATTGACTATAACCAACCAGCAGGGAAGCAATGGACTTACAAAGCTTACACCTTAAATCCCTTTAAATATCCCCAAGATCCCCGCTTACACACTTCCCCAGATGCTACCTTTGTTCGCCGCATTCAAGGTAAGCGATTTTTGTTTGTGACAAATATGTATGCTAGTTTTATGCAAATTTACCGCTTTGACTCTGCAAAGGATGGTAAGATTGCGATTCCGGCTGGGATGTTTGCTGGGACAAATGGCGGTGGAGAAAAATCAGTTAGCGGAACTTGGCCTCCTTATCAACCAAATAAAGGAGAATGGATTTGGGGCGATCGCAACGGTAACGGTAAATTTGATCAAGGTGAGTATGATCAAAGTGAAGATTATCCCTACTTGGGTGGTTGGTGGGTTGATAGTAAAGGTGATATTTGGAAAACTTTACGCACTCAAGATGGAATTGGGATTCGCCACTATCCCCTACAAGGACTTGATAAGTATGGAAATCCCATCTATAGCTATAGTTCTATGGAGAAGCAGAAAACTCCTAGCATGATTACCGATGTCCGCCGCATCGAATACTTTCCCGAAACTGATACGATGTATTTATCAGGCTTTACGGTTGATCATCCTGCGATCGGTGATGATGCTGGAGTCGTTGGTTCCGAAATTCTCCGCTTTGATAATTGGCGTAAAGGAAATAATCCCACACTGCGTTGGCGCGTTGTTGTTCCCCACGACACCACAGGTAAGCGCGAAGTTTCCACCGCCGCTATGAGTGTTGCTGGTGATTATGTATTTGCGGTGAAAATGAAAACCGCCGAGGTTTATGTTTACAATGCCAAAACAGGTGCTACTGTCAAAACATTAAAACCAGGCGCAGAAGTCGCAGGCGAAAGTGGTTGGATTGATATACCCCAAGGTATCCGCGCTTTTCGTCGTTCTAATGGGGAATATGTAGTGTTTGTAGAAGAAGATTGGAAAGGGAAAGTAATTATGTATCGCTTCAAAAGTTAGCTTCTCTGCTCAAAATTAGTGTTTTTTAGATACCCGACTTCTTGAAGAAGTCGGGTATCTGTTTATGCAAACCAATCTAGAAAAATTGTATTACATTGCTACCACAATTCAATATTTATTAATAATAGAAATTGCTTTATATTGAATGCTATTTTTTCATCAAATAAATAAACAAATTACCTTCCCTCTAGATCAGAAGTGAATTATCATACTAAATATATTTCACTAGAAACACCGCATAAAGTTTATGTACAGTTGCCAAAAACAAGCTGAAAAAGCAGAAATAAAAAGTATAGAGAATATAGCTCTAATTTAATTGGCTAATCATCATAGATTATCAGTTATTGAAAGCATCGAAAATTAATATACCCAGATTATTTACCTAAATGTATATGAAAATTAAACCTTATTTACAACAATTACAAAAACTAGTACCGAGTATTTTGCTGGAAAGGATGCAATATATTCATTCCAACTTAATAACACGTTGGATTTTACTGCAAGGCAGTCAGCAATTAAAATTTAACCAAAAATCTGTGATGGTATTTTCTCCCCACCAAGATGATGAAACATTTGGTTGTGGAGGGATGATTGCTTATAAACGTGAGCAAAATATTCCAGTAATAGTAGTGTTTCTCACCAATGGTCAAGGTTCAAAAGATATAGATACAGAATCGAGAAATAAAATTATTCAAACCCGTAAACAAGAAGCAATTAAAGCCTTAAATATATTGGGTGTAGAGACATCAGCAATTCACTTTTTAGATAAAGCTGATGGGTATTTACAAGCTTTAAACGGTGACGAAAAACAAACAGCGATCGCCCAAATAGCTGAACTCCTCAAACATTATCAACCAGAGGAAGTTTATTTACCCCATCAAAAAGACTGTCACCGAGATCATGAGGCGACATATCCTTTAGTAACAGCAGCAATTAACCAAGCAGAAATTAATGTTGAAATTTTCCAGTATCCAATTTGGTTATTCTGGAGAGCGCCATTATTTATTATGCTCAAATTATCAGATATAGCCGCCGCGTATAGCTTTTCCATTACCTCAGTACAGCAGAAGAAAAATCAGGCGATCGCAGCCTATACCTCTCAGCTTGAAAGCTTACCGTCTGGCTTTGTTAATCGCTTCTTAGGTGCTTATGAGATATTTTTTAAAGTTGAATCTTAATTATTTTGGCTTATTTCTGTCCGTTTT
This sequence comes from Nostoc sp. FACHB-190, assembly GCF_014696905.1. NCBI lineage: Bacteria > Bacillati > Cyanobacteriota > Cyanophyceae > Nostocales > Nostocaceae > Nostoc > Nostoc sp. FACHB-190. The sequence continues at coordinate 11,962 of NZ_JACJQW010000004.1, forward strand.
ATGTCAGGAAAAATAATATTTTTACTCCTGCCTCCGGTTGGTGAGCGCAGCCGAACCACTGCCTTCTAGCTATCAATTACATCTATAGAGAAAAAATCCTATGAAAATCTTACATATTACAAATCACGTCGAAAAAATTGGTAATGGCATTGTTAACGTAGCGGTAGATTTAGCCTGTTTACAATCACAAGATGGACATGATGTAGCTGTTGCTTCGGCTGGCGGTGGATTTGAAATTTTACTAGCACAACATAACGTCAAACATTTTCATCTCAATCAATGCAGACAACCCCTCAACTTAATTAAAGCTGCTTGGCGTTTTAAAGAGATTATCCAGCAATTTCAGCCAGATATTATCCATGCACACATGATGACAGGCGTTGTACTCGCCGGAGTTTTACGCAAAGCTTACAACTATCATTTAGTCTCTACAGTTCACAACGAGTTTCAACGTAGTGCCGTATTAATGGGATTGGCAGATCGAGTCATCGCCGTCAGCCAAGCCGTATATAATTCTATGGTTCGCCGTGGTATCCCTGAGAATAAATTATGCGTAGTTGCCAACGGCACATTAGGTAGTCCCCGCCACCCCAGCATTCAAGATTACCAACCCCTACCCTTACATCGTCCAGCCATCACCACCGTTGCCGGGATGTATACTCGTAAAGGCATTGCAGAGTTAATTACCGCATTTACCAAAATTGCCCCTAACTTTCCCGCAGCACACTTATATTTAGTTGGTGACGGCCCAGATCGTTCTATCTTTGAAGCAATAGTAGACAACATACCCTGCGGCAAACTACGTCAACGCATTCATTTTGAAGGTTTTCAGCCAGAACCCCAACGTTATATGCTGGCTAGTGATATCTTTGTTTTGGCTTCCTACTGCGAATCTTTTGGTTTAGTCTTAACAGAAGCGCGAGAAGCTGGCTGTGCTATTGTTGCCAGCGATGTAGACGGCATTCCCGAAACATTAGATCATCGTCAAGCTGGCATTCTTGTACCACCAAAAGACAGTCAAACCTTAGCCAATGTTCTCACGCAATTACTTGGTGATCCTGTGCAACTCCAATATTGGCAAAACCGCGCCAAACAAAATTTAGAACGGTTCAAAGCAGCAAGAGTGTATGAAGAAACAATGAATGTGTACCGTGAATTAGTCAAAAACTATAGCACCCGTACCGTTATGAATACACAAGAAGTCTTACTCATCAAAACTCCCACCGCCCCAATGCGTTAAATTAACTGGGAAGTTCTGGTGATGTTGCGATCGCCACGCAATTGGGGCTAATTTTGTAGAGACTCATTCAGTTGTTGTTGAAGTGTTGTTGAAGTTGTTGGACTTCTGCGATCGATAAGCCTGTTACACGCGCAACCAACGAAAAACCACAACGCCTCGTTTTCCTCTAACCCAACCCTCTTCAACTTTCAAACAGTAGTCTTGATATGCTGACTCTTGTAACCAACCCTTGCAGGTTTCAATATCTACAACAGACCCGTCAGGCAGTAAGCAATTCACTTGATATCTCTCCCCAATAATATCAAATAAATCGTTCCAAGCCTTGATCCATCGCTCTTCAAGTTCAATATTTGTGCTGTCCAACCTATTAATAATCTTTAAATCTATCTCTAGCATAACCTTATCCCTCTTCTAAGAAATCAGAGAATTTTCCGTAACTCTTTGCACGGTAGTTGCTTCAAGTCGGCAAAACCGTGCAGCGCACTCGCTCCTCTGCGTGAGATAATTTAACCCTGTTGGTGTTGAGACAAGAGCGAAAATTTATGGAGTATGACTTTCAAGCATTGGCGGAACTGTACAAAAACACGCTCCTGAATGACGTACTCCCATTTTGGGAACAGCACTCCTTAGACTCGGAACAAGGCGGTTACTTTACCTGCTTAAATCGGGAAGGCCAAGTTTACGACACCGACAAATTTATCTGGTTGCAAAACCGCCAAGTCTGGACTTTTTCAATGTTGTGCAACCAATTAGAAAAACGCGAAAATTGGCTTGAAATTGCCAGTAATGGTGCAAAGTTCCTCGCCCAAAATGGCAGAGATGACAAAGGAAATTGGTATTTTGCCCTGACGCGCGAAGGTCAACCCCTAGTTCAGCCTTACAATATTTTCTCTGATTGCTTTGCGGCGATGGCATTCAGCCAATATGCTTTAGCCTCCGGTGAAGAGTGGGCAAAAGATGTGGCAATGCAAGCTTACAATAATGTCTTGCGTCGTAAAGATAATCCCAAAGGTAAATATACTAAAACTTATCCCGGTACAAGACCAATGAAAGCTTTGGCTGTGCCGATGATTTTAGCTAACCTGACTCTCGAAATGGAATGGTTACTTCCCAGTGAAACTTTAGAGAGTGTTTTAGCCACAACCGTTCAGGAAGTGATGAGTGATTTCCTCGACCAAAAACGAGGATTAATGTATGAAAATGTTGCCCCCGATGGTTCCCACATCAATTGTTTTGAAGGCAGATTAATTAATCCCGGTCACGGTATTGAAGCGATGTGGTTTATTATGGATATCGCCCGCCGGAAAAATGATCTTCAGACAATTAACCAAGCTGTTGATGTGGTGCTGAACATTTTAAATTTTGCGTGGGATGAAGAATACGGCGGCTTATATTACTTTATGGATGCAGATGGACATCCACCACAACAATTGGAATGGGATCAAAAGTTGTGGTGGGTACATCTAGAATCGTTAGTTGCATTAGCAATGGGTTATCGCCTGACAAAACGCGCAGCCTGCTGGGAATGGTATCAAAAAATGCACGATTATGCCTGGAAGCACTTTGCAGATCCCGAATATGGGGAGTGGTTCGGCTATCTCAATCGGCGTGGAGAAGTATTATTAAATCTCAAAGGCGGTAAATGGAAGGGATGTTTTCATGTACCCCGCGCTTTATACCTATGTTGGCAGCAATTTGCGGCTTTGAGTTCTGAGTCTTTCAAATAGTGCTAAGTACAGCTTTGCATTAATTCGTAGCGAATTTCTCCATCATCTGCGCCACTGTATATGACCATTTTATGGGTTGTGCAGAGTCATTGTGGCGAATAATAAAATCGGTGATACGTTGCTGTAATGTATTAAGGTCAGGAAAATCATTCGGAGTCAGTAATTTTCGCTGTAAAACGCTGAACCAAATTTCGATTTGGTCTAACCAAGAAGCGTATTTTGGCAGCCAGACAACTTCGACCGTAAAATTCCAACCTTCCTCTTTTTGTTTCTGATTCAACCAAGCCTGTAATTGTTTTGGTGCATGAGTAGAGCCATTGTCAAGGATTAAATAGATATGGCGTACACCACGACGAATGGCTTCTGGGATTAATCCGGATAGTAGAAAAGTCTGAAAATCGATAAATGTTTTCGTGGGACTACAATAACCATAAATCAAACCCTCAGCAACACTTAAAGCTGCAAAAAGATGTGTTGCTCCTTCCCTGATATATCGGGCTGCAAAATGAACTGGTTGTTCTGCACCTGCTGGTTTATTCGGACGCTTGAAAAAGACTTGGACGACCAGAACGTGGTGCTTCTTCCAGACTACGGGTTTGACACCAACGTTTACGCCACTTACGTACAAGACCTGATGAACACCCTATTTCTCCGGCTATTTGAGCATCCGTCCAATCTGGGTTTTCGTCAACTTTTATCAAAATTTTTGCTCGTCTGGCTTTGCTTTGCCCTGTTTGGTCTACACGTTCTGACTGGTGTGATTCTTCAAATTACGATGCTGGTTCGTTCTTTCCTTCCAGGTAACTATGAAAAAGGTCACTTTGGGGTGAGTGCTGCTACTTTGTTTTGGCACTTTGTTGATATTGTTTGGGTTTTTCTATTCTCGCTTCTATATCTTTGGCAAGCTTAAAAAGTCTTACTCATACCATTTTGGATTTTAGATTTTGGATTTTGGATTGGGAAATTGCTTACTGGTGAGCTTTTCAGTAACCCATTTGTCGCAATCATTTTTCAAATTGGTATCACATAGCAGTTATAAATAATTATTGAACTAAAAGATCCCCGACTTCTTCAAGAAGTCGGGGATCTGCGCCTCTCGATTTTCACAAATCAAATAGGATGGCCATACAACCAGGACTTACGTAAGTGTCACAATTGGTAGTTGGTGCGTGACGCTACCAATGTTATGACTACGTTCAAAGCTTCTCGTTGCGTCACACACCCTACAGAAACAATATGCCAGTTGCGTAAGTCCCAACAACATCTCTACAGGATTTATGGAGTGTATGGCGTATATGCGAGTTAAGCTTTAACTCCTGCTCTTGGCGTTCTGATTTGTTCGATATCTTCTGCTGCTAATAACTCCCGAATTAGATGTGCTAAAGATTTTTGAACTAAACGTGTCCCGATTTGTTGACCTAAACGCTGCACACCAGGGTTGAATAATAATTGAGCTAACTGAGGAGCCATTTGCATGGGGTCAAAGCCACGGGTTTCTTGCAGAATTTTCAAGATATTTTTGATATGCTCTAAGGTCTGCTGTTGTTCGACTGTGGCGGCTGGTGTTTCGTTGACTGCTGTTAAACCTACCTGTTCGCGCAGTAAATAGGTGAAGTTGTGCATCACGTTTTTACCGACAGCGTTAACTCCGTTGACAAATTCATCTACTAATCTGTCACGAATAAATGCACCTCGTTCAGAAGAGAGAAAATCTAAACCTTGATTTAGCACTAAATTAAAGTCGTAATCTTCATTATTGCGGGCATTTCGTAACAGATTTTCTAAACGATTCCAACGGAATTTGCCTTCTTTAAATAGTAAGTCTCGCAGTGATGTTCTCAGTTGTGGTGCGGGGTCGGTTAACAGGCGCTTGGAAACGTAAGGATAAGCTTCGCTGAGAACTTTGAAGTTAGGATCAATAAAGATTGCTATTCCTTCTAAAGTTACCAGAGAGCGAATAATTAAAGCGTAGTAGGGAGGAACGCGGAAGGGATATTCATACATTAAAGCTGAGAGTTCATCGGTGATGCTTTTAATGTTGAGTTCGGCGACACTCGCACCTTGAGCATCAGCAAATACTCTGGCAAATGCGGGGATAATTGGGGTTAAGTCTGTATCTGGTGTTAAAAAGTCTAGTTTGACGTAATCTTGTGCTAAACCTTCAAAATCACGGTTGACTACGTGAACGATCGCCTCAATTAAACCATATCTCTGGGGCGGCTGAATCTCGCTCATCATCCCAAAGTCGAGATAGGCTAATTTTCCATCGGGTGTGGCTAACAAGTTCCCTGGATGGGGGTCAGCATGGAAAAAGCCATGTTCTAAAAGTTGCCGCAGCGAACACTGCACCCCAACTTCAATTAAATAACGTGCATCTATACCTTGAGCAGCAATTTCGGCTGCTTGCGTTAATTTTGTACCGTTAATCCATTCCATCGTCAGTACACGACGATTGGTATATTCCCAGTAAATTTTCGGGATATATATGTCTCTAATATGACCATATAACTGAAAGAAACGCTCGGCATTTTCACCTTCATGGATATAATCCATTTCTTCAAAAATGCGATCGCCTAATTCATCTAAAATACCAACTAAATCACTCCGCACTCGTTTGACGTTTCTTTGTACCCAACCAGCAATGCGGCGCAAAATATACAAATCAATCGTAATTCTTTCTCTTAAATCCGGGCGTTGCACTTTGACAGCAACTTCTTCACCAGTTTTCAGTTTACCTTTATAAACTTGTCCCAAGGAAGCGGCGGCAATGGGCTGCGCGGATAATTCTACATAAATTTCTTCTGGTGGTGCGCCCAGTTCTTCTTCAATAAACTGGTAAGCAATTTCATTAGGGAATGGCGGTAACTGGTCTTGGAGTCTGGTTAGTTCTTCTAAATATGTCGGCGGAACTAAATCAGGTCTGGTAGATAAGGCTTGACCAATTTTGATGTAAGCAGGCCCTAGTCGCGTTAATAACTCCCGTAACTGCACAGCGCGACGACGGTCATTTTTGATGACAACTCCGCGTTTGCTGTCCCACCACAAACCGAAGAAAAAAGCCAAGGTCGGACGCAGTACAGTAATAATTCTTTGTAAAACCTGTAGAGGTCGGCTTTGATAATGTTCCGCTATTTCTGCGGCGTTATATTTCACTGCTTCCGGTTCGGTACTTGGAATCAGCCGATTGGGCGATCGCACAACTAAAGCGGGTGTACCATTGTCTGATACTACTTCAGTCTTATATATTTCACCCTCAATCGTTTGGGAGGTTGGGGGAAGTGTCTTAACCATCATGAAGAAAGCCACCAGTCAAATGAAACATGTTAAGTATTGTAACAATATGTTTTGCTGTCCACATCCCTAAAATTGGGGATCAGCTTAATTAGCATTTTCCGCATAATATAGCTGTGGCTAGTAAGACTCAAAATATTTATTTACACCAGCAGAGGCAAAGGCTAGGTTTGCTACACTGAAAACGTACTAGTTCCATTTTAAGTGCTGAGTTGAAAGTGCTGAGGAGCCAGTGCGTTGCGGAGGTTCCCTCCGTTGTAGCAACTGGCGTTGCTGAGTCAGGGCAATGAGCGCCTACGGCACTTTTGATTATTAATATTATTCTGGCTAACAAAACACTCAGCACTCAAAACTCAGCACTCAGCACTAACGAGGGAGAAGCTTGATGTTGCTTGGTCTGCGAATAGAAAACTTTGCCCTGATTGACCAACTGGAACTAGAATTTGGCGTTGGGTTAAATGTTTTAACAGGTGAAACCGGCGCGGGAAAATCGATTATTTTAGATGCGATTGATGCAGCCTTGGGTGGTAAAGTTTCCAGTCGCGTTATCCGCACTGGCACAACCCGCGCAATGGTAGAAGCAACTTTTAAATCTCATCATGCCTTAGCTGCTTGGTTAACGGAACAAGAAATCGATTTAATTGATGATCACTCAGTAGTGATTAGTAGAGAAATTACCGCCACAGGTAGTAATATCCGCAGCCGATCGCGGGTGAATGGTGTATTAGTGAATCGGCAAATCATGGTAGGATTGCGCGATCGCCTCGTGGAAATTACCGCCCAAGGTCAAACAGTCCAAGTTGGACAACCAGCCCAAGTCCGGGAATGGTTAGATGTGTATGGTGGCGATGCTTTAATTCATCAGCGTCAAGTGATTGCCACAGCTTATCATGCTTACCAACAAGCCCATCTTGCCCTAGAAAAACGCCGCACATCCGAACGGGAACGTCTGCAACAACTCGACTTGCTGACTTATCAAGTGCAGGAATTATCCACCGCCAACCTCAGCGAACCGCAAGAATTAGAACAACTGACCCAAGAACGGGAACGCTTAAATCACGTCGTTGACTTGCAACAGATGAGTTACAAAATCTATCAGGCTTTGTATCAAAACGACGGTGATACACCAGCCGCAGCCGACTTACTCGGAGATAGCGAAGCCACCTTAAACGATATGGTGGAATATGATAGCCAACTGCAATCATTATTAGAATTGGTGAGAGATGCTCAAACGGCAGTTGTGGAAGTTGGACGACAAATTAACGCTTATGGGGATAGTTTAGAAGCTGACCCCCAAAGATTGGAAGAAGTAGAAGAAAGAATCCGAGAATTAAAGCAAATTTGCCGCAAGTACGGGCCGACGCTGATAGAAGCGATCGCTTATTATCAACGTATCCAACAAGAATTAGCCGAACTCAACGATAGTGAACAATCGATTGAAAGTTTAGAACAGCAAGAAAAAACTTGTTTTGATAAACTGACCCAAGCCTGTCAAAAGTTAACTAAACTGCGCCGTCAAGCTGCGAATAATTTAGAGTCGCGGTTGATTGCAGAACTCAAACCCCTGGCGATGGAAAAAGTACAATTCCAAGTGGAGATAGTACCCATCGTTCCCACGGCGGCGGGTGCAGATAAAATTACCTTTGTGTTCAGTCCCAACCCTGGCGAACCATTGCAACCATTGACCGAAATTGCTTCTGGTGGGGAAATGAGCCGCTTTTTACTAGCACTGAAAGCTTGTTTCTCGCAAGCAGACTCCGCCGAAACATTGGTATTTGATGAAATCGATGTCGGTGTTTCTGGCAGAGTTGCCCAAGCGATCGCTGAAAAATTATACCAACTCGGTCAACACCATCAAGTATTGTGCGTGACGCACCAACCCTTAGTAGCAGCAATGGCTGACCGTCATTTCCGGGTAGATAAGCAAATTATTACCCAAGGTAAAGGTAAAAAAGCTAACAATGGCAGCACAGAACAGCGTACCGTTGTCCGAGTTACTTATTTAGATAATATTAGTACGCGCCGGGAAGAACTAGCGCAGTTAGCTGGGGGTAAATCTGCCACAGATGCGATCGCATTTGCTGAGTCTTTGTTATTGCAAGCCGCTAACCACCGCCGCCGCGAAAGTTGACCATGAAATTTAACGCACCTGCATATAGTAGTCAAAATTAGGAATGTATGACATTAACCCTTAATCTCTCACCAGAGTTAGAACAGTATCTTGCACAAGAAGCCACTCAGCAAGGGCTTTCAGTAGAAGCATTAGCATTGCAGCTTTTGACAAATTCTATCCTACTGAAGCAAAAACAAGCCCAAGCAGTTAACTTACTTCAGTCGTGGATAGATGATGAGGATGGAGAGGAACAGCAGGAAACAGGTCAATATTTGATTCATGCTTTAGATAATGATCGGCTGTCAGAACGCAAGTTATTTCCGTCTGAGCTCAAAGGTATAACTTGGTGAGTCGAGTTATTGTGTTAGATACAGGAGTGCTTGGTTTAGTTACCAATCCCAAGCTTTCTAATGAGGGTGTTGCTTGTACTCAATGGCTCCAATCTCATGTTACATTGGGAAGCCGTATTATTATTCCAGAGATTGCAGATTACGAGGTGCGCCGCGAATTATTACGAGCGAATAAGACCAAAGGTATTGCTCGTCTAGATAATTTAGCTAAATTTCTTGAGTATTTGCCACTGACAACAACTGCAATGCGTCAAGCAGCTGAATTTTGGGCGCAAGCTCGTCAGCAAGGACAGCCAACAGCAGGTGACAAAACGATTGACGGTGATATGATTCTAGTGGCTCAAGCAATAGTTCTCGGAATTCCAGATATTGTAATTGCGACAACAAATGTGGGTCACTTGTCGAGATTTGTAGTAGCCGAGTTGTGGCAAAACATTACTTGCAGTTGATTACTACCTAATACTGCTTTAGCACAGACAATACATAATCCTCTATCTTAAGAGAAGTTGAGGCGATCGCATTTGCTGAGTCTTTGTTATTGCAAGCAGCCAACCACCGCCGCCGCGAAAGTTAACTCAGCAGCAATTGTAGGAACTGGCTTGATTTTTGAAATTATCTTTAAAGGCTGGGAGTAGGAAAGAGGATTTTTTTGGTGTACTGTATTTTTTATGCAAATCCAATGTTGTTCCTAATAGATACCCGACTTTTTGAAAAAGTCGGGTATCTGAGCAGCACGACAAAATTAGTCAAAATGCGCGGATGGGTAGGTGTACAAAATCGCCCTTGAATCAGAATGGCTGGATTCCTTGGAGAGTAAGGTTTTGCAGAAAAATTTAATTAAAATCGTCCGCGCACCTTACGCAGTATGAGTTTCAGCGATTTCATGTAAATCAATTGACCTTCCACCATGTTAAAATTATCCCATCCGCGAAACCGCACCTTGAAAACTAAATATAGTAAGCTTTTCCGGCTCCCGCGATTGCAATTCAAACTAATCCCTATTAGGGATTGAAACTAGCCACCACCTTTAATGAACCATTTGGTTCCCCTGAAATTGCAATTCAAACTAATCCCTATTAGGGATTGAAACAACGGCTTGAATTTCTTTGTTTGTGGATACTATGATTGCAATTCAAACTAATCCCTATTAGGGATTGAAACTACCATCTAAAATATCTTGGCTAAATCTTCTCAAAATTGCAATTCAAACTAATCCCTATTAGGGATTGAAACTGCCGTGAGCAACTGTGCGACTACGCCAGTACTCATTGCAATTGCAATTCAAACTAATCCCTATTAGGGATTGAAACATCAGAGCTATCGGATGCTGGAAAATTAGATATTATTGCAATTCAAACTAATCCCTATTAGGGATTGAAACCTGCACCGTTGACAGCTGCACGAACTGAAAGAGAGACTACATTGCAATTCAAACTAATCCCTATTAGGGATTGAAACATTATCGCTCATGGAAATTTTCAAGAGTTAGTAAATGATTGCAATTTAAACGATGAATTGTCTCACACAGAGGCACAGACGCGACAAGGCGTTTTATGTTTGAGTCCATGAAATTTCATCTCTTGATTCAGCAATACCAAGTCTTTATTAGTCAGACGATGGAGTTAATTATTCAAGGTGTTGGCAAAAATTAAAACGGGATAGGCGAACCTATCCCGTCAACATATACTAGCGTTTAAACTTTAACGCTGAGTTTAAGTTCCACTAGTCCAAGAGTTGATGTACTCAATTTGATCTGGTGTCAAGCTATCGATATAAATGCCAATAGCTTCCAACTTCAACCGCGCAATTTCTTGATCTACCTCAGTAGGAATCGAGTGTAAACCAGGTTCCAATTTACCTTGATTCTTCACCAAGTATTCACACGCCAAGGCTTGGTTTGCAAAACTCATATCCATTACCGCGCTAGGATGTCCTTCGGCTGCGGCGAGGTTGACTAAGCGTCCTTCACCCAAAACAATCACTGATTTACCACTCTTCAGTTTATATTGTTCGGTAAAGGGGCGGACTAGCTTAATTTCTTCAGCTTGACTAGCTAAATATTTCAAGTCAAGTTCGATATCAAAGTGACCGGAGTTACAAACGATCGCACCATCTTTCATGACATCGAAATGTTCACCGCGAATGACGTGCTTGTTACCAGTTACGGTAATAAACAAATCACCTTGGGGTGCAGCTTCAGCCATTGGTAAAACACGGAAGCCATCCATCACCGCTTCAATCGCTTTGATGGGGTCAATTTCGGTGACAATCACGTTTGCACCCAAACCACGGGCGCGTAATGCAGTACCTTTACCGCACCAGCCATAACCAGCAACAACAATAGTTTTGCCAGCTAAGAGAATATTTGTCGCACGGATAATCCCATCCAGGGTTGATTGTCCTGTACCGTAGCGATTATCAAAGAAATGCTTGGTGTCTGCGTCGTTAACATTTACAGCCGGGAAGGTGAGAACGCCATCTTTGAACATCGCGCGTAAGCGCACAATTCCGGTTGTGGTTTCTTCTGTTGTCCCAATTAAATCAGCAATTTGATGTTGACGCTGCTGAACTAGGGTAGCAACCACATCACTACCATCATCAATAATAATGTTAGGACGGTGGTCTAAAGCAATTTGGACGTGGCGGTTATAGGTTTCGTTGTCTTCGCCTTTGATAGCAAAAACGGGAATTTCATGATCAACAACAAGACTAGCAGCTACATCGTCTTGAGTTGATAAGGGGTTACTCGCAATTAACACTGCATCTGCACCGCCAGCTTTGAGCGCAATGGCTAGATGTGCTGTTTCGGTGGTGACGTGGGCGCAAGCCACAAGACGCAGCCCAGCAAAAGGTTTTTCTTGGGCAAAGCGATCGCGGATTTGCCGTAAAACTGGCATTTCCCGTCCAGCCCATTCAATGCGCTGTCTTCCCAAGGGAGCGAGGGCGAGGTCTTTAACCTCGTGCTTTAATCGGGGAGAAGTTGCGGTCATAAGTTCCTCAAAAACGTAAAAAATGTACGTAAATATCGGTTACGTACTTTATTTAGTTTATTGTACGACTAGGATTTTTGGGTTGTTTAGTTCGGATTTAGAATTGGAGGGGATGAAGGGCGATCGCTCCTGAGTTTCATCTATCGCTTGTCTAACCAAGCCTGTAAATCAGCCAAATTAGTAAAATCTAACAATGCTTCGCTTACCTCTTCCAGAACAGGCAAAGGCAAACCAGCAATTTTAGAGCGCATTTCTTCCGATAATTCGCCAAACCGCTTGGTTAAGTAGTTAAACATAATTAATTACACAAAGTCATTGCGAATGGAGCGAAGCGAAATGAAGCAATCGCAAGGGCTGGGATTGCTTCGCTTCGCTCGCAATGACTGTAATTAATTTTGCGTGGTTACTTAGCAATCGAAGAATCAGATTAACTGTTGCTTGTTCTCGACCTTCTTCACGCCCTTGTTCTCTGCCCTCTTCACGTCCTTCTTCTTTAATTTCTCGGTAAACTCTGGTTTCTTTGAGTGTAATTCCCAGCATTGACTCAACCTCCGTTCTGGTTAATTGTTCAAACTTGTACACCATAATCGTGAGAAATGTAACCAGTGTTGCATTAGTTAGTATTGAAGAAAGTCAAGTGAGGAGTCGGATTCTGAAAAAGTTTGAATTGAAAGGGGTTGAAAAATTAATTGGGCCGATCGCGGCGCTACTGGCTTTTATATGCTTGTTACAGTGGTATATCTTTGGAGACTTGCGATCGCCTTCTGATCCTGTCTTTAATGATAATCAACCACCGCTAGTTATGAAAGGCGGCGACCCCTATATCCGCGCCTTGATGCGAACCATTTCCGCCAGCGAAGCTAATGGGAACCGTCCCTACTCTCTGTTGTATGGTGGACAACAAGTTACAGACTTAAGTCGTCACCCAGAAATCTGCGTTACCATCGTTACCGGGCCAAACACAGGTAATTGTTCTACAGCTGCGGGCAGATATCAAATTATCAATACTACTTGGTTTAATATCGCACCCCGATATCATCCCAGCCCAGCGAGAATGGTGTTTTGGACTTCTTATAGTTTTGAACCAGAATTTCAAGATGTAGTAGTTTATCGTTGGTTAAACGATAATCAAGTTTGGGGTGTGGATATTTCTAAACTTTTGCGTCAAGGCAAAATAAATGATGTTTTACGCCGTTTATCTCCGACTTGGACAAGTTTAGGATATGGAATTGAAACAAATTCTATCAGTAGTTCTTTACCTAAGATTTATCAGAAAATGTTAAAAGAAGAATTAGCCGCAGCTAATCAATCAACATCAGTAAATGTCGCACCAACTCCTTAAGTAAACTCCCTTTAATGTTAATATGAAGATGCGTTATCTGTCTTGAATTTTTCAGTCAATGATTAAAAATGGTAGTCTTACAATGACAGCACTAACATTAAATCTTGATTCTGTAATTAAACTCACAAGAGAGGAATTTTACCGCCTATGTACAGAAAATCCAGATTTAAAATTAGAACGCAATGTTCAGGGAGAATTAATTATTATGCCCCCAACGGGAGGAGAAACAGGCAGAAGTAATGTTAATTTAATTCTGCAAGTCGCTTTGTGGAATGAACAAACACGAGCTGGAGAAGTTTTTGATTCTTCTACTGGATTTACTTTACCAAATGGTGCTGACCGTTCTCCTGATGTTTCTTGGGTAGAAAAATCTCGTTGGGATGCTTTGAGTAAAGAACAAAGAGAAAGGTTTATTCCCTTGTGTCCAGATTTTGTCATTGAGATTATGTCACCATCTGATTCTTTGGCAAAAATTCAAGCTAAAATGACTGAATATATGGCAAATGGCTGCCGATTAGGTTGGTTATTTAATCGCAAGCAACAAGAAGTAGAAATATATCGTCCAGGACGAGAGGTGGAAGTTTTAAAATCGCCTCAAGTTCTTTCTGGTGAAAATGTATTATCTGGATTTGTCATCAATCTGCAAAAAATTTGGTCTTAAAGATATTCCTGGACAAATAAAGAGTAATTAACCGCCGATAGACGCAGCGAAAAGTTGCGTGGGCGGCTCTGCCGACTTGAGCAAACTTTTCAAGACAGATGGACGCAGATATTTTTTACATCAACAGGCTATAAATTTAATTATCCTGCTAAAAAGTCTTGAATATACTGCACAAATTCTGGAGTATTTTCTAAATGAATATTATGAGCAGAATTACTAATTATTTTTAATTGAGCAACTGGGCATATCCCGGACATTTGGATATTGATATTGATAAACTTATCATCATTATGACCTACTAGTAAAAGCAAAGGTACTGTATTATCTTTAAGTTTATGCCATAACGACAGTTGACTACCTGTCCCCATAATTCTGAGTGATTTAGCTAACTCCAGTGGTTGATTTTGTAATCGGCTGGCTAACATTCTGTCAAATCCTGGATGATTTTTGATAGAACCAAAAATTGGCTGATTATACCAGTTTAATAAAAATTCTCGAAATTCACTCTTAGAAACACATCTTAAGAGTTTTCTGGCTATTTGTTCATCTTTTTTAATTCTTTCTATTCGTTCTTGTTCTGTAACTAAACCTGGAGATGCTGATTCTAAGATAACTTTGTCAAAACGCTCAGGAAAATATAAAGTTAGGTATAAGGCTAATCTTCCACCCATTGAATAACCAACTAAAAAGCATTTGGGTATATGCAATTCATCTAATAAATTAATTAATGCTTGAGCAGTTTGTTCAATGTTATAGTATTTATCTTCACCAAATACTTGAGTTTTACCATGTCCGGGAAGGTCAACAGTGAGATAAGAAAATTCTGTACCCAGAAGTTGTATAACTTCGTCAAATTCATCTAGCTGACCAATAAAACCATGTAGAAAAATAATATATGGTTTATTTGGATGGCTAACTAATTGATAGTGAAATTTATAATTTTCTCCCATACTATTAAATTTATACAAATTTTATGCGAAAAATTAGTTTATTTATTGCGTCTAGCCTTGATGGATATATTGCTAGAGAATCAGGGGAAATAGATTGGCTATTTACAGACCAAGACTATGGTTACTCTGAGTTTATTGCTGAAGTTGATACATTAATTATGGGTCACAAGACTTATCAGCAAGTACTGGGTTTTGATGAATATCCATACAGTGAACAAGAAGTTTTTGTACTTTCTCATACTCTGCAAGGTAAAGCAGAGAATAACGCAATATTTATCAATGATGATTGGGTTAATTTTATAACAAATTTACGTCAATCTCGTGGTGGTGTGATTTGGTTAGTTGGCGGAGGGCAGACAATTCATTATTTTTTACAGCATAATTTGATTGATGAGATAATTCTCTCAATTCATCCCATTATTTTAGGCAGTGGGATTCCATTAATTATTAAGGACTCAAGTATCGCTACAAAACTGGAGTTGCGAAATGTGAAAAGTTATGATTCAGGGTTAGTGCAAGTTACGTATAATGTGAAAAGTTAAGATTAATATTATCAGCGATCGCTCTCTGTTTTAGCTTCTAGGTAGGAATGATTTTATTAATGGGATTCCCCCAATTACAACAAACAGTGAACCCATACCAATAAACATTGTAGGTAAAAACCATAAATCAAACCAAGAGTGAATTGCAGCAGATTCTGGCTCTTGGGGATTGTAGAGAATTTTTACTTGTTGTCCTGGAGAATATGCTGGGGGGTTGCTGCCACTACCAGCTTCAAATTCTACTACTTTACCAGAATTTGCTGTAAATTTGATGACTGGATAATAAATAGTAGAAGAACGCCCTTTACTATCTCTAGATTTATGTTTGACTACGTTAATCACAGTTCCTTGAGCGGGGATAGAATTTTTAGAGAAACTGCGAGTATCCATAGCAATGATGATACCTGTGATCAAAAAAATACTACCAATCCCCGCAAATATAGAACCAAATATGCGAAAAAAGGTGACATCTTGATTTGGCATATATTTGAGACTTGAGTAAAATATCTAGATTTGGCGATCGCGGCATTTATAAGGTAAGTCAAAATTAATTATGGGGCCTACTGGCATCACTCCACTAGGATTTAATTCTGGTAGACCGACATAATACAGTTGTTTGATATGACTAATATTACACCATTGTTTCACACCAGGATATTGATATAGCTCCCGGCAATAATTCCAGAGATTGGGATACTCAACTAACCGCTTCAAGTTACACTTAAACAAGCCATAATATGCTAAATCATATCGAAACAAAGTCGTAAACATACACCAATCGGCTAAGGTAATTTCTTCACCGCAGAGATATGGCTGTTTACCTAAAACATTTTCCCAATGTTCCATAGCCAAGAATAATTCTTTCATGGCTTGTTCATAAGCCGTTTGGGTTGTCGCAAAACCAACGCGATATACACCATTAT
Source organism: Nostoc sp. FACHB-190 (assembly GCF_014696905.1). Taxonomy (NCBI): domain Bacteria; kingdom Bacillati; phylum Cyanobacteriota; class Cyanophyceae; order Nostocales; family Nostocaceae; genus Nostoc; species Nostoc sp. FACHB-190. The sequence continues at coordinate 28,091 of NZ_JACJQW010000004.1, forward strand.
TTATCGGCTGGTAAATAGCATTGATGGTTTTATCAATGATAGCTTGTAGGGATTTGGGATAAAAATCAACCATTTTCTCAGCAAAGAAATTAAATTCTGTATTTAAGATTTGGATAATTTGCCGAGATTCATTATTGATAATGCTGTTTGTATGTTTATCCCACAGTACTGGAACGGTGACTCTTCCGGTATAAGTGGGATTCGCTTTGGTGTAAATTTGCCAAAGATAATCAGCTTGGTTAACTTTGTCTCGAATACATCCTTGTTTATCAGAAAATTTCCATCCTTGTTCACTAATTACAGGGTCAACAATAGAAAGACCAATCACTTTTTCTAACCCTTTTAAAGCACGTAATAAAACAGTGCGATGCGCCCAAGGACAACCCAAAGAAACATACAAATGATATCTATCGGCTTCTGCTCTAAATCCACTAGCGCCATCTGCGGTAATTTTATGATGAAACTGTGTGGGCATTCGCTGAAATTCGCCTTTCTCATTTCGTTCTGTCCAAACAGTTGTCCATTGTCCGTTAACTAATCTACCTAATGCCATATTTTTTCCCTATATTAATTGATGGAATGATTTGGCGATAGTTTAACAGACTTTTTTGGCGTTTACAGCTTAATCAATGGTAGAGTGACGATAAAAGTTGTGCCGACTCCTACCTCGCTGTTGAGCATAATTTCACCTTTATGGGCATCGACACACTTTTTTACAATTGCCAAACCTAAGCCAGTCCCAGGAATTCCCCCGACGTTTTCGGCACGTTGGAAAGGTTGGAACATCCGCTTTTGGTCTTGTTTCGGGATACCGATTCCCCAATCTTGAAACCGGAACATGACGGAGTTTTCTTGGCTAATTAGTTCAAACTGAATTTTGCCATTAGGTAGAGAATATTTAATGGCATTGCCTAATAAATTGCCTAGAATGTGGCGTAGTAGAGTTTCATCCCAAACTGCTTCAGCTAATTCTCCATAACTGGTAAATACCAGATTTAAATTTTTTTCTTTGATATTTAATTGCGCTTCATAAACTAATTGGCGACAAAATCCTTCTAAATCTAATGGCTCAAGGTCACAGGGAAATTTCCCAGAGTCAACCCTATCAATTACAGACACTTCGTCTAACATTCGCGCCATATTCTTAATAGCTGCGCGAATCATTTGTAAATGATTGCGTTTTTTTTCTTGAGTTAATTTATCTTCGTTATTTTGAAGTAATCCGGCGGCTAAGAGAATAGTATTTAGTGGTTGGCGAATATCATGAGAAAGCATGGAAACTAATTCTGATCTGAACTGGTTAATTTCGTTAGCTTTCACTAGTTCGGCGGTGCTTTCTTTAACTTGTACTTGTAATGTTTGATTAACTTGGCGTAATGTTTCTAAAAGCTGTTTACGCTCGATCGCATAACAGATAGAACGCACTAAGGTATGAACATTGACTTGGCGCTTGACTAAATAATCTTGCGCTCCTTCTCTGACTGCTTCAATCGCCAATTCTTCATCGTTAGTATTTGTAAGTACCACAATTGGCACGCTGGGCGCACAATTAATCAAGACTGGCAAAGATGATAATCCTTGACTGTCGGGTAGAGTCAAGTCAAGTAATATGATGTCGTAATTGCTGCTTTTGAGTTTATTGATTGCTTCTTGTAATCGCTTGACATGAACTAGCACAAATTCTTTAGCGTCGGCTTGCTGCAAAAACTCTTGCAATAACCTAGCTTCTGCCAGATTGTCTTCAATTAACAAGATTTTTACTAAGCTTCCAGCCATAGTTTTTTATTTCAAGCCCTGGGAAGTGAGAGGGGGGAGTGGGGAGTGGGGAGAGAAGGGAGAGAGGGGAGTGTGGGGAGTGTGGGGGGAAGATTTCTTCACCATCTTCCCACACCTCCCACACCTCCCACACCCCTGCACCCTTACACCCTTACACCCATCTAATTACTCTGAAGGTAAGGTGACAGTAGATAGCCAAAAATCTTCGATACCTTTGACGATTTGAAAGAGTTGGCTGAGGTTGCGAGATTTTGTAATGTAGCAGTTAACGTGTAAGTCGTAGCTGTGAAAAATATCATCCTCGTTTTTTGAGGTTGTCAGCACGACTACGGGGATACGTTTCAGGAGTGGGTCGTTTTTAATTTCTGCTAAGACTTCTCGACCATCTTTTCTAGGCAAGTTTAAATCTAGCAGAATCAGGTCGGGGCGGGGAGCATCAGCGTATTCACCTTCTTGGCGTAAAAAGGCCATTGCATCCACGCCGTCTCTGACTGTCACGACTTCGTGCGGGACTGCGCTATTTTTCAATGCTTCTTGAATTAAGCGGATATCGGCTTTATTATCCTCGACCAAAAATATGGTTTTGGGCTTGTCTTCCGTTTCTACGCTCACGCTCGCGCCCTCCAACTGGAATTGTAAAGTAGAAGGTAGCTCCCTCACCAAGTTGTGATTCTACCCAGATGCGACCTCGATGACATTCGGCAATTTTTTTACATATAGCTAAACCCATACCCGTACCAGGATACTCGTCTCTGGTGTGTAGGCGTTGGAAGATGACAAAAATGCGATCGCTAAATTTGGGTTCTATACCGATACCATTATCGCGTACCCAGAACAACCATTCATCTTCTAATCTTTCTGCACCTACGTGAATGCGGGGTGGTTGGTTGCTACGGAATTTGATGGCGTTAGCAATCAAGTTCTGGAATAGTTGCATTAACTGGGTACTACCAGCCATGACTGTGGGTAAGGGATCATAGGTAATTACCGTACCAGTTTCAGCAATGCGCTGTCGTAAGTTGCTGAGGGCGTGTTCTAAGGCGGTTTCGACTTCTGTTAGTTGAAATGCGATCGCTTGAGTATCAACTTTGGAGTATGCTAGTACGTCATCAATCAAAGTCTGCATTAGACTCACACCCTGAACAGCGAAGCCAATAAATTCTTTCGCGTCTTCGTCCAGTTCTTCGTTATAACGCATCTCTAATAACTGCACATAATTCGCCACTTGATTGAGTGGTTCTTGCAGGTCATGGGACGCGACGTAGGCAAATTTTTTCAATTCGGCGTTAGAACGTTCTAAATCTTGGGCTAATTGAGCAAGTTCATCGGCTTGGCGCAAGACAATATTTACAATTGCTTTTCGCAATTCCAATGCAGCTTTAATTTCCACATATTGCCAAGGTAAAGATGTCAGTTTGACTGTTTCTTTCCACAATTCAAAAGATTTGCGGGGACACAGACGCACATCACCATCTGTTTGGCTAACTTCAAATGCTTTATGAGGATCACCACCCCAATTCACTGTCTGAATGACTTCAGGACGGAACCACAAAACATAATTGCGTTTAGAAATGGGAATTGCTAATAAACCACTCGCAACGTTTTTAAATTTCTCCGCATCGGGATAAACTTGGGGCAAAGAATTAGTATAAAATACTTCTTCATCGACGTTATTCTTTAACCACTGTACCAAGAAATTCAAGTCTTCTTCGGCGGGAGTTTCACCTATAAGTGTACAGCGATCGCCAAAACAAACAGCCGCACCTTGGGCGCTGGTTAAATCTAATAAATTCGGCTGATGTTTAACTAAACCATCAATAAAGTTTTCTTCCTGAGACATATATTCAACCAACAGCGATTGAATATGTGTCAAATTCATCCGATAGTCGTAATCTTCTGTTTCTTCTCTGGCAGAAATTTCTGCAAATATGACTCGTCCTAAAAATTCGCAGGCTTTCCGCAATTCATAGGAGACAAATTTTGGTGTTTGATGATGACAAGCAATCAATCCCCAGAGTTTTTGGTCTTTAATTAAGGAGATAGTTAAAGAAGCACCCACACCCATATTATGTAAATATTCCAGATGGCAAGATGCCGCACTTCTCAAAATAGAATTGGTTAAATCTACAGAACGCTGACTAACTGGATTGATGGCGGTAATCAGTTGTACTGGTTCGGCTTTGGCATCCGGGATAATTCTAATAGAATTAGATGCAAATAACTTTCTTGCTGGTTTAGGAATATCTGATTCAGGATAATGTAAACCTAAATAAGGCTCTAGGGTTTCTAGCTTTTCTTCGGCAATCACTGAACCATGTCCATCATGATCAAATTTATATAACATTACCCGGTCAAAACCAGTTACCTTCCGCACTTCTTGAACAATGATTTGGCAAAAGTCCCGCAGGTTTGAAGTTTTTTCTAACTGGTTAATAGAAGCCTTCGCTAGATGGTAAAAACTTAAGAATGGGATGTTTTCTTGGGAAAATGTTGGTTCTAGTTCCAGAATTAAACAGCCTTCTGAGTTGCGGTGAAAAACTGCATCAAAAACTATATATTCATCACCCTTCTTGCGGAACCAAAGTTTTGTCGGGTTGATAAACTCCAGATTATCTCCGGCTAACCCTGTTTTAATTCTTTCTAGTTGATAAGAGTCTAATAAATCTTCCAGTTTCTTTTGTAACATTGCTTCGGGTTCGATCCCGAACACAGCCCAGGTATTATTACTCACTTGTAAGATTTGTAATTCTGGTTCTGCCAATACTAGCAAAACTCCGTGGGGCTGGATTTGGCGAGAAGTATGAATTGGCGCTTCTTTTAAGCTAGTAACATTAATGCTAGGAAGTTGTAAATTCAATTCCATTAGGATTCCCCTCTATATACTAGGGAGCATCAAAAGCAGGCTCTATATAGGTTTTACATATAGTGTGGATAACTTTGTGACACTTCCTAAATGTAAGCTGATATAATTGTGATTCTATAAATCTATTAATTACGAAATTCTTACAGTAACAAAATAGAATGATGAATTATAAAATCTTTCTTTATTTTTCTTCATCATTTATGATATTTCGATACTTAATTATTGCTACCTCAGTTGTGCTACTTAGCCTGATTTTTAGCTTAACTTGCGTTTTCAGTCTAACAGTCAGGCTCGATAAATACAGATAAGAAATTTGACATACTCCCAGGCGTGAAAGCACGGGGATTCTAGGCTCAAACAGCGATTGCAGGCGTAGCCCGACTTACATCACCTAACCCGATGGTTGATGCCCCAACCATTTCAATCACTTGAGATGCGTTCTCATCCCTTGCGTTCACGGATTGGCAATATGGGCAACGCCATTCTCTCATAGATAAATCCAACTCTTCTAGAACATGGCCACAACTAGCGCAAGTCTTACTGGATGGATACCATTGGTTGATAAACACAACCAATTTATTTTTCTTCTTAGCAACCCATTCCAGGATTTGTAGAAACTCGCCAAACGCCAGATCCGATATTTTCCTACCCCAAAGACGTTGCATTCCCTTGAGATTTAAAGTCTCAAAACAGAGAATATCAAACTTATCTGTTAGTTCATGGGCTAGATTCCAAAACCAGTCACGCCGACAATTAGAGATGTCCTCATGTTTGCGGACTAAATTCTTCCTTGCTCTTTCTCTGTTGGATGAAGCTTTTAGCTTTTTGGAATGCTGTTTACTGGCTTTTTTGATGGCGTTCAGGGACTGCTTGAAGAATTGGGGAGACTCAATTTTAGTGCCGTCTGAGCAGGTAAGGAATGTTTTCAATCCAAAGTCAAAGCCAGCGATTTTACCTGTCTTGATTTCAACTTCTGGAATACCACCATCATCAACGACCAAAACCATAAACAATTCACCCAGTGGAGTGCGTTTAATCGTTAGGGTTTTGACCGTTCCCTCAATCTCTCTAGACTTCCAAAATTGATAAACTCGACTACCAATTTTTACTCGGTTTCCACCCAAAAACTTATAACCTGCTTGTTTGAGGGTGAATGATTTGTATTTTTTGACCTTCTTAAATCCTGGCGGACGAACCCCCTTTTTATTGTGTTTAAAAAATAATTGGTAGGCTTTTTCAATGCGTTGGCAAATATCTTGTACCGCTTGAGAACCTACTGATTGCCAGAAAGAATTACGCTTTCTCAATTTGGCAATATGAGACTGAAGTTTTGCACAGTTTAAATGCTTGCCAAACATCCGGTAGTACCGTTTATGCAGGGCAATGCAATGGTTATAAATCACCCCAGCAACGTTAATCGACCGCTTGAGATATTTATTCCTCTTGTGTTCGTACAATTTAAACTTCAGTGTTTTCATGTTAATATCATACCATGCACTGACGGCAATATGACGGCATGAAGAAATTGACAATTAGATGTTCAGAAGAAGAATATGAAACACTTGTGGAGTATTGCTTAGAGACAAATCGCACTCAGAATGATGTACTTAGGGAATTTATTCGGAAGTTAAAGAAAAGCCGTCCTAGAAAGACGGGGCTTTAGACCCAGTTTTTTGGTAAAAAAATGTGATTAGTTACCCTGCATATATGTAGCAGTATTAAGAAGGTTAGAGGTAACAGATGATAGGTTAGAGGTATATTAAGGCGAAATAACTTTAAATCCAAGAGTTAAACCACATTCTGAGGCGATAAAGTTCGATTTTCAGTGGTAAACCTAAATAAATCGGCAACCAAAACACAAAAGCCACCAAAATAATTACAGAAAGGCTGACACCGATCGCCTGCAATGGATAATAATAACTCCGTAGGCATTGATCTACAAACCAAGCGATCGCGAGAAATGCAAATACCACAGCCGTCATATAGTGGTAAATAAACGCGCAGCGCGATACTCTCATCCAAGGTACTAAATTAGTGGCATAATTTACCACTAGGTACAAAGCAATCCAGGTATCGACAGTAAAGTTTTTCGGTAAGGTAAATTGTTTTTTTTGCTGCAAAAACATTACCATTGAAACAATGAGCATTCCGATTAAAAATAACATGGCAGCAACACTAAACCACCATAAAAAAGGATTGCCCATTGCATGAACATCATAAATAATTTTTCCAGCATTCGCAGGTAAATCTGGCCCCAAAACAGGCAATGGCTCATGAATACTGTAGGCAGTTTTGTAATAATATGCCATTGGTCTGATTAACAACGGCCATTTATACCAAGCAGCGCAGTAGGGATGCACGTTAGCATTATTTCCCCCCAACCGTTCATGAAAACTCAAAATTTGCTTGTGGACTTCAATAAATCCATATTTGGTATCTAGTTGTAAATGGGGAATCCAAATCAAGCTATAAACAATAAGTGGGATAACTCCTAAAAATAATATTATTTGCCAAGCATAGATTTGAGTGAGCTTTTGTAGTGGTGATTCAGTCTGCTGATGAATTTCTTCAGAATTATGATTGATTTTTTTGCCGATTATTTGCCATATCCAAGCAAATAGCCACAAACCATAAACACCAGCTAGAAAAAATAAACCATTCCACTTGGTCGCAATTGAGCAACCAAAAGCAATACCAGCAATAATTAAAAATAATTTACGTTGTTGTTTTTGATGATTTAAGGCTAAAAGAAACAACCAATGCCCTAATAACCCAAATATTACTATATATATATTGATGAGTGCATAACGAGACTCAACAATAAAAATGCCATCAACAGCAGTAAATAACCCAGCAATTAAAGCAAAGCTACGCCGTGAACTTAGTTGATAAGCAATCCCAGCATTTAATAAAGGGATAAATGAACCTAAAAAAGCATTAATCCAACGATAATCCCAAGGCGATCGCAGTGAACCCGTAAGTCCATTCATACTCTCATACAAAAATTTTACATGGCTACCCAGCCATATACCGAGAGCAATGATCAGTTTTCCCAATGGTGGATGACCATCGAAAAAGGGAACATGGGTAAGATAGTTATTTCCAAACTTAGCGTAGTAAACTTCATCAAAGACTAAGGTGTTAAACCTGTCTAGTCCCCAAAACCTGACAGCGAGTGAGAGTAAAAAGATACTCACTAACCCAATGCGAAACCAGTTTTTACTCATTAGTCAATGGTCATCAGTCAATAGTCTTTAGCTATTTTCCCCTTTGTGTTGCTTTCTGTGGAAAAATTTTTTAAGGTGAGCATTGACAACCCTGATAGTACTGAATAATGCCAACGTAAATTTGATGAACCTCTCCCCAACCCCTCTCCGACGCGGAGAGGGACTTCAAGATTAATAGTTTTGAAAGGTGAAATGAAGCTTTCAAAGGAAACCCGCGCAACGCAGGGGCTACGGTGTACACACAAATATTCGTGTGGTGCATCTGTCCCGCCTCGGAATGAATTCCGCGTCTCATAGCGCAAGTCATCTTCAGATGACTCAACAAGAAACTCATTCCAGTCCACTTGAGTGGACTTTGGCTATCAGCCTGGAACTTTAGTTCTAGGGGGGATGCGTTTCATAATGCCTATTTTCAACTTATATGTACAAGGTAGCCTTGCAGAGGAGAGGTTTGGAGAAGGGTTTTGATTAACCTAATATTAAGCGATCGCAAATTCTGAATCTTGTCGCAGTTCCTCAGACCAAAATCCCAACACAATCTGATTTTTCGGTACGCCAGCATTGACGAGTTCTTTAGCAATTCCGTCTTCCGTACCGTCACGCTGAATCCAAATCTTACCATCAATAATATCAACGTGAATCAGACAGCCGTGAACCCGGCGAGTTGCAGTTGGCGAGAGTTCTGGTACTGGTTCTCGACCTAAAATCATCACTAAATATCGGTCTTGTTCTTTATCAAAGATAGTTTCGTGTTGAATATTACCGTAAGAGTAAGGAATTTTTGTATGTTCACTCAGAATACGGCAAATTAGCTGTCTGTATTGTTCCAACGTACCCATCGGACGATTACCTCCCGTTTTGGATGAAAATTTTCATAGTAGCGGTCTCTAACTGGCATACCTGGCTTAAGCTATAACTCTAAAAACAGGAAATATGTTGTATTGCAATGTCAAGTTGTGGCAAGATGATCTCTCTTAGGAGGACAGAGGCAAGGTAATCCTAAAAATTTTTCAAGATGTCATCTACAGCGACTGAGTAATTCGCTTTGGTATCGAGAAATGTCAGCTTGATTTACAACCTTGTTACCTTCACGTCTAGCCATCTCTTGACTGACTCTATCAAAACAATCACTTCTTGATTCACTGCTAGATTCAGAATTGCTGCCTTTAAAAATACTGCAAGCTCCGAAGCCTGCGACTATCAAAAGTATCAACATAATCAGGGCATCTTTCTGCACTGATTTTTCATCTTTATTCATAGAGCCACCAAGAAGACTTCTATTTTTAGTAAACCCATCGCAGCAAAGTAAATATCACTTCCTCAAAAGTTTTTCATTATGATTTCATCAATTTATAACAGAGACGTTGCATTGCAACGTCTCTACTTTAAGACTTATGCAAGAACTCTCTCAAACTCTTATAACTTCGTGTCCTTTGCGTCCTTTGTGGTTCGTTTCTTTATACTTATGACTTACGCCAAATTCCCAAAAAGCTTAGTTTGTCGAACCGCCAAGTCGCATTAGACGCACAAGCGGCTTCCCGCAGGGTAGAACGCCAAGAAATCATAGAGTGTGTGTAAGTCAAGTCCTCAACTTTATTACTTTACTTAAGACTCAGGATTTTCTACTTTTGCAATTTCCAGCATTGTTTTTAATACCGAATCAGGATTTAGACTAATCGAATCAATTCCTTGTTCAACTAAAAACTGAGCAAATTCTGGATAATCGCTGGGTGCTTGTCCGCATATACCGATTTTCCGGTGGCGTTTTTTGGCGGCTTCAATGGCCATTTTCACCATTTGCTTGACGGCGGGACTGCGTTCATCAAATAATCTGGCGACTAAAGCTGAATCTCTGTCTAAACCCAAGGTTAGCTGTGTCAAATCATTGGAACCTATAGAGAAACCATCAAAAACATCAGCAAATTCTTCTGCCAAAATTACATTACTTGGTAACTCACACATCACATAAACTTGCAAGTTATTTATACCTTGTTGCAAGCCATTTTCTGCCATCTCTGATAATACTAACTTTCCTTCTTCGGGCGTGCGGCAAAATGGAATCATCGGGATGACATTTGTTAAACCCATTTCATCCCGGACTCGTTTGATAGCTTGACATTCTAAGGCAAAAGCAGCTTTATAACCTTCATCATAATAACGTGCGGCACCACGCCAACCCAACATCGGGTTTTCTTCATTCGGTTCAAATTGTTTACCACCTAATAAATTGGCGTATTCATTACTCTTAAAATCTGACATTCGCACAATCACAGGTTTGGGATAAAATGCGGCGGCAATTCTGGCTATACCTTGGGCTAATTTATCCACAAAATACTGTGGTTTATGATGATAAAGTGCGGTGATTTCTGCTATTTGGAGTTTGACTTTTTCATCTTGCAATTGGTCGTAATGAATTAACGCCATTGGATGAATTTGAATTTGATTAGCAATAATAAATTCTGTCCGCGCTAAACCTACGCCGTCGTTGGGAATTGCAGATAAGCTAAAAGCCTCCTGGGGATTACCAACATTCATTAAAATTTGTGTACGGGTGCGGGGTAAGTTTTCTAAGGGGACTTCTTTGACTTCAAAGGGTAACAAGCCAGGATAAACTTTACCGTCTTCGCCTTCAGCACAGGAAACGGTGACTTCTTGACCATTTTGCAAGACTTGTGTCGCATTCCCGCAACCAACGATCGCCGGCACACCCAATTCTCGTGCAATAATCGCTGCATGACAGGTACGACCACCCGCATTGGTAATAATTGCACTGGCGCGTTTCATAATTGGTTCCCAGTCGGGGTCGGTTCTCTCGGTAACTAACACATCCCCTGGCTGGAATTTATCAAGGTTGTGAACATCGACAATGACACTCACTTTACCTTGGCTGATGGCTTCACCTATGGCGCGTCCGGTAACTATAGGGAGTGGGGAGTTGGGAGTGGGGAGTTGGGGGGAATTTTGCCCATTCCCTACTCCCGATTCACTATTCCCTAACATTAGGCGATAGCTGCGTAAGACATTGCCTTTTTTCTGTGACTGCACAGTTTCAGGACGCGCTTGCACTATAAATAGTTGATTGGTAATGCCATCTTTTGCCCACTCAATATCCATTGGGGTGTAATTACTGTGGACTTGGGAATAATGGTCTTCGATGACGCAAGCCCAATGCCCTAATTGTAAAATTTCTGCGTCATTGAGGGCAAATTTGGTGCGATCGCTTTCCGAAACCGGGACATTTTTGGTTAACTTGCAATTATCATCTGATTTAACTGTTAATGTATGGGCATTGTCAGCAGCACAAGCAACTAAATCAATTTCGGAAGCTGACACATAAATCATTTTGATTTCTTTACTGCCCAATTTTTTATCCAAAATCGGCCGAAAACCTGTTTTTAATGTGGGTTTAAATACTACATATTCATCAGGATTCACTGCACCTTGGACAACATTTTCCCCTAAACCGTAGGCGGCGGTAATTAAGGCTGCATCTTTAAATCCGGTTTCGGTATCAATTGAAAACATCACCCCAGATGTAGCTAAATCAGAACGCACCATTTTTTGGACACCAACTGATAAAGCTACATTAAAGTGATCAAATCCTTTTGTATGACGATAAGAAATAGCGCGGTCAGTAAATATAGAAGCAAAACATTTATGACAAGCTGTAATTACTTCATCAACACCAACAATATTTAAATAAGTTTCTTGCTGTCCGGCAAAACTCGCATCAGGTAAGTCTTCCGCCGTGGCGCTAGAACGAACTGCAACATCGGTTTGGGTTTGATATTTATCACATAAATTTTCGTAGGCTTGGGCAATGGCTTGGCGTAAATCGTTGGGGAATGGTGTGTGTAATAATAGCGATCGCGCTTTTTCTCCACGTTCGCGTAAATTGTTCACATCCTCAACATTTAAATCAGCAAAAAGTTGCCGTAATTTACTTTCTAACCCAGCCGATTGAATAAAATAACGATAAGCATAAGCTGTAGTTGCAAACCCCGTTGGTACATTCACACCTTTGGGGGTTAATTGTTGAATCATCTCTCCCAAAGAGGCATTTTTTCCACCTACTAGGTGTATGTCTTGAATGCCCACTTCATCAAACCAAAGAATCAGCGATTGTTCTTTAGAAAGTGAAGACAAAATTTGATGAGATGCTGTAACCATAGTTGTTACCTCCCCATATAGATACTCTGAATTAATGAGCTTTAAATTTTAGTGATTAATTTCATATCTCGCACCCAGCAGGCATTTCGGCGCTGATTTAGCGTCTGGTCTATCTTGTTGGTGCTTAATAATTCCTTTGGGATCACGATAACAAATAAATTCAGATTTTGGGTAAGATATGCAGCATTCCTTAAGATATTGCTGGCAATTTCTCCAGGTATTGCAAGCATTCGCAACTCTCTGAGACTATGAGAAAGAATGTAAAGAAAAATAAAGAGACGTTGCATTGCAATGTCTCTAGTAAGGTTTGGCATAGATGTAATATTTTCATAAAGTATGAAGTTAGCGAGTTTGATTTCGCCGTGGCTGACTGGAGGAGGTAACACTATTGGATGGTTGTGTACGAGTCACAGCAGAACCGATCATTAGTGATGGCGATCGCGTATTATTAGTTTTGCATCCTACCCTGATACCTGATGAATCCGAATGGCCTGTCGGGGGTTTTTGGTCTTTTGGCGGTTCATATCCAGCTAGTACTATTTGATTCATCCCTAAGATAATACTTAAAACACAAGTTGTGCAAATCTTTTTCTGCCAAAAGTAGTAATTTTCTGTCTGAAATACTAAAGATTTAATCATCATTTTTCTCCGTCAGTAAATTACTAAAAAATCAAAAATCTATTTAATATTCAATCCAAGCAATTCAGGTCTTTTCTACTTAAATTATATTAGAATTTAGGCTGGTTATATAGCTGTTTAGCAATTTTTAACCAATATATTTAGGGGGACACCTAAATATATTGCAACCTGTAAATCATTAAATTTATCAAAACAAAATTCATAATTCTGAATTAACTTATGTGTAAATAAGAAGAATTCAGAATCGATTAGTATGGGATTCAACCCTACCACTAATTGAAGACCACTAAATCAGGAATTTAGTGAGGGTATTAAACCAACTTATTCATTCGCTAGTCACACATAATTCTATTTCTATAAATAATAAACTCATCAGACTGGAAATAGAGGCTATACAAACAAAGCCTGCTTTTGCAGGCTAATTATATGCTTCTTCATATAGGAATACGATTTGATTTCTGAATTTATTTGTGTAGGTAGGGAATAGGGAATGGGGAGTCGGGAGTAGGAAAGAAGCCTGATCTGAGTGTACTGATTTTTTTCCCAAATCAAATATGAGTCCTATATTGATTTAGTATGACTTAGGAATTTTTCTTAAATACCAAAAATAAAACTTATTCATAGGCCAAGATAACTCACACAGAGTTCCTCTCGGAGAAAGTGGAATGCGGCGAAATTTTCCTTTAAATTGTCGCGCTAAATTTCTAAACTGTTGTGTTCCGCGTCCTTCTATCGAAGAGTTAATTCCTAAACCATCATCGATAATACTTAAAGTGTACCAACCTTCCGATGCTGAACAAGTTACTTCTAAGCGGGTGACTCCTGTGGCGTGTTTACCGACATTACATAAAGCTTCTTCTAAAAACCGACAAAGGTCACGCTTATGATCAAGATTTAAGCAGCGTTCATTTATTGGTTCAAAATTTCTGATTTTAACTTTGATAGTTTTAAAACAAGGTAACTCTCGCTCTAAGGTAAAATTATAAACTTGGTAGAGCAGCTCATGTAGAGGGTCACGCAAATTTAAAACGATGTTTTTTCCTAAATACAAGCTAGTTTCTTGGTCTATTGGTTCTCGTTGTAAAAATTCATAAATTCCTCGTAAATCATAGTTCAATTTTTCCAGTTCTTTTTCAAGTTCGATGAGTAATTCATTAACTGGTAAGTCGTTATCTCGCACTAATTTTAAAACTTTAGCGAGGCTTTGTAAGGGGCCATTATGAATTTTGGCAAATGTGCGTTCAATGATGGCTTGTCTGACTCTAATTCCCGAACCTAAAGCTTGCTCATATTGATATAAAGCTGTAATTTCCATACAATTTAAACTTAAAACCAAAAATGCAGGAATTAACGGAACCCACCAACCAAAAAGCAGCAAGAAATAACATAATATCAATAAGCTACAACTCGCAACAAGCACAACTAATAAACTAAGTAAAGGTGATTTTGTCAGCCTGGCGATCGCAATTCCAACTAATCCCCAACTAAAAATCCATAAATATTCCCAACCTGCTGACCAAGTATTTAAAAGCGGTCGAGAGTCAAGGACGGCGCTGATAATTTGGCTAACAACGTGTGCTTGAATTTCTACGCCATAAACGCGCCCTGGTGGAGACTCCAAAGATTCAATTGCAGAAGTGGGAATAAAATCTTTCCGACTGGGGGAAGTGATACCGATAATTACAATGCGATCGCGTATCCAGTCTGGGTTAAATTGATCATTTTTCAGTGCGGATAAGGATAAAAAGCGAAAGCGGTCTCGACCACTGCGAAAATTGAGTAAGACTTGCACTCCTCCCGCATCGGTTCGCACATATCCCCCAGAATTGGGGAAGACTCTGGGTATCTCGGTGTGACCAAATCTAATCGCCGCGCGATCGCGTATCCCATTTTCTAGATGAAGCTGATAATGATTTAAATATGCTGCTGCTAACTTAAGAGACAACGAAAATTTATAGCCTTGATTGGTAGGCGTACCTAATAAACTACGGCGTAATTTACCATCACTATCCATAATTTGATCAGCAAAACCAATTTGTTCTGGTGACAATGCTGGTGGTGGTGCAATTTCATCAGGTAATACTTTATCAATTCCAATAATATTTTGAAAATTTTGCAAAACTGCGACTAATTCATTATTACCGGGATTTATTGGTGTATCTCGATAAATATCCAGTCCAATAACTCTTGGTTGATAAGTTTGCAATTTTAATAACAACTGTGCTAAATCATGATCTGAAAACGTAAAATCTGTACCATTATTAATATCATCTTCATTAATGCCGATCAGTAAAATTCGTTCATCTTTGGGTTCTTCAGGGCGTATCCGTAGCAAACTATCAAAAGCCAGCCACTCTAAAGATTGCATCACACCAGACAGACGAGCAATGATCACTAATCCAATAACTGCAATCCCTGGTAATATACCTACACGCCAAATACTAATTTCCTGTTTAATTTTTTTCCAATGTTCAGGCTGCATAAACCTTCGCTTGCATTTTTGCTGTTGATTAGCCCTGAACTTTAGCAGGTTGATTTATCGCCTTTCTTACCTAAGATACAAATAACAATAATTAATCACATTAGACACAGAGCAACTTCCCGTATGGTTAGACACAGATTAATCCCAATAAATTTGTATCTCAGCAGACTGGAAACCGCTATAAATCAATTTATAGATATCAGAATAGGGAACAAAGAATCAACAATGATTTTTATCTACTTTTTAACAAAAATACTCTTAGAGATTTAATTTATCCTGTTCAGTATTAATCAATTAAACCTTCTTCTCTAGCTTGCATTTCAGTTTGAATACGGATATTCTTACCGTCTTCAGGATAGACATTTAACGCATCTTGTAGTTTACTCCAGTAATGACGCACCATCCTCTCAGAGATACACATCCGTTCGGCAATTGTTTTATCTTGCAATCCTTCTTCAAATGCTAAAGCTAATACCCTCAGCCATTCTGGTTTAACTTCTAATACAGAATGGATACCTTTAATATCTTTTGTATGTGTTAAACCTTGCAAAGCCCAATCAACTCTCGTGAGCATTTCTTGGGTGGAAAGGCTTTTATCTGCAACAGTAAAACCTCCTTTATGACTGTCAATATCAGGTCTAATTCTCACTAAAGTTCTCACATTAGCACTCTGTACAACAATATTTAAGTGCTGATAATTTTTCATCAGAGTTCGCAACAGTTGAACTCCGATATCGGGTCTGGCTGTCATCCCTGAGTTATCAGGAATCGACAAATCCATCACAATTAAATCTGGTTGTACAGCACTAATTTGATTGAGTGCATTCTTAGCATTTACCGCAATCAGAAATTCAGCATCGGGGTAACGCTTTTGTAATACATTAACAGTTCCAGCTAAAACTGATTCATGATCATCAATTACTAAAATTTTGAGTAATGCTTTCTCTGTTAACGCTTGTTTCATAATCAATAACCCACTAATTTCCGAAGTCACGATTAACTACATCAAGCACAATCAATAAATAGGTTTCTCATATTATAATTATATGACTTATTACGCATATTTACGCAAATATTACATATTCTTAATCTAAAAACATTTAGTGACACAATTCAGCGAAACAGCAAGCAAGTTTCCACAAATCTTACCAATAAAATTCACAGGTAATGCTGAGATGATGCTGACGATAAGAACATTTCCCAGAAGTTAAAAATTCAAAGCTTTCGCAGAGATAATCTAATTCTTTTAATGTAGAATAAAACCTCACAGTGGATAGATCAGGATATGTGATATGTACCCTGAGTTGAGCTAAATATGTTTGTTGTTTGAGGCTGATCAAAATAGATGTATTAATTGCACAATTGGGCAAGATTAAGATAAGTAATTCTTCTAAAGACCGCAGAACTATTAAACTGCGTTCAACTGTCTCAAATCGCCAGTAGGCTGGAATATCTAAATGGAATTGGAGATGAGAATTTGAGGTTAACCAAGGTTCTAATAAGCACTCAATTGCTAAGGGTAGGCTATCTTGAATATAGGTAGGAAATAAGCGATCGCTCAATTGCATGAGAGCATGATGAAAGTTATCAGCTTGTTGGAGATATTCATGAGTTTTATTGATTGTCAAATTTAAGTTATCCTGAGTTAATAAATCTAAACTGCGCCGAATTGCGAAGGATTCTTGTAATAATCCATCACGAATTTCTTTAGCCTCTAGATAAAGTTTCAGCGATTGTCGAGCAAACCACCATTGCAATGCTTGTTGAAATTTAGAAAAGTTTTTGACAAACATTAACGATGTGATAACGTATAGCAGCACCAATATAATTTGTGTGTAAAATTTCCAAAGCACATATTTATCCCCTTATAAATCTGTGGTTAATCTAGCCTTACGCAACATAAATTGTAATGCAGTTTCTTCTTGGGAAATAATGTTAGCTTTTGCCTCCATACCAGCTTGGATATGACATTGGCGATCGCTATTACCAAAAATGATTCTTTCTGGTTGAATAGTAGCTTCAAAATAGCTCCCTCCAGGAGTGAGAGAAGTTGATGAGGGAATATCTGCATTACTCGTTTTAGTTGAAATTGCATCAGGAGAAATTGCTGTCACCACACCTTTCAGAGTTCCGTAATCAGGATAGGGACAAGCATCAATTCGCATCTGTACTTTTTGACCAACGGCGACATTTTTAATTTCTTGGGGTGGAATCATCGCTTTCACAACTAAAGGTGCATTAGTCGGTGCAATTTCCGCAATTGGTTCACTTACCCGCAACACTTGACCGGGGTTGCGTAAATTCAGCTTCAGAATTACCCCATTACTACTAGCTCGCAAAATAGTATCTTGCAATTGACTAATAACTTGTAAAAGTTCTTTTTGCGATTGTCCGAGTTGATTTTGCATTTCTACACGTCGTTGAATTAACGCTTGTTTTTCCTTTTTTAAAGTAGCGATATTAGCCTCGCCTCTAGCAATTTCTTGGGCGATTCTGGACTGGGCGATCGCAATTGAGGCGCTGCTAGGATTTACAGATGCTTGGGCGACTTGCACTTTAGCTTTTGCAATATCTACGGATTTTTTTTCAGCTTCTAAAATGGCTTGGGTTTGAATCACAACCAACTTTTTTTGTTCAAATTCGCGCTTACCAATTGCGCCAACTTGCGCTAATTGTCCATAGCGATCGCGATCCACCTCGGCAAAACTTAAATCAGCTTGGGCTTTATGCAAATCTGCTTCCGCCTTTTGCGAACTGGCTTGTGCTGCGAGTAATTCGCTGCTGGTGGTAATTTGGCGTTCTTGATATTCTCTTTGATTGCGGGCTAAATCGGCTTCAGCAGAAGCGACAGTGCGTTCTGCTACCGTAGTTTCTGCGACAATTTGCGTATCTAAAGTCCTGATTTGAGCGTCAATTTGGATAATTTGCAGCCTAGCTTGCTGAATGTTGTCTTGTAATTGACTTTTTTTGATTTGCAATTGTTCGTCATCTAAACGTGCGATCGCATCGCCTTGTTTGACGATTTGATTTTCTTGCACAAAAATACTTTTAACAGTCCCTTCAATTTTGGGTTGAACAAAGCGAATTTCTCCCGTTGGACGCACAGATGCAGAAGTTTTTACCGTCACATTATATTTCACCCATGAAGCTAAACTCATCCCCGCACCCAAACTTCCAACTAAAAAAATTCCGGCTAGAGATGTCCAACGACTCACAGGCGGAAGAAAATCATCACTTTGTACTGATGGCAGAGTTTGTTTAGTATATGTGTAAAGCATAATTACCTGTAAAATTCTGAATGATTAAGGATTTAAAAATTCCCAATGCTCTCCTGCTTGAGAGCGTAATTCTGCCAACGAACCTTGTGTTTTTAACTTACCTTGATCTAGTAAAACTATCCAATCTGCCCGATTAACTACTCTAGGACGATGAGTAATTAAAATTGTGGTTTTACCTTGACGATGTTTAAATAATTTATCTAAAACTTGTGCTTCACTTACTGGGTCAAGTCCACCAGTTGATTCATCTAAAATCAAAATTGGCGGGTCTGTAACAATCGCCCTGGCTATTGCTAATCTTTGACGTTGCCCACCAGAAATATTTGCGCCAAATTCCCCTAAAATAGTTTGATATTTATCTGGTAACTTACTAATAAAATCGTCAGCTTCTGCTACCTGACAAGCTCTGACAATTTGCTCAAATGTGACATGAGGAGCGCCCAAACGAAAATTTTCTACAATTGAACGACTCCAAAAATGTGGCTCTTGGGGAACAAGTACTACTTGTTGACGCAGACATTCTAGAGATAAATCCTGCAAGTTATACAGCCCAATGCGAATATTACCTGATTGCAAAGGATATAAGCCAGCAATTAGTTTAGCTAATGTACTTTTCCCACAACCAGATTTACCAATTAAAGCCACAACTTGACTGCCAGGAATGGTCAACGAAAAATCATCAATTAAATCTAGTCGCCCAGCATAATGAAAATTCAAATTTGTACAAACAATGTCAGCATCACCAACAATTTTGGCGTAAGGTTTGATTTCATCACCTGCATTTTCTGGCGTTGCGTCTATAACTTCCGTGAGTCGTTGAGTAGCAGTTTTAGCGCGGGTAATTTCATCTACAAAGCTAATAATTGTAGCAATTAAACCTAAAAAATTACCATTCATTGAGTTGAAAGCAAAAAGTTGCCCAATACTCAAATTTTCGGCTGGATTAATTACTAAATTCCCCCCAAACCACAACAAAATTACACCCCCAACTCCCGAAACAAAGCCCGAAAAAGTATGATTAATAATCCCAATTTGAATTGTGCGATAGGTAACATTCGCTAACCGACCAAAGCGGCTTTGTAATTCATCCCAAAATTGCAACCCAGAAGTTGTAGTTTTGAGGGTAAGTGCGCCTTTAAAAGTTTCGACTAAAACGCCTTGTGTTTCTGCTTCTTGGACTAAAAGCTCACGAGTTTTTTGTTGTAAAGTCGGCTGAAAAACTACTGTTGATATGCTCATTACTATACCAATCAATGCAGCTACTAGTGTGAGTTTCCAGCTATAGAAAACCATAAAGCTAAAAGATATCAAAGCAATAAAAAATTGACTTGGTAAACCAACAACTAGTTGAGCAACTAACTGATTAATTTGGTCAATATCTTGTAACCGACTGACAATTTCTCCACTGCGCCGTGATTCGTAATAAGAAAGCGGTAAACGCAAAATTTGCCTACCAAATTCCAAGACTAAACCTAATTGCAGACGTTGAGCAAAGTGAGCAATTAAGTTAGACTGAACAAAGGAAAGACTGTGGGAAATTAAATTCATCACTACAACTGCGATCGCTACAGTAGTAAGTAACTGTGTATCACCTCTAACTAGCACATCATCAGTCAGAATCTGCATTAAAAATGGGGAAGCTAAAGAGAGCAATCCCAACATCAAATTCAGAGGTAATGCTTGCGCTAAAATCGCGCGATAAATCCAGACGCGCTGAAAGAAACGCCAAAATCCGCCAACTTTTTCATCTGCTTGCGCGAAAAACCTAATTGGATCAGGTTCTAATAACAGCATCAACCAATCAGCCCAACCTTCTGCTATCTCTTGTTTAGAAAGATAGCGAATACCAACAGCCGGATCAGCAACTAAACATTTTTGACCTTTTCTGCCATATAATACAACCCAATGATTACCTTTCCAATGAATAATGGCTGGCAAAGGTGCTTCATTAATCCGGTTTAAAACTTCTGGTGAAGTTTTCACAGGACGCACATTAAAGCCTAGTGTTTCTGCTCCTCTTTTTAGCCCTAATAAAGTAGTGCCAAATTGTCCAGTCCCAACAGCTTCACGAATCCGACTGAGAGTAAAAGTACGTCCATAATATTTAGAAATAGCAGCCAAACAAGCAGCCCCACAGTCTTCTTCACTGTGCTGTTTCACAAATTGGTGTTTCATAAGTAAATTACCCTAAATCATGACAACTAGCATTTCAAATGTTGTCAATCTGCTGGTATGTTTTTTGAATTAGTAAAAACTAATAATTGTAGGTGCTATCAACATCTCAAAAATTTAAGGCTTAATCAAAGGAAGAAATCAGACTAAATAAAATATCCAATAAACCAAGGCTCTTCTTCGATATACGCCTGCTTCTTCTACCACCTAAGCTCAATCCCAGGGTGATTTGTGAAAATTTATAGCCAGTTTGTTGAACAGAAGAAATACCACCATTACTACCAGATATAGTAATGGCGCTATTAGCAAAAGTTTCTATATCTGTTTTCTGAAAAAATAAATTGTAAATAGATAAACCTGAATAACGTGAACGACCTCCAGATATTATTTCCTGTTGTTGTTCAGATATATCAAGGAATAGTTCTGGTTTTTGTGTTTGGATATCGCTAGACATAATTGTTATTAGGTTTGATAACTAGAATTGGGAAAGCTTGTCAAAACCTTAAACTGACTCTAAAAAATCTAGAGTCAGAGAGGAGAGTGCTAATTACTCTCCTCCTAACGTCGCTTCGAGAGATGATCATCCTCATCCCTATCTGTGGCGCAAACTAGCCTACTAAAGCTTTAAAGTAAGTACCTGTTTGAATAGCTTCTATGGTTGTTTTTTGTACTCCACCAGCTACTATGCTGCTACCGCCAAGACCAGACGTACTACCTACTGGCCCGATAACTTCAGTTTGGCTAAAAAACTTAGAATATGCAGTGCTAAAATCTAAAACTCCTACACCACCTGCTACAATTGCTTGTTGTTCAACAGATAAATCGGTAAATAATTCGTGTGACATAGTTGAAAAGTTCCTTGATTTGAATTGGATAATCTTGATAATTGGGATATTGAAGTCAAACATTAGTTGACTTCAAATTTCCCTGTACATTAAACCTTTAACCAGCTTCTCGGTTATTCGTTATCTTGAATTAGCTAACTAATCCTAAAAATGAAGAAGCTGTTTCCAGAGTTTCTAAAAATGTTTTCTGTATACCACCAGCTATAATGGTGCTACCGCCAGGCCCTGAACTAGCTGCAACTGGCCCAATAGTTTCAGTTACTTGCAAGAAGTGTTTATAGAAGGTTGATAAGTTAAGAGCTTCTGCGCCACCGCTTACAATCGCTTGTTGCTCTTCGTTTACATCAATAAACAATTCGTAGTTCATGATAGTAATCCTCTTGATTTTGAGTTAAATTAGGTTTTAGCTATTTAGTTGATTCCCTGTTTTTGGGGTCTCAACTCCTTGCTTAATTAATACAATAAGGCGGATACCTAAGCTGTGTCATTTACAGTTTCAGTAAACTTAATTACCAAATTTAGAAACATCAATTGCATAATTACGTCAGGTTATATTTCCGAAAAATACATAGCTTTTCCTAGTCTGCGGAGGCAAAAATTTATCTGTGTTCATTTGCGTAGCCTGCGGCAAGCCGAATTTCGCTTCACTAAAATAAGAACCGCTATATGTATCTAGTGAGAGATTGTATTTTTCACCAAAAAAATCCATACTCATTCCAAAGATAGGGCCTCTGCCGGTTCAACTGAGATTGTTTATTGCAAGTGGTTTTCAACATGCCAGACCATGATCAAGATGAATTAGCAGCTTTACGGCAGCGTGTTGCAGAGTTGGAAGAATTAGAAATTAAATATCAATGTCAGCAGGTTGCATTAGAGGCGCAATTAACTGAACTACAAACAAAACTGACAACAGCCAGGATTAATTCTGATCATCAGGCAGATATAGCATTAACGCTGCAACAACTCCAGCAAGAAAAAGCGGAACGACAACAAATTGAAGTCGCCTTGCAAGAAAGCGAACAACTCTTGAGACTGGCTATTGATGCTGCTTGGATGGGTTTTTGGGATTGGAATATTTTGCCTGATAAATTAATTTGGTCAGAAAGTCATGAACTGCTGTTTGGTTTAACTCCAGGTAGCTTTGAAAATACTTACGCGGCTTTTTTAGCTTGTGTGCATCCTGAAGATAGACAATCTGTCACAACAAATATTACCACTGCCTTAACCAATAAAACTAACTATAAAGACGAATTTCGCGTTATTTGGCCTGACCAAAGTTTGCATTGGATTTCTTCTCAAGGAAAATTTTACTATGACAAGCAAGGACAGGCGACGCGGATGTTTGGCGTATGTCTGGATATTACTGGGCGGAAGCAAACAGAAGAAAACACCCGTCAATTAACTACCCAAGTCCAGGAACAAGCCAATTTGTTAAATGCGATTCTGGCTACCTCTGTAGATCATATCTGTATATTCGATCGCGCTGGTCGCCATAGGTATATTAGTCACGGTGGCGCGGCTATCTTAGGTTTTCAACCGCAGGAAGTTGTGGGTAAAACATTGCGAGAGTTGAATTTACCTAATGATTTTGTTGAACAGGTGGAAATTCAGCAACAAGCGGTGATCATTTCTGGGGAACCAATTAAAGATGAATGTCAATTAGTGACAATTGAAGGATTGCGTGACTACGAATATATTCTTACACCCCTACGCAATCACACCCAAAGCATTGAAGGTGTAATTGTCGTTTCCCGTGATATCACCGCCCATAAAAAAGTAGAACAGTCATTACGGGAAAGTGAAGCCAGATTCCGCCGCTTGTTTGAGTCTAACTTGGTTGGGGTGGCGTTTTGGAATACGGAAGGTTTCATCACTGATGCTAACGATGCTTATTTACAGTTAGTTGGTTATACCCGTGATGAGTTTGCGGTTGTCGGGAAAATTGACTGGCGAGAACTCACACCACCAGAATATCTAGATTTAGATGATCGCGCTCTTGCAGATGTCCAAGTTAGCGGAGTTTCGCAGATTTACGAAAAAGAATATGTCCAACGCAACGGTAAACGGGTGGCGGTGGTTTTAGGGATAGCCTTGTTAACTGACTGTCAAGATAGAGGTGTGGCTTTTGTTTTAGATATTAGCGATCGCAAACGCGCCGAACAAGAACGCGATCGACTTTTACAAACCGAACGCATCGCCCGTCAAGAAGCAGAAATCGCCAACCGCATCAAAGATGAATTTCTCGCCGTTCTCTCCCATGAATTGCGAACGCCACTCAACCCGATTTTAGGTTGGGCGAAATTGCTGCGAAATCGCAAATTTGATGAAGAAACTACAAAACAAGCTTTAGAAACAATTGAACGCAACGCCAAATTACAAACCCAGTTAATCGAAGATTTATTAGATGTTTCGCGCATCCTCCAAGGAAAATTAAGCTTAAATGTCTGTCCCGTCAGTTTAGTAATGGTTGTGCAAGCAGCCTTAGAAACAGTACGCTTGGCAGCAGAAGCTAAATCGATTCAAATTCACACCGTATTTGACCCCAATATCGGGCAAGTTATGGGTGATGCTAATCGCTTACAACAAGTGATGTGGAATTTACTTGCCAACGCCGTCAAATTTACCCCAAATGCTGGACAGGTAGAAATTCAAGTTAAAGAAATTGATGCTCAGGCGCAAATACAAGTCACTGATACAGGTAAAGGCATTTCACCAGAATTTTTGCCATTCGTGTTTGATTACTTTCGTCAAGCAGATGGTACAACAACTCGCAAATTTGGCGGCTTGGGTTTAGGACTGGCGATTGTCCGTCAAGTAGTAGAAATGCACGGCGGTACAGTCAAGGCAGACAGCCCTGGTGAAGGGTTGGGTGCTATTTTTACAGTGAGGATACCTTTGATTGTGATTAACGAACCAGTCAGACGACAAGAAAATGAATCTTCAACAGGTGAATCTGAGTTTGCTAATCTTTCTGGTATCAAAGTTTTAATGGTGGATGATGAACCAGATATCCGCGACTTAATCACATTTATTTTGCATGATTATGGTGTGGCTGTTACCGCCGTCACATCCGCCACCGCCGCCCTCGCTGAACTGTCGCAGTCATTACCAGATATTTTAATTAGTGATATTGGAATGCCCGACGTAGATGGTTATATGCTAATTCGCCAGATCCGCCAACTTACACCCGCACAAGGCGGAAATGTCCCCGCGATCGCCCTCACAGCCTACGCTGGCGAAATTAACCAACAACAAGCACTCACCGCCGGCTTCCAGTTACACATACCCAAACCAGTTGATCCTGACGCATTGGTAAAAGCGATCGCTAGTTTATTAAAGTGCTGAGTGCTGAGTGCTGAGTGCTGAGTTGGGTTAGACAAGGTAGAGAAGATGCTGAGTGCTGAGTTGGATTAGACAAGGTAGAAATATTGCTTCCTTGTCTCCTTTGTCTCCCTTGTCCCCCTTGTCCCCCTTGTCTCCCTTGTCTCCCTTGTCCCCCCCAAAGACTAGCCCCTTCCCAAAAATACTTGCTTTTTCCGTCAGTAACATATATATTGCTACCCATCTTTTGCCGCTAAATTTTTTGTCACCTCTACGTAACCATGCGGTTTCAATATCTTTATCATGTCTAGTCAAAGCATAATTCAAAGTATATATACTGATGGCGCTTGTACTGGGAATCCTGGCCCTGGTGGTTGGGGTGTTGTAGTTTATTTCCAGGATGGGGGAGTTCACGAAATGGGTGATACAGCCTCCCATACAACAAATAATAAAATGGAGATGCAAGCGGCGATCGCTGCCTTAAAATATTTCCATGCCTCAAAGCAATCCCAACCCATCACCCTTTATACCGATAGTGAATATCTCATCAACTGTGTTACCAAATGGGTGAAAAACTGGAAGAAAAAAGGCTGGAAAAAAGCCGATGGTAATCCCGTACAAAATCAAGACCTGTTGGAAATTTTAGATGAATTAAATACCCGTCAAGTTACTTGGCAGCATGTTCGTGGTCATGCGGGTAATGTCGGTAACGAACGCTGTGATGCGATCGCTCGGAGTTTTGCTGCTGGTAAAGTCCCTGCACTCAAAGAATTATCTTCTACCAATGCTCACAAAACTTTACCTAGTTCTCATGAACTAAAGGTAGCGGAAGTTTCTCAATATAAGGCAAACTCGACAATAATTAACAAAGAAAAGTCGGAACCCATTACATCTGCATCAGACATAACAGCTATGGAACCATCCACCGCACAGAATGCGGCCGCAATTGACACAACAACGCCTGGAATCCGGGTTGAACAACTCCGCAACTTAGTTGAAACTCTCCGCATCGCTGATGAAATTGCTGAAAAAGGCTATCTAATTACTAGTTCTGAATTAGCAGACTTAATGGATGTCCACGCCAGCGCCGTCACTAGTCGCGGGGATCAATGGCGCTGGCGGAACTGGATTGTGTCACGAGTCCGCCGTGAAGGTAATCAAATTCTCTGGGAACTGGAACGCGGCGATCGCGTGGGAGGTGAGGAGGAGTAGGGGTAGATGGGGGCAGGGGTGGGAGGGGGCAAGGGTGGGAGGGGGGACAAGGGGGACAAGGGAGACAAGGGAGACAAGGGGGACAAGGGAGACAAGGAAGCAATATTTCTACCTTGTCTACTTCCACTCAGCACTCAGCACTCAGCACTCCCCTCTACCTTGTCTACCCCCTCAACCTTGTCTACCTTGTCTAATCAAACTCCCCATTCCCCACTCCCCACTCCCCACTCCCCTCACGCACCATACTTCCGCCCTCGCCATTCTTTAGGGGTGCGGGATGCAGAGAGAAAGATCCGTAAGACAGCGATGGGATCTGCTAAAGGAGACAGCCAGAATAACCAGCCACCTTTAGCCGTTTGGCGATCATAAGATGGTGCGATCGCTAGTAACATAGCAAAGCGAATC
The DNA here is from genome assembly GCF_014696905.1 of Nostoc sp. FACHB-190. Lineage (NCBI taxonomy): Bacteria > Bacillati > Cyanobacteriota > Cyanophyceae > Nostocales > Nostocaceae > Nostoc > Nostoc sp. FACHB-190. Next base: position 54,481 of record NZ_JACJQW010000004.1, read on the forward strand.
AGCAGCAAAAATCCATTCAACCCCAGCAATAAAATCTGCGGCAGCGAGACAGGCACAGGCAGAACAATCAAGTAAGTTAGTAAAATTAGCAAGGGTAAACCCTGAACTGCCGAAAGTAGCCATAAATCTCCCCAAATTTGCCCAGAATTGGATGCGTCTTTCAAATCAAGGCTGCGCCCCCATTCCTTCCAAGTTTCCAGCGCCCCTTCATACATTCGCACCTTCAGCACCTTTGCACCATCTAAAAAGCCTACATTGTACCCCTGTGCCGCAATATACCGTGCCAAAGTCACATCATCACAAAAAGAACTACTAGCACTGCTATAGCCACCCACAGCCGCTAACACAGAACGACGACACAGAAAGCATTGACCATTAGCCATTACCCTTTCTGGTTGTTCAGTTCTAATTCCTGCCGGGTCGAAGCGATACAGCAATGTCATCAATAAAGCTGGTTGCAATAAACACTCACCAGGATACTGAAGAATAAACTGGGGTGATAACGACACCAAATCATAGCCTTGGGCGACGGCGGTTTTGACTAAACCCGCCACCAAACCCGGATGTGGTTGAGTATCCGCATCCATCCCCAAAAACCACTCACTATCCTCAGAACTATGCAAAAAGCCATTGTGTAAAGCCCAAGGACGACCCACCCAATTAGTCGGTAGGGGATCATCTGTCATCACACGAAAGCGGGGATCTTTTTGCTGTGCAGCTTTGACTAAATCAGGAGTTCCATCTTGGGAATTACTGTCTACAACAATAATTTCTCGCACTTCATAACTTTGCTGACTCAAGCCCGATAATAAAGGAGAAATCCGACCAGCTTCGTTTAATGTCGGAATCACAACGCTGACATTACCAAAAATGTCTGGTGTAGGCTGTTGGGGTTGAATTGGCGGTAATCTTCCCGGCCCCTTCAAAAGACGCGACAGCAAAATTGCCGTGGCTGGTAGTTGAATAAGTAGTAATATAAGCGGTATAACGCTTTCTACTGTCAAAGCGTTGTTCATAAATCTGTATTAGCTTTATTCAGGCTCATCTGTAACTTCAAACAAGGTAAAGTATAAATTTTATCAATTCACAAAGTGAGAGAATTGTAAAATTTAGTTAAAATAATACACTTTTTTTCTTGCTCTTAACCTTCCGTTTACCTATACATCGCTCCTTTAGGATTATCGTAGAGGCGCTAACCTGGAAAGTTACTGAAAATTAACACCGATGCGCTCACGACTAAATGTAATCAAAAATAACCGATTAGCCTCTTCAACAGCAGTGTTATTACTGACATTAAGTCTAGCTGCTTGTGGCGGACAGCAAGGTTCTGACAGTTCTGCTACCAAAGAAACACCTAGTGGTACGGCTCAAGATGCTACAGCCTCCAGCCCTGCTAAATTGGATCTTGGCGGTAACGTAGAATTAATCGGTGCAGGCGCTTCTTTTCCAGCGCCATTGTATACAACTTGGTTCACTGAATTAAACAAAAAATATCCCAGTTTACAAGTTAACTATCAGTCTGTGGGTAGCGGTGCTGGGGTTGAGCAGTTCATCAAAGGTACTGTTGATTTTGGTGCCAGCGATGTGGCAATGAAAGATGACGAAATTCAGAAAGTTCCTCAAGATAAAGGCGTAATTTTGTTACCAATGACAGCCGGTAGCATTGTTCTCGCTTACAACCTACCCGATGTTGCTGAACTCAAATTACCACGGGCAGTTTACACCGATATCTTATTAGGCAAAATCAAAACCTGGAACGACCCCAAAATCAAAGCAGCCAACCCAGACGCTAAATTACCAGACCAAGCAATTACAGTTGTACATCGCTCTGATGGTAGCGGGACTACTGGCGTATTTACCAAACACCTCAGCACCATCAGTTCTGAATGGAAAACTAAAATTGGTGATGGCAAAACAGTTAACTGGCCAGTCGGTGTTGGTGGTAAAGGTAATGAAGGTGTAACCGCCCAAATTCAACAAACTCAAGGCTCTATTGGTTACGTTGAGTATGGTTATGCAAAACAAAATCAACTTAAATATGCTGCTTTAGAAAACAAAGGTGGCAAATTTGTTGTACCTACAGAAGAATCAGCAGCCAAAACCTTAGAAGCAGTAACTTTACCTGAAAACTTGCGTGCCTTTATCACCGACCCAGAAGGTGCAGACTCTTATCCCATTGTTACCTACTCTTGGATTATGGCTTACAAGAAATATGCTGATCCTGCTAAAGCTAAAGCAGTCGAAGCTATGATTGAGTATGGTTTAACTGAAGGTCAAAAATTGGCTCCCGAATTGGGTTATGTGCCTTTACCACAAAACGTTGTGCAGAAAGTAGCAACTGCGGCTGACCAAATTAGTCCAGATTACAAAATTGCAGTTAGTGGTAGTAGTACTAGTGCTAGTAAATAGCATTCAAAAATCACTAATACTAGTGAGGCATCGATAGTCAAAAATTGCTTGAATTAATATTAGAATCACAAATTTCTTTTATTAAGAATGACTTGTTGATGTCTCAAGTTCTCAAAGTCATGTCACTAAGCTGGTTTGCTCTCACATTTTTCTCTGATTTCATCTATAAAGTCAGTATTCATGGCTACAAATTCTCAAAATTTGTCATCAGCAATTAAAGAGCGTTCCGAACTCGGTAGGTCTTTAGACCGGAGTTTTATTTTACTGACTAGGGTGTTTGCCCTAGCGGTGGCAGCAACTTTATTATGGATTGCGATACAGGTTGCCATTGGTGCTTGGCCTGCCATTCAAAAGTTTGGTGTTGGCTTTTTAGCACAAAGCACTTGGAACCCCGTGAAGGATGAGTATGGAGTACTACCTCAAGTTTATGGAACTATAGTTAGTTCTTTGATTGGGTTACTCATTGCTGTACCCATTGGTGTTGGGACTGCGGTTTTATTGAGTGAAAATTTTCTGCCCTCCCAAGCTAGAGTTGTGCTGGTGTTCTTGGTAGAACTGCTGGCAGCAATTCCCAGCGTTGTTTATGGAGTCTGGGGAATTTTTGTCTTAATCCCGATTTTAAACAATGTCGGTAAATGGTTGAATGCTTACTTTGGTTGGCTACCACTGTTCAGCACTTCTCCTACAGGGCCAGGGATGTTACCTGCGGGGATCATCTTGGCAATTATGACTTTGCCAATTATCACTGCAATTTCTAGAGATGCTTTGATTTCTGTTCCATCTACTTTACGTCAAGCATCTATAGGCTTGGGCGCAACAAGGTGGGAAACGATTTTTCAAGTTTTGATTCCTGCGGCTTTTTCGGGAATCGTGAGTGCTGTGATGTTAGCACTCGGTCGGGCAATGGGAGAGACAATGGCGGTGACGATGTTGATTGGTAACTCCAACAAAATTAGTGCATCGCTATTCGCACCAGCCAATACAATTTCTTCTTTGTTAGCCAATCAATTTGCAGAAGCCAGTGGTTTGCAAGTTGCAGCTTTAATGTACGCTGCTTTAGTTTTATTTGTCTTAACTTTGATTGTCAATATTTTGGCAGAGTTGATCGTTATTCGAGTCAAGCGAGTGTAGATTAGTTTTGGGTTAATTTTATGACTTCTCATTATCAAGAAAGAAGTTTAACTCGTAGTGCTATGTCTCCTCGGACGCTGTTCAATACAGTGATGACTGGGGTGGCAATTCTCTGCGGAGTTTTGGCATTAGTGCCTTTAATAGCAGTACTTTCTTACGTTTTAATTCGAGGATTTAGTAGTCTCAATCTCAGCATATTTACAGAACTGCCACCCGCGCCTCTTCGTCCAGGTGGTGGTTTTGGGAATGCGATTGTGGGGACTTTGCTGATGGTGGGAATTGCAGCGTTAATCAGCATTCCTTTTGGTGTGATTGCAGCTATCTATCTAACTGAGTTTAGTTCTGGTATAATAGCTAGGTGGGTACGTTTTGCTACGAACGTCTTGAGTGGAGTACCTTCGATTATTGCCGGGGTATTCGCTTATGGAATTGTAGTTTTAACGTTAGTAAGGCTGAATTTAGGCTCATATTCAGCGATTGGCGGAGGATTTGCTTTGGCAATTTTGATGTTGCCAATTATTGTGAAAACAACTGATGAAGCTTTACAGCTAGTATCGCAGGATTTACGACAAGCATCTGTAGGTTTAGGTGCGACTAACTTTCAAACTGTTACACAGGTCGTATTGCCTGCTGCACTACCAGCTATTGTAACTGGATCAACGTTAGCGATCGCCAGGGCTGCTGGTGAAACAGCACCTTTGTTATTTACTGCTTTATTTTCTACCTTCTGGCCAAATAGCTTATTTAAACCCACTGCTTCTTTAGCTGTTTTGGTTTTTAACTTTGCCATTTCTCCGTTTAAAAATTGGCAGTCATTAGCTTGGGCTGCATCTTTAATCTTGGTGCTAATGGTTTTAATTACCAGTATTATTGCTCGCTGGGCAACTCGCCAAAAATCATAGTCCAAAAATGCGGAAGTCGGAAATCAAGAAGCCTGTTGATGATGGGTGCTTTATTGATACCAAAAAGCTCCGTCTAGTAACTGAATAGCAAAGTTGCATTGCCATCCCAAAAACTTACATTAGACCTTTTATGGCTACTAACATTAGTACAGCAAATAGCACAGATACCGTATTACGTACAGAAGAACTGAACGTTTATTACGGCAAGTACTTAGCATTAAAGAACATTTGGCTAGATATCCCCAGAAATAAGGTGACAGCCTTTATTGGCCCTTCTGGCTGTGGTAAAAGCACATTACTCAGATGCTATAACCGTCTCAACGACTTAATTGATTCATTTAGAGCCGAAGGAAAGGTTTTTTATTACGGTAAAAACTTATACGCACCTGATATTGACCCCGTAGAAGTGCGTCGCCGCATTGGGATGGTGTTTCAAAGACCAAACCCATTCCCTAAATCAATTTATGACAATATTGCTTTCGGAGCCAAAATTAATGGCTACAAAGGTAATATGGATGAATTAGTCGAACGGAGTTTGCGTCAAGCAGCTTTGTGGGATGAAGTTAAAGATAAACTCCGTCAAAGTGGTTCTTCTTTATCTGGTGGACAACAACAAAGATTGTGTATTGCCAGAGCGATCGCAGTTCAACCAGAAATCATCTTAATGGATGAACCATGCTCGGCGCTTGATCCGATCTCTACATTGCGGGTTGAAGAGCTAATTCATGAACTGAAAGAGCAATATACAATTGTGATTGTTACCCACAATATGCAGCAAGCGGCGCGGGTTTCTGATAAAACAGCCTTTTTCAATGTGCGTCCTACAGAATCAGGCGGACGTATCGGTTATCTCGTAGAATATGACGCGACAGAAGTAATTTTCAATAATCCGAAGCAAGAAGATACCCGCGATTACGTTAGCGGTAGATTTGGTTAATTATTGTCACTCAATTTAATATTTTCCACATCCAGAATTAGGTATGCAGTGCATATCTAATTTTATTTTTTTAGGACTACGCAAAAAACTTCTCAAACTCTCCTTTCTCCGCGTCCTATTTTTGTGTGAGAAGTATGAGCTACTCATACCTTACCAACGTCCCTTTTTATTTAATTACCTGAAACTCACCATCTTTAGGTGAAACCAAGATAACTAAGCCTTGAATATTTTGCTCGTTAACTAGGCGATCGTGATTCTGATCAAACCTTACTTTGGTTTGAGCGCCTTCCACTACAAAATTAGGCTTACTGAGTTCTTCATATAAACGTTTACGGGTTAAATTATTCCCACTTCTCTTTAAACCTTCCACAAGTGCTTGAGTTGCATCATACGCCATTGCACTTGCATAGCTAATTTTTTTAGTTCCCCAAAGTTGCAGAGATTCTTTCTCTATTACAGATAAACTATTATTACTTCTATGCCAAGGAACAGCAACGACTAACTTACCGTAGGAAATTTCACTAATTTGTGAGCTATTAACATACGATGTATCTCCGCCTAAAATAATTACATCTCCGCTACTTCTCAGTATTCTCGCAATTTCCTGTTGTAATATATCATCACTTATCGTCAGAAGAATAAAGTCAGCATTACTTTGTTTAACAGCTTCTAAACATTGAGATATACTCTTAAATTGTTCTCCTGCTAAATCACATTGATTGACAATTTTTCCCTGATTTCCAGAAGTTATATTAAATCGTTGAATAAAAGTTTGACTAAAAGATTGACTATAAGGCTCTTTACTATTTAGAAAAATTGCTCCTCTATAACGTTTATTTTTCAAAATATAATCGCTGAGAACTTCGGCTGTTTTATCATCATTTGGAGATGTCCGAAAAACAAACTCATTAATTTCAAACATTTCAGATTGATTAAACTTAGTTCCCCTAACAGCCGTACTAGTAGGAGAAATACTCACTAATCTCTCATCTCCATATATTTTATTACTGTAAACTTTCGCAGCCGATAAAGTAATCAAACTAGAGTTGTGTCCGATAACGCCTAAAGTTTGTTTATCTTGTTCAACCATTTGTTTAGCAACTTTTTGCGCGGTATCTGTTCGATGTTCATCTTTACAAATTTGAACAAGTAACATTTTGCCATTTATTAGTTTATTTACTTGGGTATTAATGTTATTTTGAACAATAGCGACTCCACGTAAGATTTCTTTAGCCAGTCCATTATCGCTATCTATAGGAACACATACCGATATTTTAATAAAGTTATTGCTTTTAGCTGCCCTGGCATTATTTAAATAAATTCTAGCTTCAGGATCATTTTTATGATTAAGGTTATCTAGATATTTAGAAAAGCTAGAAATTGCTTGATTATAATCTTGATTTTGAAAAGCTGTTATGCCTTTTTGAAAATCTATATTATCTCCTAAACCTAGTGGTGAGCGTATCAACTGTCTTTTTCCACAACTAAAGCGCGAATCTTCAATACAAAGCATCTTAGTCTGTAAGGAAAAATATGCCCAAATACCTAATCCGATGATTCCACTACCAAAACACAATATAAGTAATTTTTTCCATAAATTTACTGACGGTAATAATGATTTTTGGGGCAAATTTATTAAAGTCTGTTCATGTTGAAGTAACTGTTGATTTGAATTAGTAAATGAGTTTTGCAGAACTGTTTGTAAAGAATTTCTCTGGATCAATAGTTGCTGATTTTGGTGAGGAAATGAATTTTGCGACGCTGTTTGTAAGGACTGTTCCTGAGTAAATACTTGTTTTGGTATTGAGGTTGAGGCCGATATTGTTTTATTGTCTAAAACTTCCATTACTTGACGCGCTGACTGAAACCGATAACTGATTCCAGGCGAGAGCATAGTATCTAAAATTGTTGCTATTTGGTCGCTAATAGAAACATAATTTCTCCAATTCCATATATCTCCAACTCGCAAGTTTTCTGGATTTTTCCAAGTTAGTAAGCACACACAAGTAGCAGCGAGAGAATATAAATCTGAAGATGGAGAGACAGCTAAACCTGCTCGTTGTTCTGGCGAAGCATATCCAGGAGTTGATATGGCGATAGATTGTTCTGCGGGTACACCTGCGATCGCTTGTTTTACAGCCCCAAAATCTATAAGATAAGGTACGCCTCTTTGTTCGAGAATTATATTTTCTGGTTTAATATCCCTATGAATTAACATCAGAGGTTGTTGACTATGAATGTAATCTAAAACTGGTAAAATTTGCCGCAAAAAGTTAACAACTTCCTCTTCTGACCATTGTGTGTTTTTTATTTGTCTGAGATTATTACCATGAATATAATCTTGTACTAAATAAAATACTGTTTGTGATGAGTCTAATGATTGCTCAGATTCTTCTAAATTTGGCGCAGAGATTTCAAAAGAATCCCATAATCTAGGAATTTGTGGATGATTTAACTTACGTAAAATTTGTGCTTCTTTTTTAAAAGAATTTTGGATGTATTGTAACTGTGCAGGTGTCCACGGCGCATTAGAAATATTTGTCAATCTTAATTGCTTAATTAAACATTCATGTTCTAAATGAGAATCCCAGGCGCGAAAAGTTCTCCCAAATCCCCCACTACCGATTTGTTCTAAAGCTAAGTAGCGAGTCTTTAAAACAAGTCGCATTCCACAATTACTACAAAATTTCTGTTTACCTTTAGCGGAACGAAATTCATCAGGAATATCATTTTCTGGGGCGCGGCAGTTAGGATTTGTACAGTAAACTTTCATAGATTAGCTTAGAGGTAGAACAAAGTAATAAATTTCCACCTGTGTTGAATGTTAGTAATTTGACAATTTCCAGAACACACCAGAACAATCGAAACTACACTAGTTCCTTGCTGAGTAAACGATAAAAAACAGACCTAACCCCTCAATTGCAAACCTTGGGGACATGGTGCTAGACATTACGGTATAGCTATTATTGCATTTTTCGAGACAATACTATTCAAAGCTACTGGGTCTAGCTTCCACTCAATGCAACATCCAACTACATATCAGTTGTTGGTTATTACATCAACGCAAAAACTAGACCCAGTATAAAATTTTAGACTACTAAATTTTTAATCTTAGCGTCTGTTACCACCACGGTAAGGCACTGCGGCTAGATAATCAATATCAAAGGATGATATTCTTTGAGCATAGTTACCGCTAGGATTGATTGCTGCTGCCAAATCTGCATATTTGCGTGGGTCGCCTTCGGCCAGACGTTTTTCTTGGAACTTGCGGGTATAGAATTTTTCCAAGGTAAAGCGCCAGTCGGTTTGAACTGTACCTGCTTTTTCTTGGAAGTCTTCGCCGTAGCGAGGTGTCACCAAGTTGTGAGGACGGCCTGCCAAGCGTTTGCGTTGGTAGGGGACAGTGTTCTCACCAAAGGCTTGATTGTATTCTTCGCTGTCTAAAATAGCATCAACAAAGCCGCCAAAACCTTTGGTAGCAATGACAATTGACCAAGCGATTTCTTCTTCTTTGTTGTAAGAAGAACGACCTAATAAACGTTTGAGGGTGATGTCAACTAAACGGTAGTTATTGTTGACAGAAACAACCAAACGATAGAAGGCTTCAGATTTTGCTAAACCACGGATAAAGTCACGTACAGAAATCGCGCCAGTTTTCAGCTGAGATTCTAAAGTTACTTGGCGGTTGAACTTAAGAATTTCATGTTCGCTGAAAACTTGGCGGTAAGCTGCCCAAATGATGTTTTGGATATCAGTATAAGAACTGACATCTTCTATGCGATAGATATATGGTGTATTTTCGTTTTGGTCAGCAATACCAAAGCTTTTAACACGGTGGTTTTGACTGCTGGGTTTGTATTCAAGTAATGGCAATGCCATGCTGATTTCTTCCTCTTATTAAAAGATTACACAGAGATTTAGCTGGTGATTAATGAGGAGGTTTGATGACTCAAATCCTCACTCATGCTTTATCTATTGTCCCGCATTCGGTTAGAACCCAGTATGAATTCCTAGCCAATTTAGTACCAACAAGAAAGTTATTCCTGCGGACACTACAAGCAGTACACCTAATAGTGCAGCCCCATCAACATTTTGACTAGGTAGAGATGATAAGGAGCGATAACCGCCACCTTTCACAATACCTGCGCGTTCTCGATAGTCAGCACCATAGCGGGGAGTAAAGCTGAATGGTCGGTCTACAGTCATACGTTTGCGCTGATAAGGTACAGTGTAGTCACCAAAGGCTTCGGTATATTCTTCACTGTCAATCAAAGCATCCACAAATCCATGCCAACCACGAGTAGCAATTTGAATAGACCAAGCTATTTCTTCTTCACGATTGTAAGGAGAGCGACCTAACAACCGTTTTAAACACATTTCTACCAGCCGATAGTTATTATTGGGTGTGACTACTAGCTGATAAAATCGCTCTGATTTAGCCAAACCTCGGATAAAATCTTTAACCGTGATTGACCGATTTTTAAGTTGGGTTTCTAAGGCAATTTGGCGGTTAAATTTCAGAATTTCCTGCTCGTTGAAGACTTGGCGATAAGCTGCCCAAATGAGTCTTTCAATTTCGCTAGGAGAGTTGGCGATTTCTGTACGGTAGATATAAGGTGTATCTTCGTTGGTATCTGCCGCACCAAAACTACTAACTCTTTGATTTTGAGTTGTGGGTTTGTATTCAAGTAAAGGTAATGCCATACTAAAGACCGCCTTAAGAATAAAGTTGGCATCTTATAATTAGTCCGTTTTTACCATTTTGGATTTGAAACCCATGATTGTTCCAATTGGTATGAGTTACTTGCTCTTGATGATTTGGTAACTCGACGGAAAAACATTTAGAAGGTTATGAGTTAGCTTTTGCAGAGCTTATATCCTTCTTATACTTTTATCAAACCACTGAAAAACAGTCCTTAGCGCACGGGGAAGTTAGCACTGGAACTAATTGACACCGGGATACCTTGGGGTACGGTTTCTCTGGTGGTGTCGGGAATTTTGATGTTAGTGAGGTTAACTGGCGTGTAAGTAACTTGTCTGATGCTGAGGGAGTTAGCCAAAGCCAAGAAGTTTTTGATGTCTCCTTCTTTGTAGCGAGCATCTTCTAGCTTGTCGCGCCAGTAGTTACCGTAGCGGGGGGTAACTAGGTTGAAGGGTCTATCTTTATAGCGGCGGCGTTGGAAAGGAACGATGTTTTCGCCAAAGTTGGTGAGATATTCTTCTGAGTCAATTAAAGCGTCAACAAAACCATCCCAACCAGCTGTTGCTATTTTGATTGACCAAGCAATCTCTTCGTCTTTATTATAAGGCGCACGACCTAAAAAGCGTTTCAGGGCAATTTCTACTAAACGGTAGTTAGAATTTGTCTCGATGACTAAACCCCGAAAGGCTTCAGATTTGGCTAAACCGCGAATAAAGTCACGTACAGTAATGGCGCGATTTTTTACCTGAGACTCTAAATTGCCTTGGCGATGAAATTTTAAAATTTCATGTTCGCTAAATAATTGACGATAAGCTGCCCAAATTAATTCCTGAACATCGCCATCACTAGCACAGTTTTCGATGCGATAAGGTCTGGGGGTATTTTCGTTGGGGATTTCGTAACCTGGGACGCGCTGGTTTTGAGAGCTGGGTTTGTATTCTAGTAAAGGTATTGCCATAGTTTTAGGGTTTGTCCTTTGTCATTTGTCCTTTGTCATTTGTTAATACTGACTTTTGACGACTGACTACTCAGGTTGTCTTAGTGCCAGGAAGATAACGGTAAGGTAAGGCAACGGCTGTGGGTTTAACTGTTGGTTGGGGAGTACCACCTTCACGGCTGTTGTCGGGGATATTCATATCTCTAATTTGGGAGACAACGGTCGCGGTTATACGTTGATAATTACGTTCGTTGGTAATTATGTTCCCAGCCATTGCTAAGAAGTTGCTAGGAATTACGCGCCGAATTTCTTCTTTGCTGGCATAACCTGTGGTGCGGGCGCTGTAGAAGGAACGACCACCTAGGTAGTTGAGGGTTTGACGATCGCGCCAGTAACTGTTGTAGCGTGGATTAACTAAGTTAAAGGGTCTGTCTTTGAAGCGACGGCGTTGGTAAGGTACGATATCATCTCCAAAGTTCTGCTGATATTCGTCGCTGTCTAGCAATGCGTCAATAAACCCGTGTAAACCTTTGGTGGCAATGACAATTGACCAGGCAATTTCTTCATCTTTGTTATAGGCAGCCCGCCCCAAAAACCGCTTTAAGGTGATGTCTACTAAGCGGTAGTTGGAGTTAATATCTGCTACTTGGGTGCGGTAAACTTCAGATTTGCCCAAGCCGCGAATGAAATCCCGGATGTTAATTGCCCGATTCCGCAATTGAGATTCTAAGAAGGTTTGGCGATTGCTTTTGATAATGAGTTGTTCGCTGAAAATTTGCCGATAAGCTGCCCAGATAATCGCATCAATATCTTTATCGTCAACCGCAGCAGATAAGCGATAAATAGTTGGGGTATCTTCGTTGGGGACTTCGTAACCTTCTACCCGTTGGTTTTGGGAACTTGGTGAATATTCAAGTAGTGGTATTGACATATTTACTTTTACCTTGTTTTATGGTAAACAAATAGCTTTATTTAAAGATAAGCTAGTTGCACACGAGCGCGGACGGCTTTTTCGGTATCGGTTGTGAGCATTTCGTTGAGTCTGGCGAAAATAGGTTGTTGTAAATCGCTATTTTTTGCCAAGGCTTGTAAACCCACAACGGCAGCATAACGAATTGACCATTCAGAGTCTTGAGAAATAAATATAAGGGTTTCTAAGGCTCTTTTGGGTGCTGTATGGCTTTGGGGCAAATCTAGCTTATGCCAGTGCAAGTTTCCTAAACCTTTGGCAGCAGCGCGGCGGACACTAGGGGCAAAGTCTGTGGCAGCTGCGCTGACTAATAACTCTAAAGCACGAGGGTCTGCGATCGCAGCTATTGTGCGAATCGAATAAGCCCGCGCGCCATAGTTGTAGTCATCAATTTGAGATATTAGCTGTGGTACTGCCGCTTCTCCCATTTCTGTGAGGGCGGTGGCGGCTACTGCGGCGGCGGCTGGATTGTTATATCCAAACACAGCAATCAAAGTAGGAATTGCAGCTATATCTTTTTTGGCTGCCAAGTTCTGCACTGCTGTCACCATTTTTGCTGGTGTATCTGCTAAGGCGACGGCACGAATTAGTTCTTCAGTCATTGGTCGTTAGTCATTGGTCAATAGTCACTTGTCATCAGCTTTTGACCAAGGACAAATAACAAATGACAAGTGACTATAAAAGTGAATCCATCAAGTTCATTACCCGAATTGCGTCATCAGATACAGCAAGCTCCTCTAACTTGTCTGTTAATTGATGCTCTAGCAATCCTCTGAGGGCAATAAGTTTGAAGCTATTTTCGACCTGAGCTTGAGCGATCGCTTCTGCTGCTGCCAAATACCCAATTGCACCCAAATCCCCTAAGACAACACGGCGTAATTTCAGATCGCCTGTTGCCAACATTTTCACTAACCTTTCTCCGTAGATGGGGTTTTGTGTGAGTTGGTACATGGCTCTGGCGGCGGCACATTGTACTCGTGGTAATGGATGCTCTAGGAAAGGCTCTATGAGTGGAATTGCCTCAGTGGCGTGAATTGCTCCCAAGGCTTCTATGACTGCTTCATAGGGTTGTGTTAGATGAGGGAGTCCCGGTACTTGCACGGCCTCGGCTACACCCCCATCTAACATTTTGATCAGTGCTGATGTGGCAGTGCGATCGCGCAGCATTTCTAAAGACTGAGCAGCAGCTTCGCGCACATAAAAATCAGAACATTCAAGGCATTCAATTAAGCTTGGTACTGCTCTGGCATCACCTAACTTACCTAATGCCCTAGCTGCATTTCGGCGCAGAGGATAACCACCTAGCTCTGTTCTATCAGCTTCATCTTTTAATGCGGCAATCAAACCATCCACAGCATCTGCTCTGTTAACCCGGAACTTGCCCAGCCACCAAGCTGCATAATAGCGGAGACTCAAATCTGGTGATTGCAGGTTAGCGATCGCTATATCTGGTGTGAGCTGAGGCCCGTTCTCTGGGGCAAATTGCTCCCCACTGGGTTCTATCATTGCCAGGGGATTATTCCTCGTCAGCAGTTAATGGCTCAATCTTGACGATTTTGCCACCCAGACGGGTAATTCTTTGGTATTCTTCATTCATCCGGCTGTATGGCACGGTAATAAATACGCTACCGCTATTGCGAATGTTGTATTTATTCTTGTCAGTTTCGGAGTTTTGCCGCAAGCCTACAACTTCATAGCGAAACACACGACTAGCAGATGAAGAAACGCTACTAGCACCCAATGTGGTTTGACCGAACATTACTTCTCTATCTCCTGTTTGGTTTACAATCCCTGTAGCAGCAACTTAAGCTGGTGTAACGCTGGCTATTTTGCCGCCTTGCTTATGGATTTGCTGGATTTTCTCAGAAAGCCGTTCGTAAGGTACGATGAAAGCTGTGCTGCTTCTTCTTACGCTCGGATAGCCGGGATTGCGAAGTCCTGTAACTTCAATGCGGTAAACACGATCAGCTTGTCCGACAGCGTTGCCTAAGTTCCGCTTCGGCGCTAAATCTGCTGTTGCACGGAAACTCCAGTTACTATTGCTGCCGGAGGGGCCAATAATTGAAGATGATTGATTGCTCGCTAATTCCCGTGCTAACCGTGACTTCTTACCTTCTACTTGGGCGCGATCGCTATTTGCATAGCCTCTGTATAACCGGAAAATCCGGTTAAAACCTACTGTCTTCTGCCCAGGCTGAGTTTCAAAACCACGATAGTAAGGCACGATGTTATCGCCGAAGTTGTTTTGATACTCTACAGAATCAATGTAAGAGTCAATTTCTGCGTCGTAACCTTTGTTTTGGTACAAGTCGAGGTGATGAACAACTTCTGACTCGTCGTAAGGAGCGCGACCCAACAAATGCTTATAGTTGAGTTCGATCAAACGAGTTTGGAAACTGCTATAGAAAAACTTGGTTTTGTAGAGTTCTGATTTGGCAACGCTACGCACAAACTCCCGCACTGTCAGGTTTCCATCCCGCAGGAGTGATTCTGCGCTTACCAGACGTTCTGATGCCATGATGTAATCATTACCCAAGACTTGCCGATACACGGCATGAATCACGGCTTCGACTTCTGCTTTGCTGGCGTTGGGGCGCAGTTCAACTCGACGTGCTTCGCTGTATGGCTCTGTCCCTAGCCTAGATGCTGCTGCTGTAATTGCCATCTTTTATCCCCTTATTGATGTTCGGCGGTTTGCGCCGACTGCTTGCTCTAAAAAGCTTTTTGAATAAGAATTCAGGAGTCAGAAGTCAGAATAACTAGATTTAACCAACGCTGAATTCTGGATTCTGCATTCTTCTTTTCATCCCTACATAAAACTATGCCCGGAGCTTGATCCAACTGCTAGGTGATTACCATCCAGCACTTGTATCCCTCTCCGGGCAGAAAACTATCTAGCTGAGAGCGTTGATAGTATAGTCGATGTAGGTGTTAGCTTCGTTAGCAGCTTGACCAGACAAACCATGATTAGCTTTGATGTATTTCAGAGCTTCTACGTACCAGCTAGGAGACAACTCGAAGGAGCTGTTGATTTCAGCCAAACCAGCAATCAGGTATTCATCCAATGGGCCAGTACCACCAGCAACCAAGCTGTAGGTAATGATGCGGAGGTAGTGACCAACGTCACGAGCGCACTTGGATTTACCACGGCTATCAGCAGCAAAGTTAGGGCCAGGAGTGTTTGTGGTGTAGGGGAATTTTTGGTAAACAGCTTGGGTTGCACCATCGATCAAGCGTTGAGCGTTGGAGGTCAAACCACGAGCAGCTTCTAAGCTTGCAGCAGCACGTACATAACGACCGTTAACAGCTTGTAATTCAGTGTTGCCCAAAAAGCGTCCTTGGGTATCAGCAGCTGCGATAGCTTCGGTAATTGGTGTTTTAACCATCTTTTCAAATCTCCTTGGTATTTTTTAGTCTTTTTACCTGGTTGCCTAAATACTTGCGTATTGAGACTCTAGACTGCTATTAAGCAACAGCAGCAGCAGCGCGATCAAAGTAGCCAGCTACTTCGGAGATCAATGCACTGCAATCACCTTTGGTGATACCGTTGGGATCGTTAGCAATCCCAATAGCTGCATCTTTCATTTTTTGAACGCCAACAGCTACGGAAGAACCAGGAGTACCTAGGGCGCTGTAGGTTTCACGCAAGCCGTTCAAGCAGCGATCATCCAGGACACTTGCATCACCAGCCAAAATAGCGTAGGTTACATAGCGCAAAATAATTTCCATGTCGCGCAAGCAAGCAGCCATGCGGCGGTTTGTATAAGCATTACCACCAGGAGCGATCAATTGGGGTTGTTCTTCAAACAAAGAACGAGCAGCGTTGGTAACGATAGAGGAAGCATTGCTGGTGATGCGGTTAACAACATCTAGGCGCTTGCTACCATCTTTAACAACAGCAGCTAGAGCATCCAATTGCTCGTTGCTCAAGAACTCGCCTCTAGAATCGGCTTGAGAAGTTACCTTGGTGAATACATCTAATGTCATGGACTCTAATCTCCTAATTCCTTAGTTGAGAGATGTCTCGATTAAAACTGGTAATGTTTTATCAATTTGGGCTGGCAACTAACAGACCAAGTAACCATTTCTCGTTTTGCTGCTCTCAAGTCCGCCTGTTGCTTCATGAGGAAAATTATGAGAACTAGGGTTTGTTTTATGAGAAACCAGCAAACTTTACGAATTGATTGTCTTGTTTATGTTCTGTCTGTTATTTACCCCTCCAGCTTATGTTTATACAATGCTATAGATCCTTTATTTGTTACAAATTATGAATAAATAAGTTGCAGTCATAAGAACCACCTCAAATCCTTTACATACAAGGGCTGTAACTGAGAAAACGCGCTTTTTTTTGTTACATAGCTTCACATTTGATAAGTTTTTCCGAAAATATTGCGTATTTAATATTTTCTTAATTTTCCCGGAACCCTTACAGAGCAAGATATTGCAGTTTTACACCAGTTTTTGCATCCGGAAGGTTATTGTGAAGAAACATAAAATAAATATTTCGCAACATTTTCGTGAGTGCTTGGTTTAGGGTCAAGAGACGGTTCTCATCGGTCATAGGTCATAGCTAATTTGTTTGTTTTCCCTGACTCCAAGGCTAAAGCTACGCGCGATCGCACCACAGAATCGGTTTCTTGCGCGATCGCAGTTTGTAAAGCCGCCTTTGCTGTTGGTGTGGCTAATTCTTGTAAAGACACCGCCGCAGCATAACGCAGTCCCCAATCTTCAGGAGAAACCAAAGCCCAAATCAACTTTTCTTGTACACAACCAATCACTCCTGCATCTTGAGAATTGCTGGCAATTTTTCCTAACCCCCGTGCTGCAATTCGCCGCACATTACCTTGGCAATGATTTGCTACAGTTGTCCCCAAAACTTCCGCTAACAAATCCATCGCTTCATCTGAACCAATTTGAGCTAAGACTTGAATAATATAAGCTTGTAATCCCTGATCACGAGAAGTTGCATAAGCAGTAATTAAGGGTTTTACTGTGACATTTCCCAACTTAACTAAGGCCTCTACTGCTGCATTTTTCACCATTGGGTGATGATGACTTAAAGCTGTAATTACAGCATTGATAGAGTCGATTTCTGGAGTATCACTCACAGCTATAGCCCTAATTGCTGTAATTACTTCTTCTGGTGTTGCAGCTTGATTAATTTGGGAAATTAATTGCTCATTCATGGTTCTGCTCACTGATAAAAAATTGCATGGCAAAATAAAGTAAAAAGGTAAAAGTAAAAAAGAGCAAACGACTCCGGTTAGAAAAACGCTCAGGGTCAACTAGTGAGGCAAATCAGATTTGCCACTAATTGTAGACCAATGAATTTTCAACATGGCAGGACTTACGTAAGTGTCACAATTGGTGGTTGGTGCGTGACGCTATAAATCTGATGACTACGTTTAAATCTTCTCGTTGCGTCACACACCCTACGTCAGCCCTATATGAATTTCCCTTTTTACTTTTTACTTGTGATACTAATTTCAAAAAAATGTATTTTGACTTTTAAAGTTGAATTAGTAAATTATCTATCGCTTGAAAAATTAATAAAGCTGTCTCTTCGGCATAACTATGAATTTCTAGAAATGCTTCTAAAATGCGCTTTAAGTTTAATAACTTCAAACTATTAGGAACCTGGGCTTTTAAGATAGCCTGGATAGCTTGTTGATGACCAACTGCGCCTAAGTCAAAAACAGCAGCCCAACGTAAATACATATTGTCGTGGTTGAGGTTTTTGACGATACGTTCAATGTATTCGGGTTGTTGCGTTAACAGATACATATATCGCGCCGCCGCACATTGAACTCGTTCTGAAGGATGTTGCAAAAAATCTTCGATTTGCGGACGTGCTGACCAAACTTGGAGTGTTGCTAATGCTTCAATCAAGGCTTCATAAGGTTGTTCTTGACTGGTTGCTAACAGATGTAACAAAGGAGTCACAGCCCTTTTGTCACCAATAGCAGCTAAAGCGGCGATCGCGGCTTCCCTTAAACGCAAATCCTCATCGCACTCTAACGCTTTTACTAACGCTGGTACAGCTTGGGGATTTTTCAATTGTCCTAATGCGCGGGCGGCTTGACGGCGTAGCGGATAACCCCCACCGGGAATGCGATAACGTTCATCAAATAAAGCCTCGCATAACGCCACACAGCCAGCTTGGACTTGATGTTTACCCAACCACCAAGCAGCGTAATAACGAATTTGATTATCCTCACTAGATAATGCCGCGATCGCACTTTCTGGTGAAAGAATTGGTTCAGCAGAGTTAGTAATAGTCATAGTGAAAAGGGTGTAAGGGATTAAGGGTGTAGGGGTGTAGGAATTTTTTTACACCCTTATACCCCTACACCCTCACACCCCATCAAAAAGAGAATTCCTGATTTTTGCTGAAATTTACACTTGAGAGATTTTGATTATCTTACCGCCGCGCTTGTGTATTTCTTGGTAGGTGGTTGAAAGACGTTCGTAAGGTACAGTGTACACTTGGCGGCTACGGCGTACTGATGCTTTAGAGCCAATTGTACCGGCGATCGCTTCAATTACAAACATCCGACTATCTCCGCGTTGAGCCGAACTAATTAAAGTTGGCGCTGCTGAGACAAACCCTGTGCCTGCGGAAGTTGGCGGTAAAATTCCATTAGCTAAATTCAATGAAACTTTCGTCCGCAAGCGAGAATTTCTGCGTCCCATTTGAGCATTATCACTATTACCAGAACCGCGATAAAGCTCACATATCCGATTAAAACCAACAGTTTTCATGCCAGGAATTGATTGAAATCCCCGGTGATAAGGCACAACAGCATTTCCAAAAGCATTTTCATATTCTGGGCTGTAAATGTAAGATTCAATATCTGCATCATAGCCACGCGCAGCATATAAATCTACATGGTAAGCAATCTCTGATTGATCGTAAGGCGCACGTCCCAATAAGTGCTTATAGTTTAATTCGATAAAACGCACTTGGGAGTTGTTATAAAAAAAGCATTCTTTGTAAAATTCAGATTTTGCCAAAGTTTCTACAAATTGCCGCACGCTAATTTTGCCATTTCGCAATAAAGCTTCGGCACTAGTAAATTTTTGGCTGGCGTAGATTCCTTGACGACCAAAAATTTGCTGATAAGCAGCACGAAATACTTTTTGTAATTCGTCTTCGCTCCAATTTTGGCGTAGCTCTACTTTAATGGCAATTGCATCTCTAATGCCTAGTCGGTCTGCAATAGAAGCACTCATTTGGACTATCGCTCCTTTTTCAATTTTGGTTAGCAATAAATTTGGGTCTTTGGCAGTAGAAAACCGCAACAATTTAAGTAGAAAATTTTCCTACTAATTGAGCAATTTTCTATTGACAAAGACCCACAATTTTGTATTAGCTTAAAGCGTTAATTGCATAGTTGAGATAGGTGTTAGCTTCCCCAGCAACATCACCATTTAAACCATGATTGTCACGCACAAATTCGAGTGCAGCTACATACCAGCTAGGAGATAAACCCAAAGCACCATTGAGTTCACTTAAACCAGCAACTACATATTCATCTAAGGGGCCAGTACCGCCAACAACACAGCAATAGCTGATGGTGCGGAGATAGTGATCAATATCGCGTACACACTTGGATTTACCTTCGGGAGTAGACGCATATTGAGGGCCACTCATTTGAGTGGTGTAGGGGAATTTTTGATAAACATGATTGGCTGCTGCTTCTGCCCATTTCTTGCCATTATTGCTAAATGCTTTCGCAGCTTCTAAACCTGCACGAGCGCGGTTGAACCGACCAAATACTGCTTGTATTTCGGTATTGCTGAGATAAGAACCACGCAAATCAGCAGCAGATATCGCTTCCGTTAAAGGTGTTTTCATAACTCTCCTAATCTCCTCGATTTTTGACTAATTCCTAACAACCAGTTTGCGAACAGTTGGCACAAACAATTTATTAAACAACAGCACCAGCAGCACGATCAAAATAGCTGGCTAATTCACCAATTAATTGGCTACAATCACCTTTTGTAATACCATTAGAGTCATTAGCAATTGCAATAGCAGCATCTTTCATTTTTTGAATTCCAGAAGCTACAGCATCGCCAGGAGTACCTAGTGCTTGATAGGTTTCACGCAGACCATTTAAGCAGCGATCGTCCATCACACTAGCATCACCAGCTAATACAGAATAAGTAACGTAACGCAGAATAAATCCTAAGTCACGGATACATGCAGCTTGGTTGCGGTTGTGGAAACAAGCACCACCAGCATTAAAAATTTGTGGACGTTCAGCTACTAAAGACCGATAAGCGTTAGCCACAATTGAAGAAGCATTACTGGTGAGTCTGTTAACGATATCTAACCGCTTATTGCTATCAGCAACCATAGCTGATAATGCGTTTATTTCTTCACCGCTTAAATATGAACCTTTTTTATCGGCTTGTTCAACTACTTTGGAAAAAGCGTCGAGCATTTTTGATTCCTCCGACCATTAATTGCAGATATTTATGTGGTTCATAGCAATTAATCTATGGAGCAAAATTCATTGCATTACAAAATCACTACTTCAAATAGTTAATTTGAAATAATAACTTTTTGCCGCAATTAACTATTCTTTAAAACAGCTAACTTTGCTTGTTTTTTTAATTGCTTTTAAAACCTTGTTCGTATTTTATATATTGGTTGAGTTAGTTTATTCTTAAGTTTTATGAAATAGTATTTCTCCATACAGCTTTTTCGCTAAACTATCTCCCTACATAGCTTTGAGGCATCATCAGAAAATTTTTGCTTTACATTCCAACATTTTTAGAAAACTTACTTCACATATTCCCTGGACTTTTTTGAGCTTAGTAACAAATAAAACTTATATATCTAGAATTTCTGACAGTGTAGCTTGAGAAAGTGATTAGCACAGCAGGAATCAAGCTACTGTTCAAGCAGAACCAAAAGTTGAAAATTTAGGGTTGTTGATTGTTAACTTTAAACTTTTGGCTACTAACAGGTGTTAGTAGACTGTGAACAATTTGTTAGAGAAATTTTGTAATTTAAATCACAATTTTGATTTTTATTGCATCAGATAAAAATCAAGAAGATGTCAAGTCTGAAATATATGCTGAATTTGCTTATAACTTTCTGTTTACCAGCCTTTCATCTATTACTACAGCTTGTAAATGAGATTTTTGCCCAAAATTTCTGTGTAAGCTTTTGTAAACCAAAGTAAAGCGAAATCTGAAAATTATTTATATTCTTTTTTCAAGAAGAGACGGCGATTCTGCGGCGGAGGACTTCTAACAAAGTTGTAAAAGTTTGGGGTATTGGTGCTGTAACTTCAATCCAATCTTGTGAAATGGGGTGTTGTAACTTGAGCCGCCAAGCGTGTAATGCTTGACCAGGAAGATTTACACCCACCGAACGACCAGAACTATAAACAGGATCACCCACAATGGGATGACCAATTTTGGCGCTATGAACCCGAATTTGATGGGTACGACCTGTTTCTAATTGAAATTTAATTAATGTGTAATTACCTAAGCGTTCTAGTATATGCCAGTGTGTAACTGCTGTGCGTCCACCTTGTTCTACAGGAATGACAGCCATTTTTTTGCGGTCTTGGGGATGGCGACCGATCGGAAAATCTATCTTACCACTTTCAGTTTTTGGCGCACCGTAAACTACACCTAAATATTCTCGCCGCGCGGTTTTGGCTTGGAGTTGTGCTTGTAAGTGTTGATAAGCAATGTCGGTTTTGGCGATCGCGATCGCACCGGTGGTATCCTTATCCAATCGATGCACAATTCCCGGACGTTGAACTCCGCCAATACCGGGAAGGTTTGGACAATGCGCCAACAAAGCATTTACCAATGTGCCATCATAATGTCCTGGTGCGGGATGGACAACTAAGCCAGCAGGTTTATTGAGGATAAGTAATTGTTCGTCTTCGTAAAGAATATCAAGGGGAATATCTTCTGCCTGTAGCTCTAGGGGCTGTGCTTCTGGTATTTGTAGAATGATGCGATCGCCTATTTTCACATTCTCCTTTTTAGACGTGCAGACTTGACCGTTAACTTGGACATTTCCCTGTTCAATCAACTGCTGAATGCGAGAACGAGAAACATCCGATAACTCTTGTGCAAGATAACGGTCTAAACGTGCGCTATTTTCTAAAACTTCTAAATTAATGTCGGTCTGCATTGAGTATAGGGAGTGGGGAATAACGAAAAATTAAGGGTTTTGACAAGGGTGTAGGGGTACGCTGACAGGTGAGGTTTTGTAGGTTATTTATGCCCCAAAAACCTTGATTTAGGGTGTAGGGGTGTAAGGGTGTGAGGGGAATGGAACTCTGATTCAATCATGATTTTTAGAGTCGCTACTCATCACTCTGTTGAAAACCTACACTTGTGAGGTAGGGGTACAGGGGTATAAGGATGTATCTAAAACCCTTACGCCATAAACCCTTACACCCTTACACCCAATCTTCATAGACAATCTTGGTGCGTAAGTCCTGTTCACACTTCACACTTCATCAGGGTTAATTCCCCTATCGCGGAGTAAAGCGCGGAGTGCTGCTAGTTGAGTTTCGGCTTGTTCAGCGCGTTGACATTCTCGTTCAGCACGTTGGCGTTCTTGCTCGGCTGCTATTTGTGCTTGCTCGCGTTGTTGCGCTAATTCTAAATAGGTGAGAAACTTCTGTCCATCGGGACGATAAATTAGAAGTTCGCCGTCTGATAACTCAAAGCGAATACCCAGACGCGGACTTATCCAGTTAATCATTTGCGGAATTTCAGCTAATTCATGTTCTGAACGCAACCAACCGCTTAACTCTGTTGTCTCTGGGTCATATATATAGTATTCTTCCACCCCATAGCGATCGTAGAATTTATACTTAGCAATCATTTCTTTGGCAGTGTTGCTAGGGGAAAGAATTTCAAATACCACTTGTGGCGGAATGTTACCTTCTTGCCATTGTAAATAAGAACCGCGATCGCCTTTTAGTCTACCAAACACTACCATCACATCAGGCGCTCTCCGCGTCACATTATCACCTTCAACAGGATACCAAAACAGATCACCCGCGACAAATACATTAGGTTCGTTGGCAAATAATAAATCTAAATTCTTTTTAATCAATACAATCAATTCAAACTGCTTTGTATTTTCCGCCATCGGCTGTCCATCAGTTTCCGGGTAGATGATATCTTTTTTGGTAGAAGAAGGTAATTGAGTCACCATGAGCGTAAGTCCAAATTACACAAGTGGCATAGTTAATTCTAGCTTAATAATTCAATAGCTATAATTCAGAATCCAGAAGTCAGAATTCATTAGATTTGAGTAACTCACCAAGCATTCCCAAATGAGCAGCAAACAAATCTTGACTTTTGAACACTGAATTCTTACCTTTTCTCCAACCCTGCACACGATGATTAATTACTGTACTTCTTTAAATTCTCCGGATCTATTGCTATATTTCCGACAATTAAAATCTTTAAATAATAATTATATTTATATCTTCAGAGGTTGTTTATCATAAAAATAACTGGTTTTTATCTGAATACAGAAAAATCTATGATGTTGCCATTTAGCATTTAGCTGAATTTAGATATCCAGCTTCTATCAAGTACACTTTTGACTTTTACATCAGATTGGATTGACAGAACACAAAAATATTTCCGGGTAAATATTTTTCGACCAATAACAGCAAAGCCTGTTTTTAGTGCTGATGCTTCCATTAACTGCTGTAAGTCTTGTTCAGAATCAATATTCAACTTATTACTGGGAAAAATTATGCTACGGAGTTGCAAGATATACTAAAGTAATAAAAAACCAGATGACTCAGTATATACTTAAATTTGCATTTTTAGCCAAAATATCCGTATTTAAAAGTTTTTTTTGTTACTGATGGGTTGGAGCCAATACGTCTAAATGCAAAATATGATGTACTGTTAAACTAGCCAGATTATTACAAGCGAAGAAAGCAAAATTGTTTTTTGGATAATGTTTACCATGAACAAATCCAACTACTTTTTTGTTAAGCGATCGCTTAGTTTGGTATTTCTTAGTTAAGTGTAGTTAGGTTAGCAACATCTTATCAGAGATTGACTACTTTAGAGTTAGGGGTAAAGAATCTCTGTACGAACCCAAATATGACCGCTATATTTAGCTGAATAGAATCTCAAAAAATATTTGCTTGTGGATACCAACTAGGTAATTCACAAATTTGCCTTGCCAATATGTACTTTTATCTAAAGATATTTCTATGAAAACCCTCCCTATTAGTAGATATAGATTTTTCCAAAAAATCCAGCCCTTATCTTTATTGAAGAAAATCACCAGTAAATCTGTCACTGGTTGTTTACAAGTCTTTAGTACATCTGGCGCTTGGTCAATATATATAGATGAAGGTAAGCTAATATATGCCTGCTATTCCGAAAAGATGTTTGAACCGCTTTACCGGAATCTACAACATTTGAGTGAGCAAATTTCGACCTTACCGTATGGAATTGACGCTCAACTCAGGACAATATTTGAAAATGGCGCTGGTAGTCAAGCCATACCTAACCCAGATTATTTGGCAATTTGCTGGTTAGTTAATCAAAAGTATATTAGTCCAACAGAAGCAGCCGTACTCATCGAACAACTAGCATTAGAAGTTCTCGACTCATTCTTGAGCCTAGAAGAGGGTAGTTATGAATTCATCCCCGAAAGCTTTTTGGATGATATGCCTAAATTCTGCCATCTTAATCTCCGCTTGTTAGTCGAACGCTGTCAAAAGCGCGGAAAAGAGGGCGTTTATCAAGATAGTTCGCCATATACCGAAAGTAGTTCTGTTGGGTTCAATCATCAAGAGTTCCGTTCATCAACAACTGTGGCGCAGCCATCACCATTTACCACCCCAACCCGGACACAACCCAAACCAGAACCACAATTACCCAAAATTAACCGCTATCCATCGCAGGCTACTAGCCCTAGCCATCATAATTATCAAACTCATTCTTCACCATCACCAGAGAAGAAAGTCTACACAATCTTTTGTATTGATAATAGTCCTGCTTTATTAAATGTCGTGAAGAATGCTTTAGATGAGCAAATATTTTCTGTAATTGGAGTTACAGATTCTTTAAAAGCTTTAATGGAAATTCTGCGGACTAAACCAGACATTATTTTATTAAATGTAGATATGCCTGATTTAGATGGCTATGAGTTATGCACTTTATTACGACAACACACATATTTCAAAAATACACCCATAATTATGCTGACAGAAAAAGTCAGCCTCATCGACAGAGCAAAAGCTAAAATAGTCAGAGCTTCTGGCTATCTGACTAAATCTTTTACCCAAGGAGATTTAATGAAAATTATCTTTAAGCATATTGTCTAATTTTCAGATTTAGTTAGAATAAATCAACTAAATCGCTGATATGGAGATTCAGAATTGAGTATTACATGGGTAGGGACAATTCTGATATTAGAAGACACTCTCAGTGAACTAGCAAATGTGCTGGGAGATAAAGGTTATAAAATTATTAAAGCTAAAACTGCAAAAGAAGCTTTAGAAATGGCTTTAGAAGAAAAGCCAGATGCAATTATTACTAATGTATTTATGCCAGGGATGAATGGTTTTGAATTGTGTCGCTTCCTCACAAGTCATCCCAGTCAAGCCAAAGCACCTATCTTAATTTGTAGTACCACAAATCAAACCAGTCATCTAGTGTGGGGTAGAAAACAGGGCGCGGATGCTTATTTAAGCAAGCCTTACACCGCCGAAGAATTGCTGAATGCTATTCAGTTGGTTGAGATTAACTAATTACAGCAGATTCGATGTTTATAAGGTACAGCAACTGATTGAAAAAAGTAATGAGTCAGAAATTTACTTATTACTCATTACTTAATACTCAATATTTGATTTCTGAAATGTACGTAGGATGTGTTAGCGACAGCGTAACGCATCTATGGCAAAGTTTTCGGTGCGTTACGGCTTACGCCTAACACACCCTACACATACTAGACTCTAGTTTGAAATTTTTAAGCCTTCATTGCCAAATGCAGATTAATCGACTCGTCAAATTTCCAAGTGTAATTACCCGCAGCAGCAAAAGCCTCAGCGACGTGTAACACTTTTGCTTCTAAAATATCTTGTAATGACTCACCCTCATAATCAGCCTTATGCGCCATTTTCAACATATTGTAGTTGATAGTATCATGGGGCAATTTTAGCTGGTCAAAATCTGGAGTCAAATCATATTCGCTATTCTCTAATATATGATGATCGCCAGAATGGTAATGAACATCAAACCACTCTCTGGTGATTCCTCTTCCATTTGGTGCAAATAATATTTGAGACTCTGGAGAGTCGATAACACATTCTGAAATACCTACAGCGATAAACTCAACAGCTAACATCGCTATTAAGGCGTTTCGCATATCGGCTTCTTTATTAATCAAAGTATCCATCAACATAATTGGTTCTGCTTTTTCAAGCTGGGCTAGGAGTTTAGCACCTTCAGGAGAAAGCTTACCAGTACTGGAATCATTCATGATTCCCACAGCAGTCATCAACTTTTTCCAATAATCTAAATGACTACCTTCTTCAAAACCATAGTCTTTGGCAATACCAGAAATACCATGTTGTAGGGAAGCTAAGATTTTTTCGCGTTCTTTACCTGTGTAGTTGAAGACTAAAAGCAAATTACGGCTGGAATTTTGTTCAGAGAAACGGTTCAAAAACTTCTTGACGTTTCTGATAACAGTGCGAGGAAAGGTTTTGACTATTCCCCAATAAATTGCTGAATATGACACTAGAGAAAAATAATCACCTGCACACATACCTTGGACGACTTTAGAAGCACCCATGATTTGTTTCACTCTCTGAGAGAGTTGAATTATCTCATCAGGCATTTCGGTTAACAACCCCAACTCATCAACAAGAACTTTACCTTGTTGCAATTCTTCCAATTTAATCAAAGGTGTATTCATGATGGTTTTCTCTCTACAAGTAGGTGTGTTGATTCTGACCAAAGTGAACAATTAGCTGAAAGTTGGGAGATGGTTTCAACAGAATTTGCTTGTAATTATCAGCATTGTGTCTTCTCTTCATCCTCCAAAGTGACCCTATTCAGATATGTCTATAGAGTATGAATAGGCAAACAGAGTCTGACCAGAAGTTGTTATATACAACAACAGCCGCTTTAAATCAGCAGATGATTGCAGCAGTTATTCCCAGGGGAAATCCTCAGACTGCACCTGCCTTAATACAGCTATTGATATTCAACAAACTGGTTTCTCTTGCGTGGGAAGATTTGAGAGAATCTAAGACTTGTTGCTAATAATCAAGAAGGTTTTGAAAACATCCTCTTCAGAGGATTCAGTACCTATACTCACCACCCTAAAATGCTGCAAAGTATCATTTTTTATGGGTGGTTTAGAGTAATCTGTCAGAGTTCATTACAACATTAAAAAGTTTTCAGACATCCTCTATGAGTAAGGTTAATTCAATTGAAACTAGTAAGTAGTATAACTTAGCTTTTTTGTATTCTAAATAAATTATTCACGAGTAAGAACATACGGATTTATCACAAATAATAAAAAAGGAATTTATGTCACATGCTATAATGCTGCTTTTTATACATATAAAATAAATTTTATTAATACATTACTGACAGTATTAATACATAAACAAAATTTGATTAAGGAATTTTTAGGTTAATGTAAAATAAAAACTTTACTAGATAAATTAAGCAATTCAGGCATAAATTGCTTAAAACAGTTTATTTTATGATTTTTGCTCTTTAATCAATTTTTTATAATTTAGTAACTTTAATCACCTTATATAAAATTAATATAATTTATCAGTGTGTATCTACGTAAGTGATATATATTTAAAATTATAGTGATATTACTGATAAAAACTTTGGATCAAATTTAAATTTACACTTTAATCTTTAACTAAACTACATTTATTTTTTTGCGTGTTAAGTTAACTGCTGATGTCAAGTTTTACAGCAGAAATAAAGGGTTTAAAGAAGGGTGAAGGGGTATATGGGTGTCAGGGCTTGGCTGTGATCATATTTCACTTTAAAAATAATACAGAGATACAAGCAGCGCCTCGACTGACCTCGACTTCTCCTGAAGGAGACGCTGCGCGAACGCTCGGTACAAGTCGCTCGGCGAACAGAAGCAGAGGTACAGAGAAAGTGATTACTTATCATCAAAGATTATTGGTGATAAGTAATCACGTTACGGCGGACGAAATGCAAAATCAGGTGCGATATATCTAGACTCTTTGATCAAACTGGACGACAAGCGGATAAGATATCGTGCAGATTCACTACAGAACCAATAACCGCGATCGCCGGCGCATCAAATTTGGTTTGTTCAACTTGCTCTACAATTGTGCCTAGCTGACCAATGAGTTCTTCTTGATCTGGTCTTGTACCCCAGCGCACTAACGCAATTGGTGTTGCTAAACTTAAACCCGCCGCCGTTAACTCTTCAATGATGTGCGACAAATTATGAACGCCCATATAAATGACAATTGTCTCAGAACCTTGGGCGATCGCTTGCCAATTTACCGTCGGTCTATACTTACCAGCCGACTCATGCCCGGTGACAAAAGTTACTGAAGAACTATACAATCTATGGGTCAAAGGTATGCCAGCATAAGCTGGAGCGGCAATTCCCGATGTAATTCCTGGCACAACTTCAACAGAAATCCCGGCTTGGACTAAATCTGCCATTTCTTCGCCACCACGACC
The DNA here is from genome assembly GCF_014696905.1 of Nostoc sp. FACHB-190. NCBI lineage: Bacteria > Bacillati > Cyanobacteriota > Cyanophyceae > Nostocales > Nostocaceae > Nostoc > Nostoc sp. FACHB-190. Next base: position 83,194 of record NZ_JACJQW010000004.1, read on the forward strand.
AAAAATAAACGGGTCGCCGCCTTTGAGTCTTACTATTATGGTGTTATATTGGGCTTTATCTATTAATAACTGCGTGGTTTCATCTTGTAATAGTGAATGTCTCCCCATCCGCTTACCAGCATTGATTTTTTCGGCTTGGGGGTTAATCATAGCTAAAATAGCTGGACTCACCAACGCATCATAAATCACGACATCGGCACATTCTAATAAACTTTTGCCTTTGAGAGTCATCAGTCCGGGATCTCCCGGCCCTGCACCTACTAAATAAACTTTTCCCAAATTCTTCTGCTCTTCTTTTTCTGTGCAGTTCATTCCTTCATCAAATCCCAAATCAAATCAGCTAACTCTGCACTTGCTCCCAAAGGTTGAGCTAATTGGAAAGTCACAGCCGGAAATTTTAATTTTAGCGTTTCTGTGAGTTGTGCGATCGCATCTGTTATGCCACCTGCGAATAAAAAATATGGCAAAATTGCAATTTTTTCTTTACCAGCAGCTACCAACTGTTCTACCTGTGCTTCTAAACTAGGAGCCACAGACCAATAGGCTGCTACTGCACCTATATTTGCTGCTATGGTTTCCACTGGCTGTTGAAAACCCGGACGGCGACTCCCATGAGCAATTAAAACCCAGGCTTGGGTTTTAATCTCAGCCATTTGTTGAGATAGCAACTTGCTTAAACCAGGGTTGCTACCTATATATGGTAGTAATTCCAAATTAATATCTTTGCCCAAGGCTTGTTGTGCTAATGCTATTTCTTCAGGGATTTCTTGCATCACATGGACTCCCGGTAAAAGAAATAGCGGTATGATTTTGAGGCTCTCGCATCCAGCCACAAATGCACTATGAGCAAATTCTTTGATTTGGATGTGTAACGGTTCTGGACGTGTTTCTAAGTAAGCCAAGCCGACTAGCTTTTTGCTTGATGAGTAACTTTGCTGTTTTTGACTTAAGAATTCTGTCAATTGCTGTAAAGCGATTTCTGGACGAGGGTCACGGCTTCCGTGCGATACCAACAGATATGCAGATGACATGGGTAAAGGTGTAACTCTTGCTAACTAAGCTTAATCTTAGATGCGGGAGTTAGTGAAGGCTATTGCTGTTCAGCACTGTACGTATAAAAATTATGAAAAGCTCCCACCGTTTCAAACTTGTACCCTGGTAGCCAAGCACCAAGGGTTAAATCTGTCCGATACACACTAAACAACAGAAAATCTTGCCGTTCCGTTGTGGTTCTGACCAAATCTCGCATTTGGGGGTTAGTGGAATCAACAAGTTTGTCACAGCGAGAATTAAGTAAGCTCTCAATTAACTTTGAGGTTTTTTGACACACATCATTTTTGAGATATTGGGTGAGTTGATTGACTGCATAATCTTCATACTCCTTGGATGTCGGATTGGTTTTAGACATGGCTACGCCAACTACAGCAATGCTAGTAGCGATCGCCAATGCCATCATCGTCAAAAGCTTCATATTTCTCACTGTCATCTTCTGATAGCCATTAGTGTTCCTGGACTATACATTAGTAAAGTCCGTTCCTTGAAAAAACCCTTGCTCAATCACTAAATAGATGCTATGATTATTAATCGATAAGTCAATGGCGAGCGTAGCCAAGTGGTTAAGGCAGTGGTTTGTGGTACCACCATCCGTGGGTTCGAGTCCCATCGTTCGCCCTAGTTAATACAAATTACTCTAATTAAAAGTTATAAACCGGAATGGCTACAATCACCTTTAGCTATCCCGGTAACACTTTTATCAAAACTTTAATTTTAAGTCCTGCCTTGGAATCAACTCTGAGTCTCATAGCGATTAGCCTGAGACTTTATAGCGGTTTTCATTCCAATGATGTACATCAAATCTAGCCCCCCTATCAACTTGTACCGCACTCAACTGAGAAACCCTATATTTCTAGGCGGGATAGGTTTCATAGTTTTTTGCATAAATCTCAATTAAAAAGGGAAGCAAATTTTAGTTTTTTGCTTCCCTATAAATCCTTGATTTCCCAATGTCACTGTTAGAAAATTCCTAAAAGAAAGATAAAAGTCATTCCGCAGAATAGCATGAATGAGACAATTAAAATGTTGCCTATGCTGTGGTCGGTAGTTGTTAATTTATGTGAATGGTCTTGCATATATACCGTCCCTGTTTCTAATTACTTCGTGGTGCAATTATAGCGAGGGCAAATTTAAATTATTCTCACTAATATCAAAAGTTGATTTTATTTGATTTAAATACAAACTCATTGTTGATATCACAACATAAAGATTAAATTTTGTTGCTAAAAATCAGGAGATAATTTTGTTATTTGATAGAACTTTAAATTGAATGACTAATATAACTAACTGTAACAGAATGTATATAAAATGATGAGTATACTGGCCACAAACAAGTATGAATTTTTTACATTTAAAGCAAAATAATTTTACTTTTTAATTAGCAGTGGTTGATTATTTTTTCGTTTTTTTGCGTAAGTCCTAATCAATTGATAATTGAGGCATTTCCAGCAATAAATATAGTGAATCAGCCTAAAGTTACGAAAATTGTCCGCCTATAGCTAGAGGGAATAATACTGATTATTCGATAGTTTAGGTAAAGAAGAACACGCAAAAAGTCCATAGACTTTGTGAAACACAGATAGAAAGAGTTTATCTGTGTTTATTCGTGTTTGTACCTATTGACTGTGAGGTGAATATGTCTGAATTGATTCAAGCAGTTCTAGAAAGTGAAGAAAAAAATGATTTGCGTGCTTTTATTAGTGAATTACGCCAACAAGAAAAAAATTATTTGCTGAGAAATGACATACTCCAGGTATATAGTGAATATTGTGCTAAACATGGTCAGCCGGAACAGTCTCACAACTTATCTCTGTTAGGAAAACTCCTCTATTACACGCAAGAAATTATTCAAGAAGACTCCAACTTTTGTTTTATTATCCGTCCTTATATTGCTAGTCAAGAAGTTTATCGACTCACAGCAGATTTGAGTGCGGAAGCAATGACAGTACAAGAACTGCTGGATCTGCGCGATCGCCTCGTCAATAAATATCATCCCAACGAAGGTGACTTGTTAGAATTAGACTTCGCCCCTTTTTACGACTACACCCCAGTTATCCGCGACCCCAAAAATATTGGTAAGGGTGTGCAGTATCTCAACCGTTATCTTTCTAGTAAACTCTTCCAAGACCCCAAACAATGGCTAGAAAGCTTATTTAACTTTTTGCGCCTGCACCAATATAACGGTATTCAACTCTTAATTAACAATCGGATTCAATCACAGCAGCAACTTTCCCAACAACTCAAAAAAGCGATCGCATTTGTCAACGAACGCCCCAGTGATGAACCTTACGATGATTTTCGCTTTCAATTGCAAACAATGGGTTTTGAACCTGGTTGGGGTAACACCGCCCAACGAGTACAAGAAACTCTGAATATTTTAGATGAATTAATTGACTCACCAGCCCCCCAAATTCTCGAAGAATTTATTTCCCGCGTCCCGATGATTTTTAGAATCGTCTTGGTTTCCGCACATGGTTGGTTTGGACAAGAGGGAGTTTTAGGAAGACCCGATACAGGTGGTCAAGTAGTTTATGTTCTCGACCAAGCCAGAAATTTAGAAAAGCAACTACAAGAAGATGTCTTACTCGCTGGTTTAGACGGACTCAACGTTAAACCAAAAGTAATTATTCTCTCGCGCTTGATTCCCAATAGTGATGGTACTTTATGTAACGAAAGGTTAGAGAAAGTCCACAGTACAGACAATGCTTGGATTTTGCGCGTACCTTTGCGGGATTTCAATCCCAACATGACCCAAAACTGGATTTCTCGCTTTGAGTTTTGGCCTTATTTAGAAACCTTCGCTATCGACTCAGAAAGAGAATTATTAGCAGAATTTCACGGTAAACCAGACTTAATTGTCGGTAACTACACTGATGGGAACTTAGTAGCTTTCTTATTAGCGCGACGGATGAAAGTTACCCAGTGTAACATCGCCCATGCTTTAGAAAAATCTAAATATTTGTTTAGTAATCTTTACTGGCAAGATTTAGAAGATAAATATCATTTCTCTCTACAATTTACTGCTGACTTGATAGCCATGAATGCTGCTAACTTTGTGGTCAGCAGTACTTATCAAGAAATTGTCGGTACGCCAGATAGTGTGGGACAATATGAGTCTTATAAATGCTTCACCATGCCAGAGTTGTATCATGTGGTGAATGGCATTGAGTTATTCAGCCCAAAATTTAACGTTGTTCCGCCTGGGGTGAATGAAAGTTATTACTTCCCCTACACCAAGACTCAAGAACGGGTAGAAAGCGATCGCTTGCGCCTCGCTGAAATGTTATTTACTTTAGAAGACTCTAGCCAAATTTTCGGTAAACTGGATGACCCCAACAAGCGCCCTATCTTTTCAATGGCGCGTCTCGACCGCATTAAAAACTTGACTGGTTTAGCTGAATGTTTTGGTCAAAGTAAAGATTTGCAAGAGCATTGTAACTTGATTTTAGTTGCGGGTAAATTACGCACCGAAGAATCAGACGACAACGAAGAACGTGACGAAATTATCAAACTTTATCACATCATTGATGAATATAATCTTCACGGCAAAATTCGTTGGTTAGGTGTCCGGTTATCAAAAAGTGATTCTGGCGAAATTTATCGCGTGATTGCTGACCATCAAGGTATTTTTGTCCAACCTGCTTTATTTGAAGCCTTTGGTTTAACAATTTTAGAATCAATGATTTCTGGACTACCAACTTTTGCAACTCAATTTGGCGGGCCGCTAGAAATCATTCAAGATAAAGTTAATGGCTTTTACATTAACCCTACGAATTTAGCAGAGACAGCCACGAAAATTTTAGATTTTGTTACCAAATGTGAACAAAATCCCGACTATTGGCAAACAATTTCTCAAAAGGCAATTAACCGAGTTTACACTACCTATACTTGGAAAATACACACCACCAAGCTGTTATCTTTAGCTAGAATTTACGGCTTCTGGAATTTTACCTCCCAAGAAAACCGCGAAGATTTATTGCGTTATTTGGAAGCACTGTTTTACTTAATTTATAAACCCAGGGCGCAACAACTTCTCGAACAGCATAAATATCGGTAATTATGTAAGGAAAAAATAAAAAGGCAAAAGGTAAAAGTAAAAAGGCAAAAGCTTATTTTATTTTGCCTTTTTACTTTTATTTTTATCTTGTTAGATGAAACCAAGTTCTTGGCCCGACTATGCCATCTACATTGATATTGCGACGATTTTGAAAGGCTTTGACAGCACTTTCTGTCAACGCACCGTAAACCCCATCTACACGAATTGTATAGCCATTAGCTATGAGTAACTTTTGTAAAACTCTCACAGCTAGACCTGAATTTCCAAAACGTAAATTAGGTACAGTACGACCACCCAATCTTGTAGACCTAGCTAATAAAAGTTCATCGTCACTCAATTTTTGGGCGATGAGGCGTTGTGAACGCGGAAACTTGATATTTACAGGTTGAAAGTTCTTAAATTCTGATAAGCTATATAAGTCTTTAGCAGGTTTTTTGTCTGTTTTTTTTACTAGATTTTTTTCAGAATTAGCATTAAAAGCTACTAGAGTAGCTTCAGATTTTTCTTGAAGCTGCATGAATTCAGACGGCGTGGTTTTTCTATCTAAATCAAATTGAGATGACTGCCCCTGTGGTGTTTTCTGCACGCCATTATCTAGCTGAATTACATGCTGCTGGTTGATATGAGACGGAGATGGTTGTTTGACAATTAACACGCCCGTCATCAGCAGGACAATATCACTCATTTTTTTTGATGTTATTAACACCCATATTTCCTTTGACAGAAAAATCGTCGTTGTTCCGGAATGGTGTGTCCTAGAAATAAAAAAATATAATAATTTTGCGTAATCATAAACAACTGCGATCGCCTAGCAATCCTCAATTATGCTTGACACAATTGCATCTGAATCGTTGATTTGGTTTTATGTCCTGCTTTCCTTGAAAATAATAAACTCTAGATAATAAAAAATTTTCTCTATCTGAAGCAGTATCTCTAATGGTTAATAAGATTTGAATAAGAAATTACTTTGATTTTTCAGACTTGATAAAGATACAAAAATCTGGTTACGTAGCGAACAAAAATTTAAATTAATTCTATCTCTCAGCAGAAGCGATCGCTCATCAAAGTAACAGCGATCGCTGTCTGCATAATTATTACTATCCAATACTGGTAATTACTGGATGAAAGTAAAAAGCAAAACCTAAAACTGTATATGCCGCTAACAACAAAATACCTTCCAACCAATTAGATTTACCATCAGAACTAATACTGTTGGCAATTAATACCGACACAGCCACAGCGACTAATTCAAAGGGATTAAAATCTAAATCCATTGGTTGACCAAGTATCCACCCGGCGATGACTAACACCGGGGCTACAAATAAAGCAATCTGCATACTGGAACCCACAGCTACAGATACAGAAAGATCCATCTTATCTTTCATTGCTACAGTCACAGCCGTGGCGTGTTCTGCGGCATTACCCACAATCGGTACTAAAATTACACCTGTAAACAGTGCTGTTAAACCTAGTTGGGATGTGGCTACTTCTAAAGAATCAACTAACATTTCTGATTCCAGTGCGACTAGCAAGGTACAAACCAATAACACCCCAGTCCACAACCACATATTTGGTTTCTCGTGGGAACCTTCATTGTCTTCCGCCTCAGCCACGCCCACATCATACAAATAAGTATGGGTTTTCATCGAAAACAGCAATGTCAAGGCGTAAACCACAATTAACACCACTGCCACAGCCAAGGAAAGATTTTGTAGAGTTTGTTCATTAATGCCTTTGGAAGTATAGTTCATTGCCGTGGGGAGTAACATGGCAATCACCGCCAAATTCATCGAGGAAGCATTTACACGCGCTACAATAGGCTGAAATGTTTGCTCTTTGTGGCGCAATCCTCCCAGAAACATCGAAAGACCCATCACCAGTAATAAGTTACTGACAATCGAACCTGTAATACTGGCTTTGACTACACCAACCAGTCCCGCGTTCAAAGCAACTAAAGCAATGATTAATTCTGTTGCATTACCAAAGGTGGCGTTTAATAACCCTCCCAGCGTTGGGCCTACCACCACAGCAATTTCCTCTGTTGCTGTTCCCATCCAAGCGGCTAAAGGCAAAATCGCCAAACCAGCAGTGACAAACACTATTAAGTCTCCCCATTCGAGAAAATGCGCCGCCAGCGACACGGGAATAAACAGTAACAGCACGAAAAAAAGAATGTTTTTACCTGACATTTGGTTACTTTAGTAAAAGTTATCCTGGAAAAAGCTGAGTGAAATATGGGGAAGATGAGGTAGTGAAGTAAGTAAAGTGAGTCAACAAAAAATGATTCTTCCCTGTTTTGCTTCTCTTCCTCATCCCCCGCAGTACTCATAACTCAGCACTCCAATAGGATACTCTCAAGTTTTAGTTAACCCATTGAGAGAATTTACTAAACTCTAGGACTTACGCAAAAAAACGAAAAAATAAAATTTTAGAACAGGGTGTAGGGGTATGAGGGTGTAAGGGGGGAAGTATTCAAAACCCTTACACCCCATACCCTTTCACCCCCACACCCAATCCCCATAGACAATTTTGGTGCGTAAGTCCTGAACTCGTGGCAATTTATCAAAATTGATGAAAACAGATCAATGCTCAATGTAAACTAACGTTGTGTTTTACAGATTTTCTGCAACATTTTGTAGTAAAAATATCAATTTTCAGGTAGCATACTACACAGGAAATAGAGTTTAATAGATTCAAAGACAATTCATGTTGACCAATAGTCCCTAAATGGTGCAAATGCCCAGATTTATCTGTGGGGTCAGTCTAAAATCTAAAATTGTGAAATAGCTGAAAAATTAGCGATACTTGAAAAACAGAGATAGGATAACGCAGATTTCACACTCTAGTCAGACTGCTGTCTCAAGAATTAAACTGTATCCTATAGCCATAGTTTTAGTCTATACCGGATTTTGTGTTCAAGCCTGTGTAGATGAGGTTGAAAGAAAACGCTTTCCGCGTTGCTGCAAGTTTTTTGTTTTGGATAAATATACTACATGACTTCTGCTGCTGAATTGCCAGCCAGCCCTGGCGCTACGTCTATTGATCATTCAATTACCCAAGATACTCACCAGCATGATCCCCTAAAAACAGCGACTGGTGTGTATGTCACAGTGCATGGTCATTTTTATCAACCACCGCGCGAAAACCCTTATCTAGACGCAATTGAGCGTCAACCCAGTGCTGCACCTTTCCATGATTGGAATGAGCGGATTCACTATGAATGCTATCGTCCCAATGCCTTTGCCAGAATCGTCAATGACCAAGGCGAAGTGATGGGGATCGTGAATAATTACGAGTATCTCAGCTTTAATATTGGCCCTACCTTGATGTCGTGGCTAGAACGCTATGATGTGGAGGTTTATCAACGAATATTAGAAGCAGATGCCAAAAGCGCCGATCGCCTGCAAGGTCATGGCAATGCGATCGCGCAAGTATATAATCACATCATCATGCCTTTGGCTAACGAACGGGATAAATACACGCAGATTCGCTGGGGCAAAGAAGACTTCAAATCTCGCTTTGGTCGTGATCCCGAAGGCATCTGGTTAGCAGAAACAGGTGTAGACTACGCAACTATCGAAGCTTTAATTGCTGAAGGGATTCGTTTCATTATCCTTGCACCATCCCAAGCACAACGTTGTCGTCCTCTACCCAAACAAAATGATCCCCAACCAGAATGGCACGAAGTTGGTGGTAGTCAGATTGATCCCACCCGTCCCTATCGTTGCTATTTGAAAGGAAATAAAGAATGGGGATTTGAAAAAGGAGATATCCTCAACTCACCACTCCCGACATCGGACACTTCTAAATATATAGATATCTTCTTCTACGATGGCCCAATATCCCGCGACATGGGTTTTACAGATGTCACCTATAGTTCCCATCACTTAGCCGGACGTATAGGTTCAGCTGTGCGTGGGGATCATCGTCCCGCCCAATTGATATCTGTGGCTACCGATGGGGAAACCTTTGGACATCATAAAAAAGGCACAGAAAAAACCATCGCCTACGCCTTTACCACCGAACTTCCCCGTCATGGGTGGACAGTCACCAACTTTGCCCACTACCTCAGCTTAAACCCACCAACTTGGGAAGTAGAACTCAAGCCTATCACCGCTTGGAGTTGCGCCCACGGTGTTGATAGATGGCAGGATGACTGTGGTTGTGGTGGTGAGGGTGGTGTTTGGCATCAAAAATGGCGGCGACCTTTACGTAACGCCTTAAATTGGCTGCGGGATCAGCTAGTGGAAGTGTATGAAGAATATGGGCAGCAATTTTTCAAAGATCCGTGGTTAGCTAGGGATGAGTATATCAAAGTCATCCGCGATCGCTCACCCGCTAATGTCAGCCGCTTTCTCTCCCGCCATCAAACCCACAAACTCAATGCCGCCGAACAAGTAGATGCTTTGCGCCTATTGGAAATGCAGCGTCACTCTTTACTAATGTTCACCAGTTGCGGCTGGTTTTTTGAAGAACTATCTCGCCCAGAAGGTACTCAAATTCTGCGTTACGCCGCCCGCGCCTTAGAACTGGCGGGAGATGTCGCAGGTGTGCAGTTAGAAAAAGGCTTCGTCAAACGCTTGGGTTTAGCACCAAGCAATGTAGACTTATTCAAACATGGCGGTGAAATATATCGTCAGTTAGTCTTAACTGCTCAAGTTAGCTTCAAGCAAGTTGCTGCTCACTATGCCATTACTTCACTGTTTAATAATCATCGACCCGTAGAGACTTGCAATTTACCAGGGCAAGATACCTCTGGTAAACTGCGTCATCATTGCCAAAAGCGAGTTTATTGCTACACAAGTAATGAGTTAGACTACCAACGGCAACGCATGGGAGCATTGACTTTAGTTGTCGGACATTTAAAATTAGTTTCCGAAATTACTTGGGAAAGCGAACATTTAGTGTTTGCTGTGCTACATTTAGGCGGTTGGGATTTTCACTGCTGCATTCAACAGTTTACAGGGCGACGTGATTACAGCCAGTTAAAAGAAAAATTGTTCACCGCACTCCAGCAAGCCAGTGCAGCCCAGACTATTTTGGTGATGACACAGGTGTTTGGCAATGAAACCTTTAGCTTACAGAATTTATTTGCTGAAGAACGCCACCGGATTATGCGGTTAATCAGTCAAGAAACATTAACTCGACTTGACCAACTGTATACCCAAACATACCGCGAAAACTACGGCGTACTCATGGCCTTTCATCGGGATGAACTCGAAGTACCCCAAGAATTGCAAGTGGCTGCCGAGATTGCTTTAGGATATCGCTGTATGACGACATTGCGATCGCTAGAGCAAGACATCACAGAACCGCAATCTTGTGGAAATCACATTGTAGAATTAGAAGCGATCGCCACAGAAGCCAAGCATCTGCGTTGTCGCTTCAATATTCCCGAAGGTAAGCAAATATTAGAGCAATTAATTTTGCGATCGCTCTGGCAATTATTACATGACACCAACGGTAGTTTTGCCACCGATATCCAACTCTTAGAAAGATTGATTGATGTGGGATATCAACTCAACTTAGGTATTTCTCTCTATCGTTCTCAAGAACTATACTTCAGTTGTCTGCACAGTCAGATAGCACCCGCTTGTTTTGCCAGCCTGATCAATAAACAGGATACTAGTCAATGTCGGCAGTTATTAAAATTAGGTCAAAAGTTAGCCGTTGATGTGAAGGGAATTTTAAGTCAGTTAGATTAGTATATTCCTCAAACTTAGATCCCCGATTTCTTCAAGAAGTCGGGGATCTTGCTATTCACGAATGATTGATAATTGCTATAAAACTAGATTAATCGGCCAAATAATCTTGTCTGATATATATGAGGAATGATCGCTCCTATTAGCCTAAATTAAGGGAGCGATCGCTGCACAAACAAAAGTGGAACATTAGTAATTATGTATTGAGTAGCAATCTCATTTAACATACTTAAGATAGATTTACTATACGTCATCAGGCTGATATAGTAACTTGTCTGATTTATTTAAAATCCCCAACTCTACCCTTTTAGTCGTAGTCAATTTTGGATTGACTGATGATTATTGAGCAATCAAACTATTAATTATCTTTTATGACTCGCATTATCGGTTTAATTAGTGGTACATCCGTAGATGGCATTGACGCTGCTTTAGTAGATATTTCTGGTACAGATTTAGACCTGAAAGTTGAGTTATTAGCAGGACAAACATATCCTTATCCGGCTGAACTCCGAGACAGTATTTTAGCTGTTTGTGCAGGTAAAGCCATTTCAATGGCAGAATTAGCAGCATTAGATGATGCGATCGCCTTTAGTTTTGCCCAAGCCGCGCAAAACATTCAAACTGGTCATCAGCCAGCAATTTTAATTGGTTCCCACGGGCAAACAGTTTATCATAGACCACCACAAAGCCAGGGATTTGGGCAACCCCAGTCTCTAGGCTATACACTGCAATTGGGACGAGGTGAATTGATTGCTAGTATCACAGGAATTACTACCATCAGTAATTTCCGTGTTGCTGACATTGCGATTGGTGGTCATGGCGCACCACTAGTACCCAGAGTTGATGCCTTTTTACTAAGTCATCCAGAAGAAGCACGCTGCATTCAAAATTTAGGCGGTATCGGGAATGTGGCTTATATCCCACCCCGCCGCGACAACTGGTTAGAAAAAATGCGCGGTTGGGATACAGGCCCAGGCAACAGCTTGTTAGATTTAGCAGTAGAGCATTTAACTAATGGTGCTAAAAAATATGACGAAGATGGTAAATGGGCGGCGACTGGTAGTCCTTGCCAATCTTTAGTCGAACAATGGTTGCAGCAAGACTACTTTCATTTACCACCGCCCAAATCTACAGGACGTGAGTTATTTGGTGTAGATTACTTAAATCAATGTTTAAAAGATGCCGGGCCATATCAACTCAGTCCGGCGGACTTTCTCGCCACCCTTACCGAACTGACAGCAGCTTCTGTTGTTCACAGTTACCAAACCTTTTTACCGCAAATGCCACAACGGGTATTTTTATGTGGTGGTGGTAGTCGGAATCTGTATTTAAAAGAACGTTTGCAGTCATTATTAAAAACAATCCCCGTTTTAACTACCGATGAAGTCGGCTTGAGTGGAGACTTTAAAGAAGCGATCGCTTTTGCAGTTTTAGCCTACTGGCGACAGCTAGATATGCCCGGAAACCTACCATCAGCCACAGGCGCACCCCATGAAGTCCTGCTGGGAGAAATTCATCCAGCCGAAAAATAAGTTTTGCGGACTTAGCACCTGACATTTTTAGGTTTCAAATATATCTTTAAGTCGTAAGGGTACTTGATTAAGACAAGGAACTGAGAAGGTGGGTCATACTTTTTTAATGGAACCAGGACGCTGGTCATTACAAGGCAATTGGCTAGAACACAATGGAATGCCAATCAGCGTTAAGGGTATGACCCTAGTTGCTTGGAATCGAGATAACTGGTTCACAATGGCAACCAAGCTGATTTTTCCTGGTAGCGATCGCTCAGAAATTTCCTTAGTATACAAAGGGCGGTTGCATGAAGGTGAACGCCAGTATACTTTTTTACTTCAACATAATTTGTTCGGACAGATCGAAGGCGAAGGTTGGATTGGTCTCGATACAATTGTGCAACGCTATTGGGTATTGAGCGATCGTCAACGTCGCAGTGGCTTTGAAACAGTCTATCGTCTCTCAGATGATGCTTATTATTTAAGTTCTGGTGTCATGTCCGGTCATTCCCTCACCAGTACAATGGAAGCCAGTTTAGAACGGCAACCGCTCAAATAGTGCTGAGTTGGAAATGCAGAGTGATGAGTTGTAAAGATACTCATGACTTATGCAAAAACCGCTAAAACTCTCATTTCTCAGGGAACTCTGCATCTTGCGTCTGGAGTTGTTTAACGTTCCCTAGTCTGTGCATTAATCCTGACCCAATACGGTTCAGATAAGAACCCTAAATGACAACAAAAGCAACAAATAATAACTAATGACTCAATAAAAAACGAAAAAATGATTTTGGAGGGGGTTTGGGGGACGCAACCGTCCCCCAATCGGGGGCTTGGGGGATTCTCCCCCAAATCTTGCTCATTGTCTAATAGGTAGAGCAGAAATTGAGAAATCAACTCTCATCACCTTAACTGAATCGTATTGAGTCCTGACCTTGAAATTACTGGGTTTCTACTTAGGACTCAGTACTCAGCACTTTGCCATATATCAGCGATTGTAAATCAATAGAAACTATAGATAATTATTTAGCCAAATTTGGGCAGACTAGAAATACATCAACATCAGCGTGCGGAATGTGAGCAAACTTCAGGATGAATCTACCATTCCGTAGATTTGAATTGGCATCTTCCACCAATTGTAAACACTAATTGCTGACAAACCGCAGGCCAAGAGTAGCAATTCTCCCCCCAGAGAACTAAAAACTGCTTCTGAACTTGATTGATCTAGAAACTCATTCTAAATCAATCAAAAACGCCAGTTTGAAAATACTTGTTTTCCTACACACTTAACATCAATCTGCTTTTGGAGTCGAATGTTTTATGTCAGACCCCAACATTGGACGCTTACTCGGCAAACGCTACCAGCTTCAGGAACTAATTGGTACTGGAGCAATGGGTCGAGTTTATCGTGCTAAAGATATTTTGTTGGGAGGCGTACCAGTAGCAGTCAAGTTTCTCGCCCTCTCGATTCAAAATGAAAAGATGCGGTTACAAGAACGCTTTGAGCGAGAAGCCAAAACCTGTGCTTTGCTGGGACAAAAAAGCATTCATATTGTGCGAGTCATGGACTATGGCGTAGATGAAAATAATACGCCCTTTTACGTGATGGAATATCTTCAAGGACATGGCCTCAGTCAGATTATTCGTCAGCATCATTTAGCTTTACCCAGATTCTTGAGCATGGTGCGTCAAATCGGACTGGGATTACAGTGCGCCCATGATGGGATTCCCGTTGATGGCGCTATTTATCCGATTATTCACCGTGATATCAAACCCAGTAATATACTCGTCATTCAAGACTCCAGCTTTGGGGAGTTAATTAAAATTCTTGATTTTGGTATTGCTAAGTTACTCCAAGCCAATAACAACGAGCAAACAAAATTTTATTTAGGAACTTTAGCTTATTCTTCTCCCGAACAGATGGAGGGTAAGGAATTAGATAATCGGTCAGATATTTACAGTTTAGGTGTGATGATGTTTGAGATGCTAACTGGCAAAATGCCGTTAGTCGCTGCAACTCATTCCTTTGGCGCGTGGTACAAAACCCATCACTTGCTAGAACCACGTTCTTTTGCCGCAGTCAATCCTGGGTTAGAAATACCCAAACAAGTAGAAGATTTGGTCATGAGTTGTCTGGCTAAATCACCAAGCGATCGCCCCCAAAAAGTAAGCGAAATTTTGCAGGCCTTAGAATCCATCGAACAGAATTATCGCTCGCCCATCATTCAACCAGATAAACCCGCACCCAAAACAGTAGCAACTCGCAGCTTAACAATTCCTGTAGAAGTTCAGCCCCAGACAAAAGCCGATATAGAGGTATTATCTGCTCATGATGAAATCTTACGTACTACTGCTTGGCCAGACAACAAACCCATAGCGGATATTGTCTTCCCCAAAACAATTCGTTTGAATAACGAAGTTTTACCAACTCTTTGGGTGATGCTACCACAGCAGGAAATTATCAAACGGTTTGCCTGTAATCGTTATAATCAATTTCTCTTTCTGCCTGCACCGCATCCGATGACACTGTGGATTACTGTTATCTACAATCGTCAACATGGTGTAAAGTGGCTGCCTTACTATCTTGATCTCAAAACTAGTTTCGGCCAAGAAATAACTAGATTACTTGCAAAAACTGGTTATTATCGATTGTTATTCTTTGCCAGAGAAGCACCAAGTCGCTGTTCTCACATCTTACTTTGCAGCATCGCTACGGCTCAACGCCAAAATCTCGAACAATGGGCTGAAGAAAGTAAAATCTCAGCATCATCTGTTGATCCACAACTTAGTAAAAATGTACTAAAAAGTGAATACGAGAGAATTAAACCCCAAATTTTATCTAAATTAGAAGCAACGGCTACAGACATTCCCTTTGATCTTTCCGGTGAGAATGTGGCGGATTGCAAAATGTAAACTTTTGTGACGAAAAAACTATATTCGGTTGTAAGCCTTACGTTATAGCAAATATAATGATTAGCGATGGCGAGTGGTCAACTAAATTTAATTGGATCTACGCAGATAGTGCTATGTGTCCAATACAGCACCCAAATTAGTTTGTTTAACTAGCCTTGAGTTAATTACCTGGGCTACCTAATGCGACTAATTTATCCCCTACAATACAGTTTACTCTTAACAATTATGTGCAGCCTTTTAGATGGCTGGGCATAGTTTTGGGTTAAAACAATCAATCTACAATCGCTGAACTAAAGTTGACGCCCCAGCATCCCCAGCTCCTTTCCTTCTTGGAACCGAGCAAGAGAAGGAGGTCGCCCACTGCGACACAAAAATAAGTCTATGCCAGAGTGGAACCTGAGTCTAAGCCCCACTGGTGTTTAAGAAGCTCTTGGTAAGTAGCCTCGCGCACAACCATTTGCTCATAGAGTTTGACCAAAAAGTCTTTCGCTTGGTCATGGCTCATGTGCTGTACTTGAGTAGCAAATGAACGGATGCTGAATTGTTGTTCCAAAGATAATTCAATTGGCTGGTTCATAGTAAACTCCGAAAAACAACGCGTAAAAGTGAGATTTAGGGTTAGAAATCCCTCAAAGGATAGTTTTGGGACTAGCAGTAGCTCTACATTTGTTCCTACGTATTAAGAAAGATAACAATTGTTTGACTATTTGCCCACACCCTTGGGGATTAAATTTTTTGTGTCCTTAACCGTCTTTGCCTAAACCTACTGGTATACAACTCAAGTATATTGAGGCAAATTCCGGGAAATTTCACAAATAGTGAATCTAAATACCTGATTTTAGCCTTTCCGAGTCAAGCTTCTCTGGGAGGGAGAAACTGGTGAGTGCAAAGGTAAATATAAGGTATTAAACCTGAATTATATTCGCTATACCGTATTAGGTGCAAGATGTCAATTCAACAAATTATATAAACTCTACCTCCAACTGCTAAATTTTGGAAGTTAAGAGTATTTTTATCAAGTTGTAAAAAATAAAAATGCTCAGGCTGAACAAATTGCTGAGTATATCTACTAAAGATAACGTTTGGCGAAAATTTGAGTCAGTTGATTCCAGGATTTACTCGTAAAGCTTGGGTTTAGAGGTGAAAGGGTGTTGTATTCAAAACCCCTACACCCTTTCACCCTTGATTTTTCATATCACTGCGTAAGTTTTACATTCTAGACTGGTGGAGGTGGGCTGTATAGTCAGGTAGTGCAGAGAAATGAAGAAAAAGCCATTAACCACAGCAAACTTTACCAGAGGGGCTGCTGGCTGGCGGAAAACAAGAGAAATGTTTGGTCAAAATTACTTTTGACCATTGACAATTGATTTGTTCAGTCTTGTATTTCTACGATCACAACTGTGATGTTATCATGCCCGCCTTGTTCTTTGGCAGCTTCTATGAGGGAGATAGAGGCTTTTTCCAGTATAGGGATGTTTTGCAGACACTCAGCAATTTGTGGGTCTATTAGTTCTTCAGTAAGACCATCACTGCATAATAGCAAGCGATCGCCCCCTTTTACGTCCAGTGGTTGCAAATCAAATTGATTCAGGTCTTCTCGACCCAAACACCGGGATAAGACATGACGAAAAGGGTGCATTCTGGCTTCTTCAGGGGTGATGTCGCCAACTTTAATCGCTCTGGCTACCCAAGTATGGTCTTCGGTGATTTGCTCTAGTTGTGAATTACGCAAGCGATATAATCGAGAGTCGCCAACATGAGCGCACCAAGGAGTTTCTGCTTGACGGAAAAGTACTACAACTACGGTAGTACCCATATCAGCGCGTTCGGGGTGATTTTGCTGATCTAGTAAAATTGCTTCATTAGCTTGCCACAAAGCTTTTTCGAGGATTTTTTCATTTGGTTCAGGCCCATCCCAATTTGCTACTAAATAGGCTTGAATTTCCCTTGTCGCAATGTGGCTTGCTTCTTCACCGCCTGCGTGACCACCCATACCATCAGCAACGACAAAAAATCGTCCTTCAGGATCGATATAATAAGCATCTTGGTTACTCGAACGAATAAGACCCGGATCACTAAAACCCGTGAATTTTAATTTCATAATTTTTTAAGGCAATATTTAATACATACGTTCATAACGGTCGAGGCGAAGAAGCAAACGGATCAGGATTACTGAGACGGCTGCTGCAATCAAGCCAGCTACCACCGCTAACCATACATAATGATTCACCAATAAAATGGTAGCTGACAGAGTAAATCCACTGATTATCAAAGCGTAGCTAATTCCAAGCTGAATACTTGCCTGTCGTCGCAAGAGGCGTTCTGATTCGATAGAACGTACCCGCACCCGCATATCGCCCCGCTCTAATTTTTCCAGAGTATCTTCTAGCCTGCGGGGTAGGCCGAATGCGGTGGTACTCACCTGTACTGCTTGACGACTTAATTCATTTAAAAAGCTATTGCTATCAGCGCCATTCATGTTTGTCATAAGCTGCATTGCATAAGGTTGGGCAACTTCCATAAAGTTAAATTCTGGATCTAAGCCCTTACCTACCCCCTCTAGAGTGGAAAAAGCTCGCATCACAAAAGTAAACGTTGCAGGAAATCTAAATGGCTGATTATAAGCTATTTCGTATAGATCATCACTAATTGCTGCAACTGATTGTGTTTCAAACGGCTTATCCATAAAATTGTCCAGCATATACTGGACAGAACGCCGGACTGGCCCAATATCATCGACTGGTGCGATCGCGCCTAAATTAATTAGTGATTCTACTACGCGATCGCCATCTTTTTGAGCAATGCCAAACAAGGTTTCCATCAGTCCTTCTCGGACATTGGACTTAATGCGTCCCATCATCCCAAAGTCGTAGAAGATTAAACCACCCTCGGCACTGACAGCAATGTTACCTGGATGGGGGTCAGCATGGAAAAAGCCATTATTCAGCAGTTGATGTAAATAAGCTTGAGCGCCTTGACGCGCAATCAATTTCCGGTCTAAACCCGCCGCTTCTAAAGCTTCATATTGACTGATTTTAATGCCGGGTAAATATTCTAAGGTCAGAACTCGTGGTGAAGCGTAACGCCAATAGACTCTAGGCACTTTCACCCAGTCATAACCGCGAAAGTTGCGGCGAAATGTATCAGCGTTACGGCCTTCCCCAAGATAATCAATTTCTTCCCAAAGAATGCGACAACATTCTTCATAAATCCCCATCCAGTCTCGTCCCTTCCCCCATTTGGGATGGTTTTGGAAGTAACGAGCAATTCCTTTGAGAATCTGTAAATCTATTTCAAATAACTTTTTTAATCCAGGACGCTGCACCTTAACGACAACAGCTTCCCCACTGTGCAGCACAGCTTTGTGTACTTGTCCTAAACTTGCAGCCGCTAGTGGAATAGGTTCAAAACTTTGAAAAAGTTCCGGAATTTTCTTCCCTAATTCTTGCTCAATAATCGTTTCTACTTGCTCATAGCTAAATGCCGGCACTTTATCTTGCAGTTTTGACAACTCTTCGACATATTCACTGGGAAAAATATCAGCACGAGTTGAAAACAATTGCCCAACTTTAATAAAAGTCGGACCTAAATCTAGTAATGTATTTCTTACCCAAATTGCTTGGGCTTTGCGCCTTGCTGCTTGTTTGGCTTCTGTTACACCACCTGGATAACTCCAAGATTTGTTATAACGCCAAACTTTGAACATAAAAGTCAACACAAAAGACCAAATGTCCACAAAACGGCGTTTGCTAGAGTAGTTTTCACGATTCCAACGGTATGCTTTGTCTGAATAACTTTGTTCCATATCTTTTGCGTACCGTTGGTTTGTCACTGAATCAACTGGAAGATAAGACACTCTGATTCCTAAACTTTGTTTGATTAAAGAGTCATTTGTCATTCGTCATTGGTCATTTGTCAGTCGTCATTTTGACTCTTGACTATTAACTCTTGACCATTAACTAAACAGAACTGCTGCGATATCGCTGTAGTTCATTCCGCAATAGGGCAATTTCGGCGCGTAATTCGTCAATGTTGGCTTGCAAATCAACTGGGTCTTCTCCGACTGTTGTGGTTTGACCAACATTAGCCGCCTCTGCGGCGCGATTTGCTCTGGCTGTGACTTCTTCTGTAAACTGACGCAGTTGCTCTCTAGCTTCAGCATCAAATTTACCTAACTCACTGAGCGCATCGGTCAAGGCGACTTCTAGGCGCTCATTAATCACTTCCGCTACTGCTCTGCCTACAAAAAAGGCTTGTAAAAGGGGGTTACTCATAAATTTTTGTTACGCTCATCCGCAAGAGAATTATAACTTGCTCGTATGCTTTGCCGCTTCTATCTGAGAGTTTTGGAGTCAATTTTACAGGTTTAAAGTTACCCCCCTTTACAATTCTTTATTATAATCATATAACTGTATATGTATTTAGTTACATATAAAACTATAGATTAAGAAAATCTAAAAATTAATTAATTTAACTTGCTTGTGTTTTTTTCGGAGTGGTTGATTTTTTATTTCCATAGTGAAGTAATTCATTATATATATTTACATTTATTGGTTTAGTCACAAATTTTTAAATATTTTTTCTGCTTAAATGAAAATTAAAATACTGAATTTTGTTTAAGTTTTAAAAAATACAGTAGTTAAGGGATTATAGTAGCAGATATTAAATAATAGTATTTTATCAAGATTGGCATATTTCTTTATACATAATTATGTCCATCAAACTTTGTTGTTTGACCAAAAATCCACTAGGTAAGTTGACTTTAATTTTTGTTGCTATTAGTTTGACCCTTAGTAGCTGTACACCAGAAAGAAGAGCTATGCTCAGAGCTACGGCGGAAAACTTTCGTAACCAAGCTTCTGAGGCGATTAATTCATATAGAGAGATTAATCAACTGCAACTGCGAGATTCTACTGGGGATGACCCAGATAAAATTATTGAGGAATTATTAAATAATCCTATTCTGGAAGATGATAGTGATGGTGGCAGTATTAATTTTCAAGAATTAGATTTAATTATTTTAGGAGAAAAAAAGCAACCAACAGAACTTGATACCGCTTTAAACAATTTACAGGCAGAATATGATCAAGTTGCACAAATATTTAGCA
The DNA here is from genome assembly GCF_014696905.1 of Nostoc sp. FACHB-190. Taxonomy (NCBI): domain Bacteria; kingdom Bacillati; phylum Cyanobacteriota; class Cyanophyceae; order Nostocales; family Nostocaceae; genus Nostoc; species Nostoc sp. FACHB-190. The sequence continues at coordinate 103,535 of NZ_JACJQW010000004.1, forward strand.
ATCTGGAAGCTATTGATTATGGTAGTAGCAAGATAGTAGCACAAACAGCGCGACCAGCAAGGTGTTTAACAGTGAAAATGCTGCGTTTGGCGAAACTTTTGCAAGAAAATCCACCCAAGCCAAAAAACCCTGAACGAGCAGATATTGGAGCCGAATTAATTAAGCTGCGCCAAGCCTACAGACAAGCGAATATATCAAATTCCGAGAAGGAAGGAATTGAAAAGCAAGTCGGTGTGTTAGTTAATCAGTGGCGCAGTTTAGATGTTGAGGAAAAGGAACTGATAGAAGCAGCGATCGCTAAATTTATAGTAGCAGCAGATAAAGGACAAAGACTATCCAAACTCATTGATGAATATCCCCATCTTAGCTTTGATGTGGTGGCGGCGAGAATTACCCAAATCTTAAATTTAACTACAGATATCACTGGTAATAATTACGGTTCACTCAGAGGCAGAATTAATATTGTTGAGCAAGAAATTAAATCTGATCAAACTCTGAGCAGTTTTTTTATTGATGTTGTCAATGGACAATCTCAGCCTGATAAATCTCAACTTAAATGCCAAATTTAACAAGGTAATCATTATGAATAATCAGCCTGTGAATAACATTATAGCGGTGGTTGGCAATAAAACCATAGATAGTTTAGCTACAATTATTCAACAGTTACAAGCGGAACCCAAAAATAGCATTGATTTACCAAAATTGCAGTCTACAGAAGATGAATTAGAAGATATTTTACTTATGTTGCAATTTGAATTAAAACAAGCTAAAGATAAAAGTAATTGGGATTTAGTCAATACCTTAAGACCAGCAATTCAGGAATGTAAATATACCATTGATAGTGTGAGAGCCGCCATTATTAATAAAATTGTGATTGAAGTTAATTCTGATAATTTTGCCGAAATGCAGAAAATTTTGGCGAATATAGATGAAGCCAGTCAAACCCAAACGCAGATTAATGTGGCAATTGGTTTATTTGGCTTTGTGCGGAGGTTATTATCTGGGAGAATTTTGCTTTAGCAATTTATGAAGCAGAATTCAGAAATCAGGAGTCAGAATGCAGCATGAATTCTGTATGACACTTTGGCAAGCTTAGTGCATCGCTGGGTAATGAATGTTGCTGGAAAACCTCGTCCACCGTGAGCTAAATCAAAATCAAACTTTCTTCTTCATTTAAACTCTATCCCTTTATGGGTGGAGTATTCTGTCTTCTGACTCCTGTTTATCTTACCTGCATTGATAACTGGCACAGGAGCTAAACTAATACCCCGGACAAAAATATCTACACAAGTTTCAATATATTCATCACTGGTATAACTCTTGTACTTGAGTTTAGCATTATGACAGAGCATAGCTGCTAATAGCATTCCCGTAAACATATCAACTGCTGGTGCGGGGTCAAGTTCGGGTCTAACTGTACCATTTTGCTGGCAAGATTTGAGGTAAGTAATGAGTTTTTCGCTTAAAGGTTGAGCAGCTTCTTGAATAACTTGTTTAGCTGCTTCTGGATGACGTTTAGCTTCCCCAATAAAAGTACGAATTAAATCTTCTTGCGCTTCTAACATGGAGTTATAAAGTTTGGCATAGTGTCTCAAATCAACACTGAGATTTTGTGTCCAGGTTTCGGGATGAGCCAAAGCTTCTAACTGGAGTGCTACAGCATTTTCAATAACTGCTTTCAGGAGTTGTTCTTTGCTGGCAAAGTGACGAAATAAAGTGACTTCATTCACGCCAGCAACGCGAGCTATTTCGCGGGTGGTTGCGCCTTGCACACCTAAACTGGCAAATACCTGTGAGGCTGCTGTAATTAAACGTGTGCGGGTGAGGGTGGATGAACGGATGTTTTTAGTCATTTTGCTTGCAAGTACTTACTTGCATTATATTTAAGGTTGAATAAGATTTTATTAAGCAACTTACTACAATATCTAACAAAGAGTTGCAAAGTTATAACAGACTAATACTACTGAGATTAATAAAGCTTTACGAAATGTCTATCTACGTGTGTAACGATGCTTAACGCCGATGGGGAAATATTCGCGATCGCCTGTTGCGCTTAAAGTTACCTGTGGTGTTTGATATTCTGGGGGGACATAATTAGCAAACTCACCGTTGAGGCGTAAAAGTTGCGCCAAAATTGACTCGGTGATAACTTGGCGTTTGTCTTCACTTTCTTCAACATCGGGTGCGAGTTCTACAACTACAGATAAAAATCGGTTCTTGTCTGCATCTTCTTTGACTTGCAAGACGAATTTCCCTGTTACCCACCCTTGTACTGCGGGTTGTTCTAAACCGACAGAGACATTTTCAGGATAGATATTGGCACCAAAATAAGACACGGTAAAATTAGAGCGTCCAAAAACGTAGACGAAAGGTAAGGGGTGTATTCCTCTCAATAAGTGCTGAGTGCTGAGTGCTGAGTGCTGAGTGTTGAGTGCTGAGTGCTGAGTGCTGAGTGCTGAGTTTTGAGTACTGAGTGTTTCTAGTGGGTTGAAGTTCCATTCTGCTAAAAACTCAAGCATTGCATCGTAGGTAATAATTCCGCCAGTGTCGAGGATGTCGTAACGTACTAGAGGAATGCCATTATCGCCAGAAAATAATAAGGAGTTATTCTGCACCTCAAAAAAGCGACTGGTGGGGTCATATTGTACTAATGTGGGTAGACGAGATTCGCCGAATAAAGTTCTAGCAGCATCGGGGTTGTTTGCTAAGAAACGGCGAATGCAAATACTCAACGGTGTTTCATTTCCCAGCACCCCAGCATCCGCAGTTCCATAAAGTGAGGCGAAATCATAACAAGGATTTTGGGAACCTAGCCTGTCACTAACTAAACTGCGCCATTCTTCGCTGAATACTTCTCCCGCCATAACTAGTTTGATGTGATATTGTGACCACTGCACGCCACGACTTAAACCAGTATCAATAACATCTTTGAGAAATGGCGGATATCCCAACAGAACCACTTGTTCAAAGTTTCCCCCTAGTTCTTGAACGACGCGCAAGATTTCTTCTTTGTTGTTACCAGGAGTAATAAGGGTGATGGGATAACCTTTACTCGCTAAATAGCGACAACAATTTGTAGTGAACATTCCCCCCACCCAAGTTCCCAGGGTGAAACAAACTACAGCCAGGGTGCGTCGAGTATCTGCAAAAAAACTATCATGAAAAATTTGCTCAAAGCGGGTGGCTATTTGCAGTTCATCGGTGAAGAAGCGAGGCCAAAATGTGGGTTTACCTGTAGAACCAGAGGAAGCAGCTATCATATCGCACTCTGCTAACTGTCCATTGCGGCATAAATCTGGCAGAGGATAACGTTGTATATAATTTTCTTTAGCGATCGCAGGTAATTGCTGAAAATCTTCTAAACTTTGAATTGTCGCTGGATTAATGCCTCTTTCGGCTAAAAATGCCTTGTATGCTGGCACATTCGCCGCCACATCCCGAAACAATGTTAAGACTGTTTGTGAACTAACAGTGTTGTGATGTCTCTGTAGTAGGGTTTCTATAGGAGTAAAGATAAAGTCCGTAAATGCCTTAATACTGCGCTGTTGTTGGGAATTGGCGTTCATAAATCTATATCCAGTCGTTGAATATCAAGCTAGATTTGATTTTAAACTACGCAGAAGTATGAAAAAACGAACCGCAAAGGACACATAGACGCGATAGCGGCTTCCCGCAGGGTAGGACACGAAGTTCTAAGAGTTTAAGAGAGTTCTTGCTTAAGTCCTAAAGATTTCAACCTGACTCTTAAAAGGCGGTTTAGGACAATGTGTTGCAGATACCATTTATGGAACTGTTACGACTGGCACAGTTTGGCGTTTTCTGCGGTTGCAAGACAGTACAATTACTATTGATTTGACTGAGTATCCCTTACCACCAATAGAGTCTATTTTAAGAAGATTGGTGTATATGGTGAGTTGTCCGTAAACAGAACTACCTCAGCTGTAGTAATTTATAAAAACCCTACCTTATCCTTCAGCACCATGCAGGTTTATTGCAGTAAACAACACGCAAATTTTGAAAGTAATCGGTTTTGTACCTCTTGTGGTGAACCGTTACCGCTTGCGGTTGGGCAGATTGTTAATCAACGCTATCACATTATACGTCAGCTAGGGCAGGGCGGTTTTGGACGTACTTATTTGGCGGAAGATAAACAAAAAGCGAATCAAATGTGTGTGCTGAAGGAATTTGCACCCCAAGTCCAAGCACAGCAAGATTTACAAAAAGCCAAGGAGTTATTTGAAAGGGAAGCCAATGTGCTGAAGCAACTCCAGCACCCACAAATTCCTCGGTTTCATGCTTCTTTACAGGTGCAGTTAGGCAGTAAAGATTTTTTCTTTTTGGTGCAAGATTATATCCAGGGTGAAAATTATTGCCAGTTATTAGAACAGCGTCAAGCTCAAGGACAAACTTTTAGTGAAGAAGAAGTGATTCTGCTGCTGCAACAAATTTTACCTGTGTTGTCCTACATCCACTCTAAAGATGTTGTTCACCGGGATATTTCACCAGATAATTTAATTTGGCGACGTTCTGACCATTTACCTGTATTAATTGATTTTGGTGGGGTGAAGCAGTTACCCGCTTCCCAAGGTTTTTGGTTTACTAAGTTAGCCGTGAATCATACTTTGTTAGGTAAAAAAGGCTACGCACCAGAAGAACAGATTCGCCAGGGAAAAGTATTTTTAAGTAGTGATTTATATTCTTTAGCGGTGACAATACTCGTATTATTAACAGGGAAGGAACCGCAAAAATTATACGACAGCTATCAAGGGCTGTGGTATTGGGGTAAGGAAATTAAAGTTAGCCCCAAATTAGAATCGGTATTGAAAAAAATGCTGGCTTATAAACCAAGCGATCGCTATCAAACAGCCGAACAAGTCCTCAAAGATTTACCATCGCCTGCTGTCACCCAACCCAGCAATCCTTATCTTACCAAGTTGAAAACTCAAATTGTTGCCCCTGGGCAGAAACGCGCTAACGCTATTGTCAGTAAAATTCATCAAAGAACTCAAGCTGTCAGCCGCAAATTACCTTTACCTATGTGGTTACGTCCCTTTGCTGTGAGTATGGCGGGTACAGCCATAGTTGGGTTAACCGTGGCGGGAACTTGGGCGGCGGTAAATGCGGTTGTGCGGGGTATCACATCTATCAGCATACCTTCCATTTCTCTGCCCACAATGCCATCATTACCGAATCCCCTAGCGCAACCAGTCAGTAACAAAGGAAACGGGGATGTAATGGCGCGTCGCCAAGAATTAGAAATTTCTGAAGTCTTCTTTATTCGTATGGTAGACTCGTTGTTTTATAGCCAAAAGCCGGAAATGCAAGGGCGAACCATCACCTCAAAATCAGAAGATAAGGCTTTGCGGGATGAATGGTTGAGAATTGCTGATGACTTGTTGGATAAACTAGAACAGGCTGAACTTAGTCCCGCAGCCCGCCGGAAATTGGGTAGTTACAGTCAACAAGATTACGAAAGATGGAGACAGCAAGCCAGAAGTGGAAAGTTCGGTGACTATACAATGAGTCAGTTGAACAGAGAAACCAATCAAAAATTTGAAGAGTTATTTCCCGGAAAACAACGGGAGAAACAGAACCAACAAACTTACGGTCAAATTTGGTATGCGATCGCGGCTGATAAAGTTAGTAAAATACAATCGAACAATTAGTTAAGGTGTCAGGGTGATGAGTGAGTATGGAAGCAGGGGTGCAGGGGTGCAGAGGTGCAGGGGGAATAAAACGAAAATATATTACTTAAAACTCAGCACTCAGCACTAATGACTAAATTTTATTGCTCTAAAGGTCATGTAAATCCCGCAGGTAGTCGGTTTTGTCTCCAGTGTGGTGAAAATTTGCAAGATGTACCTGTAAGTTATGGTATCCAACCTGGGTTAACTTTAAGCGATCGCTATGTAATTGTTCGTCAACTCGGACAAGGTGGGTTTGGACGCACTTATTTAGCGGAAGATATCAACCGTTTCCGCGAACTTTGTGTTTTAAAAGAATTTTCTCCCCAAGTGCAAACAGCCTACGTGCTGCAAAAAGCCGAAGAACTGTTTCAGCGCGAAGCCAGCGTTCTCTATAAATTGCAACATCCCCAAATTCCCCGCTTTCGGGAACTGTTTCGCACAAATCTTCAAGGTAAGGAATATTTGTTTTTAGTCCAAGATTATGTCGAAGGACAAACTTACAATTCCTTATTAAATACCCGCAAGCAGCAAGGGTTACGATTTACAGAAGTAGAAGTCAGACAACTATTACAGCAAATTTTACCAGTTTTAGATTATATTCACTCCCTGGGTGTAATACATCGAGATATTTCCCCAGATAATTTAATTTTACGCGCCGCCGACCAACTGCCAGTCTTAATTGATTTTGGTGGTGTTAAACAAGTAGTCGCCACCGTAGCTTCTCAATATTACCAACCAGATGCAGCAGGTCAAATGCCTGCACCAACCCTACTAGGAAAAATCGGTTTTGCACCATCGGAACAAATGCAAACTGGTGCAGTATCTCCCCATAGTGACTTATATGCTTTAGCTGTCACCATATTAGTATTATTAACCGGTAAACAACCGCAAGAATTATTAGATAACTACACCCTAACTTGGAAATGGCATCAAGAAGTTAGTCTGAGTCCGATGTTAGGACAGGTGTTAGACAAAATGTTAGCACCCCGACCAAGCGATCGCTATCAATCTGCTAGTCAAGTTCTGTACGTCCTGAACCCAACACCAATTAACTACCCCATCACTCAACCACCAGTACCACCAGCGCCAGAAACATCTGCAACTGTCGCTGTCTCTCCTTCTCCTCATATCAACTCCACACCACCCCGCCCAATTTCGCCCTCTCCCGCACCTATTCCCCAAGCCAAAAGTCGGTGGACAACAACGAAAACTTTTATGGCAACATTAGCTGTAGTGGGTGTGATTGGAGCTGTTTGGATAGGCACAAATCGCAATCGTGGTGATGGTGGAAATGTCGAACCCACACCCACACCAACAGTTACTCAACCTGTGGATGCTTCCGATAATTATTCCCCAGAAGAAAAGCAACGCAAAGAAAAATTAAGCGATCGCCGTCAAGCACTGGGAATTGATCAAGACTTTTATATAAACGTGGTGAATCAAATTTTTTGGCGGAGAAATCCGAGTTTACAAGGACGCACCCTCAGCAATAAACCAGAAGATGAAAGTCTGCGGGCGACTTGGGATAAAACTGCGGATGAATTATTAGGTAAACTAGCCTTTCTCAGCGACCAATCCCGACGGCAACTAGGGAATTATACCGCAACCGACCGCGATCGCTGGAAAGCTGCCGTAAATAACATTAACGTTGGTAGTCGCGCTTTATATGATTTAGGCGATGCAGCTTTTTACCGCGTCTTTCCCGAACAGCGTGGACGAAATTTTATGAATGAACCCATCGGTCAAGTTTGGCATGGGTTTGTGAACGATCAACTAAATGCTATCCTCAATGGCAATGCTTTTGCCAAGATTGTCTTTGATACAGGCGCAACAAGTGAAACCGTCAGTGGAACTCTCAAACCAGGAAGTGGTAAAGTTTTCATAGCTGGACTAGCTCAAGGGCAAACCTTAGACTTAAACCTCAAAGCTAGTTCTAAAGTTTTGTTATCAATTTATTCCCCTTCTGGTAAACTCAAACTCTTAGAAGACTCAACAAAACGCACTTTAACTACAGAGCTACCAGAAAAAGGATACTACGAGTTTGTGATTGTTTCTACAGCCACAACTCCAGTAGATTATCAACTCACCATCTCTGCGGAAAGTCCCATCCCTGTGGAGACACCCACACCCACACCTACAGAAACACCCATAGAAACCCCCACACCGATAGAAACGCCTACAGAAACACCTACGCCTGTGGGAACAGAACAGAAACTTTGATAGAGACTAGGGTTGGGTAGAGGAACAGAACCCAACATCATCAAAACTGTTACCTGTCACCTATCACCTGTTCCCTACGATAAGTCATTCAGGCGACTCCATTCATTCCAAGAGCCGTCGTAATTGCGAACATTTGGATAGCCTAGTAAATACTTTAAAACAAACCAAATATATCCAGAACGTCCACCGATCGCACAATAAGGAAAAATTTCTTTATCAGGTGTAATACCTTGGCTGGTATAAAGATTTTTCAATTCAGCAAATGATTTAAAAGTACCGTCCTCATTCAGTGTCAGGATATGCTCAAGATGAACTGCGCTAGGGATATGTCCAGTGCGTTCATTGGCTTTGGGTGGCTGATTAAAAAACCACTCACCGTTGTATTCTTGAATTGTGCGGACATCTAACAAAATGGGTTCCTGTTGATGACTTGCAGCTTCAACTTCAGGATGTAAGACTCTCAAACTATGATCAGGCGCTTGGGGTTGATAATCAGTGGATGGAAATGTAGATAACTCAGTTGCGAGTGGACGATTTTCTGACTGCCATTTTTGATAGCCGCCATTGAGAACTCGGACATTATCATGACCAAAGACTTTTAACAACCAAAAAATCCAGCCACCGATACCGGGATAATTGCCATAAGCAATAACTGTTGTATCATTGGTGATACCAGAGCGTGCCATGAGTTTGGTAAAAGCGATCGCATCTAAATTAATTTTGAAATCTGGTAAAAGTAAGTCTGTAAAAATATTCCAAAATACAGCACCCGGTAGATGGGCATTTTTGTAAAGCTCTGGACTTGTATCTACTTCAACAATACGAACATGAGGATCATGGAGATGATCTGCTAACCATTGGGTATCAACGATAACTGATGGATCAGCGTAATCAGAATTGGCAGTCATAGTTAATTTATCCCAAAATCTACACTCAGTACATTGCTCTAAGATAAATTTGGGGCGATATTACTTCTAGACCTCGAAAGTGTACAATTTGCCTATGGTCGCATTACAAGATATATTTCGGGCAATTGCTCAAGCTCAAGATGAACAGACATTGCGATCGCACATATCCACAGATATCAGTCAGTATTTTGCCGCTACACGCAGTGGGCTATTTTTCTTTGATCAAACTCATCTGATTGACAAAGCAATACTAATAGCTTTATCACCCCAATACAACCCAGTCGCACGTTACTTACTAGAACGCCACGCCCCAGTTCACGAAGCCTTAGTAGTCGAACCAAAAACATGGAAATTGATTTGTCCCCGTCCTGATCACTATCATGTCATGGCCGGGCCAATTGTCAGCACTGGTAAATTAGTAGGCGCATTAGGTTTTACCCGTCAACAAAACATACCTGCATTCGATTCGCAAAACCTCACAGATTTAAGTGCGATTTGTCTGCATATTTCCACTTGGGTAACAATGACAAAATCCCCACATCCACCTTTCCAAACCGCAAATTTAACCCCTAGAGAAGTGGAAATTGCTATACTAGTAGCGCAAGGTTGTAGCAACGCAGAAATAAGTCGTGAATTGTGGATTACCCAAAACTCTGTTAAACAAGCTTTAAAAAGAATGTTCCGCAAGTTAGAAGTTTCATCTCGCACGCAAATGTTAGCAAAGCTTTCTACAATTACCCAGTTCAAACAACTACCAAAAAAGTAATGAGTAATGAGTAATGAGTAATAAATTTACTTATTAGGACTTACGTAAACTCTAAGATTTCTTGGCGTTCTTGGCGACTTGGCGGTACCCTGCGGGAAGCCGCTTCGCGTCTACGATAAATTAAGCTTTTGAGCAATTTTTGCGTAAGTCCTGCTTATTACTCATTACTTATTACTCATAGTCTACTTCACTTACTTACTGCAAAAGTGCTGTAATTTACCAATGTCTTTGCCTTGTCTCTACTTTACTAGCCTTTTAATAAATAAATATTTATTTATAACTTACATAAGAAATACTGAATTAACTTGTTAACTGTCTTAAATGTCCGATTTTATTAACTTGAATAGTCTTAAATGTCTTAACTGTCGGATTGCTAGACTTATTTCTTGATTTGTAAATTAAATTAAAGCAGCAAATAGCTGTTTAACGTATTGACAAATAAAAATTCATTGAATAGTATTATCACATAGTTATCACATTTGATTTTGTAAAAAATCAAAATACATTGATAACTTCTTGATAGTTCCCTATATCTATGATTGATTTAATAAATCAATCTGAACAATAAATAAAACCGCCCCAAGTTTGCCAAGATATCGAAAGAATATAGCAAGTCTAAAATAAGGCTTTGATGTACACTAAACAGCTTCTAAAAAGTCTCTAGCCAGATTTTAGACTTGCTTTGGAAATTGCTCTGTAGGAATCCTATTTGATTTCTGAAGACACATATATAAAAAGGGCTTAACTAGCTTTGAGCTAGTAAGCTTTGCAATACCCATAAAAGTTGTAAATGAGTGAAATAATTCACTTTCAATTGTGCTGGGATTCATCTATGTTTTCAGAAATCAAATGGGGTTCTTAAAGGAGAACTCTGAACTCAATTATCAAAAATATTGGAGAAAAAAATGACAGTTACTGCAACAATTAACAATCTCTATATCGTCCAAAATCAGTGGGGTGGTGCTTCTGCTCCTTGGAATCCCGGTGGCGCATGGGTAATTGGAGGTAGATCAAATCAACGTGTTGTCGCGCTCAAAGTTACATCAAACGACAATGGTAAGACTCTAAATGGAACCACCACTTATGCTGGTGAAGGCCCCATTGGTTTTAGAGCTACCTTAACTACCAGCGACACATATAAAGTAGAAAATCAGTGGGGAGGTTCTTCTGCGCCTTGGAATGCAGGTGGAAATTGGGTACTAGGCAGCCGGGGAAATCAAAATGTTGTGGCAATTGATATCACATCCAACGATGGTGGTAACACCTTTAACGGAACAATAACTTATGCAGGCGAAGGCCCCATCGGCTTTAAGAGTGCGGCTGCAAACGGCAGTGTCTACACTGTAGAAAACCAATGGGGAGGTTCTTCTGCACCTTGGAATCCTGGTGGTACTTGGGTACTGGGCAGCCGGGATAATCAAAATGTAGTAGCACTCAATGTTACATCTAATGATGGCGGCAAAACCTTAACTGGAACTAACACATATACAGGCGAAGGCCCCATCGGTTTTAGAGGCAACCTGTTTGGTAGCAATAACTACAACGTAGAAAACCAATGGGGAGGTTCTTCCGCGCCTTGGAATGCAGGTGGAACTTGGGTAATTGGTAGTCGCGCCGGACAAAATGTAGTGGCGGTGAATGTTACATCTAATGATGGTGGCAAAACCTTAACCGGAACCATTACTTATGCTGGTGAAGGCCCCATCGGTTTCCGCGCCACCAAAATCTAAAAAGGCGATCGCGCATAAAGATTAGTATAGTCAGTCAGGTAGGATATGCGATCGCATATCCTACTTGACTAGTACTGGTTCTGGCTTAGGTAACGCAGAGACTATCAGTGGGTCGTAGCCTAATTGTTGAGTAATTCGTTGTCTAGCTAAAACCCGATACTCCCAAAAATGTTCTCCCGCAGCACATAGTCCTAAATACATATTCAGAACTTGCGGTTTTGTCCGCAGAATTGCCCAGAGTTGTTGCCAGAACTGCACACGAATTTCTGGTTGACGTAAACCTTGAAGCCAGATTAACTTAACAACCAGCCGCAATGCCTTTCCTGGAGACAATTGCATAGTTTGTTTTCGCTGGGGGAGGGAACCAAGACTCAGACATTGCTGAAAACAGCGTCTTAGATAGTTTCTGGGTTCATATAAAGTCCATAAGCCTTCTACATATTCTCTCGCAATTTCATCAATGGAGCGTGAGGGGATGAAATTCATTAAGGTATTCTGGTCTCCCACTTCAGTTGCACCAATACCCTTACTCTCTAACAAACGCTGCTCTTTTTGCAGACGGTTCCATAAAGCAGTGTTAGGCAAAGCTTGAAGAATACCCAACATTGGTTGAGGAATATTGGTTTGTTCGACAAAAGCTTGAATTTTTTCTCCTGCGCCTGGGCGTTCTCCATCAAAACCGAGGATAAACCCTGCATAGATGAGTATACCTGCTTGATTAATTTTCTCACAGGCTTGCACAAGAGGACTACGAGTATTTTGCAGTTTTTGTGTTAATTGCAAACTTTCTTGGTCTGGAGTTTCTATACCGAGAAAGACAGCATAGAAACCTGCTTCATTCATCAATTGCAACAGTTCTTCATCTTCGGCTAAATTCACAGAAGCTTCAGTGATGAATGTGAAGGGATAGGAGTGTTGTTTCATCCACGGAATCAACTCTCGCAAGAAACGTTTGACGTTCCGTTGATTGCCAATAAAGTTATCGTCAACAATAAACAGTGACCCGCGCCAGCCTAAATCATACAGAGCTTGTAACTCAGCAATGGTTTGCTGAGGTTCTTTTGTGCGTGGTTTGCGACCGTAGAGTGTAATAATATCGCAAAATTCGCAGTTAAAGGGGCAACCGCGAGAAAACTGGATAGCCATCATCAAGTAAGCATCCCTTTGCAACAAGTCAAAACGGGGCATCGGGCTTTGGCTGACATCAGGTTTTTCCAGGGAGCGAAATATTCCTTGTTCTTGACCTTGATTGAGGGCTGCTAAAAATTGCGGAACAGTTAATTCCCCCTCATCCAAAATTAAATAATCCGCTCCAGAGTTCAAAGCATCTTGTGGAATAGATGTTGGGTAAGGGCCACCAACTGCTACTTTTTTACCTAAGCGGACTGCTTTTTGAATCAGGGTATGAAAATCTGGTTTCTGCACCAGCATGGCCGACAAGATGACGAGATCGCACCACTCCCAATCAGCTTCTGTTTCCAGATTGACATTGCGATCGCAAAATCTAATTTCCCATTCTTTGGGTAATAGTGCTGCAACTGTGATAATTCCTAATGGCGGTAAAACGGCTTTAAGTCCGGCGATTTCCATGAAGCGATCGTAAGACCAAAAAGATTGGGGAAACTGAGGGTAGAGCAATAATGCTTTCATAAAATCCTGGTTGCAAAACTTCTGCTATCTCGGACTCCCATCAATAGCCGACATGATCTGTCTGGAAACTGATATGTTGCTCCAAACAAATTAACGCCTAATATCTGCACTACAGCTTAGGCATATAGGCATGATAAAAATAATAAAAGACTAAAATAAATTCAGTCTTTTAAATTAGCAATACACCTGTCAGAAGATTGAGAATATCTTCCTACTAACTGAGTCAACAAAGACATCTTAAATACTACAACTCAGAAGGCTGTTCTTCTCTCTGTCTAAAGTTAGAACAACCTAAAATTACTAGTCTTACCAATTCTGTATGAAGACGCACCGAATGATATGACGAACCAAAAAGGATGCTCTGTAAAAAGTAAAAAGTAAAAAGTAAAAAGTAAAAAGATAATTCCCCTAAATAAATTGATGGGCTTCAAACCATTTTCTTTTTCTTTCTTTTAACTTTTTACTTTTGCTTTATTTGGTCAAACTATTGTTGTTTTGCCTCTGGTTTTTGATATTTACCTGGATACTTTCTTTGGTAATAGTCTTCCATAATTTGTAGAATCATCGGCGCGGCGACGCTACCACCACCACCACCAGAATGTTCTGCAAAAGCGACAATTAGCAGGTCTGGATTATCGGCTGGCGCATACGCACCAAACCAAGCATGATTTTGTTTAACACGACGTTTCCAAGCTTCGGCTGTACCACTTTTACCCGCTACCGGGGGAATTGTCGGTTTATTTAAAACCTTCCCTGTACCTTCAGAAACAACTTTACGCAGTCCATCGCGCAAAATTTTAACGGTTGTTGGCTTCATATTTAAAGATTCGCGCCAACTTTGAGCATCTTCATTATCTTTGAGTAAATGTGGCTGGACTCGATAGCCGCCGTTAGCCGGGACTGCAAACATCACCGCTACTTGTAAAGGTGTGGTTTGTAAAGCACCTTGACCAATAGACATATTAATTGTGTCGCCTACAGTCCAGGGTATTTTCCAAGTTTTCTGTTTCCAGTTTTCATCGGGGACTAACCCTTTGGCTTCTTCTGAGGCGAACTCAAAGCCGGTTTTTTGACCAAATCCATATTTGCGAGTCCATTCAATTAAAGCCGGGCCGCCAACACCTCTACCTATTTGATAAAAGAAAGTATCACTACTCCATTGCATCGCGCCGACAAATCCCAAAGGCCCGAAACCTGCATGGTTCCACTCGCCAAATCTGGTTCCGCCAATGGTCAAGGAACCGTAGGTTTGTAAAATTGTGCTGGGGGAAAATTTGCCTGATTCTAAACCGGCTGTGGTTGTGACAATTTTAAAGGTGCTGGCGGGGGGAAAGACGCTGAGGGCGCGATTCACTAGGGGATGGTCTTCACCTTGTACTGATTCCCAGTCTTTTTGTGTGAGTTTTTGTTTAGAAAAGATGTTGGGGTCAAAGGTGGGATGGGAAACTAAGGCTAAAACTGAGCCATTTTTCGGGTTGATGGCTACTATAGCACCATCGCGATCGCCTAAAGCTTTTTCGGCAGCCCTTTGAATATCTAAATCTAAAGTTAAATGCAAATCATTCCCGGCTTTGGCTTGTTTTTCTCCTAATACCCGCAATGGTCGCCCAGCCCCATCTACTTCTACTTGCTGACCACCCCATTCACCCCGCAACATTTTCTCGTAAGCTTTTTCGACTCCCATTTGACCGATAACATCACCTAAGCGGTAGCCGTCTTTTTTTCTTTCTTTTAACTGTTCTGCTGTTAATTCTCTGGTATAACCGAGTACATGGGCTAATGCTGTGCCGTGGGGATAATAACGTACAGCCTCCGTGTGAATTTCCACTTCTGGGAGTTCGTTTTCATACTCTTTGATTGCTGTGACTTGGGCTTCGTTTAAATCACGGGCAATTCTAATTAAAGAAGATGAATTTGCGCCTGCTTCATCGAGCTTTTTTTCAATGTCTGCTTGGGGAATCTCTAAAATGCTGGCTAACCTCGGCCCCACAACTGGCCAAGAGGGTTTTGTATGCGCCATTGGCCAAAGATACACAGAACGGGGATAACGAGTACTGGCTAAAAGTTTGCCGTTGCGGTCAAAAATATTTCCCCGTTCTGGCTGTTTGGCAATAACTCGAATGCGGTTAGACTCGGCGCGTTGGCGGTGTGTGTTTCCCTCAACAATTTGCAAATAGGCCAACCTCACCCCGATGCCACTCAGCATTGTGAGGGTAAATATCATCAAAAATATAGACTGAAAATTGCGCCCGACTGTGCGTGTATTTTTTTTGCCACCTAGAGGAGAAGGGTGTAATACTGCCATAAATAAGGTTAATTACTGATAAGTACTATCTGTATACAATGGTTCTGAGCTTCTACCGGGTATTACTGTTAATCACAATAATTTTTTGTATATAGTTTTACTTATTTAAGTAAAACCATATCGCTGATTCAGTTTATCAAGAATTATTGCAATTAGCCATTCGCAAAGTCTATGACCAGAGTAAATTATTTTGGAGAAATTTTAGAGGGAAGGGGAGGAGGGAGACAAGGAGGACGAGGTAGACAAGGGGGACAAGTTAGAGAGTGTTTTTGAGGGGAAATGTTTACGTATATGGGATATTTGAATAAAATAATCTAATTCCAAGATTCGCAGATATACTCAGTCTCCCGACTCCCTGTCTCGACAAGATGTTTAGAAATCAAATAGGATTGCAATATATCAATGGACTGGATTACGCTGCTGCGATCGCTACAGTCTGATTTTATTCAAAGGCTAACATCTGGTTCTCTGCTACATTGCGAAACAGAAGGTCAATACAGCGAATTAACTATAATTTCTGGGGAGAGATTAAAGATACTCCGCGACTTTTGCTGGCAAATGGCTGAAAAATACAAGCGGGTTTCGCCAGTGCGTGATGTTTTTATCAGCTATCTCAAAGGTAAATTAGGCGAGGAAGTTGTTAAGGAACGTTTGGCTGATTTAATTACCGAAGTTGATTATGAGAAACGCTTTGGTGGCGATGGCAAGATAGATTTTACCCTGACTACTAACCCATCAGTGGGGATTGAAGTCAAATCTCGGCATGGTAGCCTTGATCGGGTGAGATGGTCTGTTAGTTCGGAAGAAGTAGAAAAAAATGCGGTTGTAGTTTGTATTTTAATTCAAGAAGAAGTACACGAAGCGCAATCTGAGTATCATCTTTTTTTAGCCGGATTTCTACCGACTCGGATGATTAAACTCAAAACAGGTAGAATTGCCTTTGGCATAGAACAATTATTATATGGTGGTGGTTTGCGTTGTTATTTAGAACAATATCAATCTACTATTAATTATCAAGAATATCGGACAGAAGATAATCAGAAAACACCAATGTTAGCGGCGCGTCCCGCAGTTAATCAAGATAATCAATTTTTGATTGTGCAGACAGAAATTGATTATGTCAAACTAGGGAATGATTGTTTTGCTAAGGGAGAATATGCAAATGCGATCGCTAACTATAGTCAAGCTTTAAAATTACACCCAAATGATGGAGAGATTTATTATCAACGAGGATTAAGCTATTATCAACTAGGAGATTATACAGAAGCGATCGCAGATTATTCCCAAGCAATTCAACTTAATCTCAATGATGCCAAGTTATATATTAAACGTGGGTTAGCAAGTTACCAGTTAAGCGATTATACTTCAGCAATTCATGATTACTCCCAGGCAATTAATATCAATCCTCATCTGGCAGTAGCTTATAAAAATCGTGCCGATGCTCGTTCCCATTTAGGAGATAATCAAGGTGCGATTGAAGATTACAGCCAAGCACTTAAAATTAATCCTAACTATGCCATAAATTATCAAAACCGTGGCATGTCCCGTTATTTTTTAGGATATCAGCAAAGCTTTACTAAAGCTATTAAGTTAAACCCTCACGATGCTATTGCTTACAAAAATCGTGGTAATGCGCGTGCAGATATGGGTGATTATGAAGGTGCAATTGATGATTATACTCAAGTAATTGCGATTAACTCTCATGATGCCCATGCTTATTATAATCGCGGTAATGCTCGTTATGATTTAGGCGACAATGCCGGAGCTTTTGAAGATTATACTCAGGCTATACAAATTAACCCAAATTATGCCGATGCTTATTATAATCGCGGCAATGTGCAATCAGCGATCGGCGATAAACAAGCAGCAATGATAGATTTTCAAAAAGCTGTAGAACTTTATCGCAAAGAAGGTAAATTAGATGCGCTTAAAGA
The DNA here is from genome assembly GCF_014696905.1 of Nostoc sp. FACHB-190. Classification (NCBI taxonomy): domain Bacteria; kingdom Bacillati; phylum Cyanobacteriota; class Cyanophyceae; order Nostocales; family Nostocaceae; genus Nostoc; species Nostoc sp. FACHB-190. The sequence goes on from NZ_JACJQW010000004.1 coordinate 120,735, forward strand.
TGCGCGAGGACGAGTTTTAGATTTACAAATTGAAGAGTCGCTAGATATTTTGAATTTTTAATTTAGGTGATACCAATGGAGTGTATTCAAGTTAACGCCTAGCTACGCGCATTAATAAGAATAAACCTATGCCTAAGAAAATAAAATTAGGCAACCAAGCACCCAAAAAAGGAGAAATCACACCAGCTTGTCCGATCGCACCACTAATAAAAAATAGTAAATAGTAAGTAAAAATCACAATCACGCACACGCCAAAACTTGTACCTCTCCCAGTACGTTGCGGGACGCTTCCCATTGCTGCGCCGACTAAGCCAAACACTAGACAGACAAAGGGTAAAGCAATTTTTTGTTGAATTCTCACTTGCAGCTTGCGAATTTTTTGGCGATCGCCTCCTAATCTTTCTACTGTTAACTGTTCTAAAGATTCGGAAATATTCATTTCACCATAGTCACGGCTTTTTTCTACCAAACTCAGTGGTGTGCGTGGTAGTTTGAGTTGCTGCTGTTCAAAACGTAAAATGTTGCGATAAGAACCATTAGATGCAACTAAATAAATAGTGCCATTATAAAAATCCCAAACGCTTTGCGAACCATTCCATTGTGCTGATTCTGCCACAACCACCTGATTTAAACCTGCTGTAGAACGGTCAATAATAGTTAAACCTTTCATCCGTTTACCGTCAAACTGGTCAGCATAAAATAACCGTGCTAACTGCTTAGTTTTACTACCATCGGCTTCTTGAATATCGCGGTATTCGGGATAAAAAATATTTTGTTGTTTTAAAACTGGTTTATCAGATTTAATAGCACTTTGAAGAGTTTGATTGGCTTGGTAATTGGCTGTTGGTGTAATTTGTTCGTTAAAGACAAATGTCATACCTGTAACTAATAAACTTAACACAATAGCAGGTAGCACCATCCGATAAACACTTACTCCACACCCGCGTAATGCTATGAGTTCACTATCGCTCGAAAGACGACTGTAAGTCATCAAAGTCGCCAGCAGCGTGGACATAGGAAAAGCTAACACAATAAAATATGGCATCTTTAACAAGAAAACTTGAATAGCTATGCCTACAGGTAGGCCAGATTCAACAATTTTTCTAATTAGATCAAATACAGCATCAATTGTTACACCAATTGAGGAAAATGCCCCAACTCCAAATAAAAATGGTGGTAGCAATTCACTGAGCAAATAACGATCCATAATCGTAAATGGCAGCAGTGAATTAATACTATAAAAAGACTGTTGCTTTGTGGAAATCATAAGCAATTAAAATTTAATGGTTCAACCCTGGTTAATGCGTAGTTTGTAACTTATAGCAGTCCTATTTGATGTGTGAATAAAAGAGACAAGGGAGACAAGGCAGAGAGATGTTGATAAATCATTGAGAATTTTTATATCAATTTAAATTTTTCGGTTTTTTAAACGTGAAAATTATCACCTAAATAGTATTGCCTCACAAGAGGATTGCTGTACAGTTCTTCAGCTGTACCAGAAGCGAGAATTTGTCCTTCGCGCATAATATAGGCGCGGTCAGTAATAGCCAGAGTTTCACGCACATTGTGATCTGTGATTAAGATTCCCATACCGCGATCGCGCAGTCCTGCTACAATTTCTTGAATTTCTGCTACTGCGATCGGATCAACCCCAGCAAACGGTTCATCTAACAATAAAAACTTTGGCCCTTCTCTTCCCGCCGCCAACGCCCTAGCTAATTCTGTTCGTCGTCGTTGACCACCAGAGAGTTGAATCCCTTTGCTGTTAGCTACTTTCTCTAACCGAAACTCCTTCAGCAAAGTATACAATCGCTTCGACCACTCTCGTTTGGGAACATTGGTTTGCTCTAACACCAAGAGTATATTATCCTGCACACTAAGTTGGCGAAATATACTGGCTTCTTGGGCTAAATAGCCAATACCCAAACGCGCTCTTTTGTCCATTGGCATACCAGTAATATCTTGAGTATCTAGCCAAACGCGCCCTTGATTGGGTCTTTCTAAACCTGTGGCAATATAAAAGGTCGTCGTTTTGCCAGCGCCATTGGGGCCTAGTAAACCAACGACCTCACCTTGAATCACGGAAAGATTGACACGATTGACAATGGCTCGCTTGCCGTAAGATTTGTGAATATTCTCTAAAACAATTTTCACTATCTGCGTTAATTGATACTAAGTAGTAATCGTGAACTGCATACACTAGGACTGCTGAAAAAGGGGCTAGAGGCTAGAAACTAGTTTTTTCCTCAGCACTCATCGCTTTTTCAACTTAGGTTAACCATGCCAATTTTAGATTTTAAATTATTGTGAGGATAAACCAGGAGGTTATTTTCTGCAATTCTACTTAAATGTTAATTGGCTGGCTTGAGATTTGGGGTTTTGGGGGCTGGTGTAGTATTTTGTCCACCTATTTCCGAGTCTTCCACCATATAAATCGATTCGACTTGACGATTACTTTGGGGTAAAGCGACAAACCTGCCTTCATCAATTAAATATGTCACCTTCTCTGCCCGAATACTATTGCCGCCTTGCTGCAAAATATAGACGTTGCCACTAAAATCTATGCGGCGTTCTTTGCTAAAGTATTGTGCTTGAGCCGCCGTTGCTTGGATTTGCCGCGCTGGATACAACATCTGCACATTACCACGGGCGGTGATAATTTGGCTTTTAGCGTCATATTCTTGGATATCTGAGCGAATAGTTAAAGGGCGATTACCACCAGCAGACTGCGCGGTTGCTGTTTGTGTTTGGCTAGGAAAGGTAAATGCGCCTAAAAGTGCGGCTGGGAGTACCAAGGCTAGACCAAAGCGACGTAGGGGTGATGTTAGCGATTGATTGCAGGGCTTCATAGAAATTGGGGGTTCAGAATTTCGGATTTTATACTAATTATCTCAAGTACTTTCTCCAGCGATAACCTCTACAATCTGGAATAGCTTGGGATAAGTCATGGCTGGAAAACTGACGTTTGGCAGAAGGTTGAAGTTTCATGAAAATTTTCATCATGATCATATAAGTCTAATGCGGATTTCCCAAACAAGCGATCGCTCTCTGGATTTGGAATGTTATCATAGCTGAGGAACGTCTTCGCATTTCTATCAGTACCTGGAGAGGTGGCAGAGTGGTTGAATGCGGCGCACTCGAAATGCGTTAAGGATGTAAGTTCTTCGGGGGTTCAAATCCCCCCCTCTCCGTTCTTAAATAAAATCCCTCAAAAAATTAGGGTAGTAACAAATATCTTGTTGACTACCCTAAAGTTTATTTATCTGACTTAATTACTACACAAAATTACTTAACTTCATTAGCAGGAAATTTCGGAACTTTACCTTTTTTCACTGCGACCACAACATCAAAGGTAGAACAGTAAGAAAATGTAACGTTGTTAGCTTTGTTGTAAAGGTTAACAACTTGACCTGCACCACCAGGTTGAATTCCAATTGGTTCAAGGTCGCCAAAGAAAAAACGACGCAGTTGATCACCACTACCAGGTGTACCTTTATGCTTGGTGATCAAATCGATTTCTTGTTGAGGAGTCAAACCTAAAGCATCTTTGCCTTCAGCCGCAATTGCTTGAGTTTGTGAAGGGTTTACGCTTGGTAATGTAACATTAGCAACTGTCAACAACCCAGCTACGGCAACACCTGTTAGTAAAGAAGGGGCGAATTTCATTGGTTAATATTCCTTGTGTTTGAGATTTATAGCAGCTATCCAGAGCATCTCAGACACTACTGAACCTCATCTGAAACTTAGCCATAAATTGTCTGAGTTTATTCCTTGAGAAGATTCAGTTTAAACTCAGCATTTTCTCAGGTAAGTGTGATGTCCAAAAATCTTAGGTAATTTTTAACAGTGTTCCAGCCTGTTATCAGCTAAATATAAGCTAATATCTTTTAGTATTCTGGATGTTATAGGACTTATATTTGATTTATGAAAAAAATCAGTACACTCAGATCAGGCTGCTTTCCTACTCCCTACTCCCCATTCCCTACTCCCAGCCTATCGCGCTTGCGCTGCGCTTCTCTGCGAGACGCTTTGCGAACGCGCACCACACAACTAGATTCAGAAATCAAATCGGATTCCTAATATTTGTATTGCAACTATAAGTGGTATTGTTGTGACTAGCCTGAGAAGATGGCATCGTTTCATTGATAGAATTCCCAGTCAAGCCTATCTCTGGCTCGCAATCGTCATTTTCGGCGCATCTGGCGCAATTACGCGCAAATTAACAGAAATCGGCTCGCAAAACTTAATAAATGGCAGAAACCCGATTTCTTTATGTAATGTTTTGTTTGTCGGTAATATCTGCGCCTTATTGGTTCTGATGCTTATCTATAGGCAGCAGTGGAACAAAACAGCATTGAAGCAAATATCTGTGAAGAATTGGTTAGTGTTGTCGGTGGTTTCTATCCTATCAGGAGCTTTAGCCCCTGGGTTAATTTTTCAGGCATTGGCGCTCACCAATGTCAATAATGTGATTTTGGTTGGCAGACTAGAACCACCACTGGCTTTAGCTTTATCAATTTGGTTATTAAAAGAACGGGTAAATCTGTGGGAAATTGTGGGTGCGATCGCGGCTTTTATTGGCGTGACACTAACTGTTATACTCCAGCCAACGGGAACTCATATAACTAATATGCCTGGGTTTCACTTGGGTACAGGCGAAATTCTAGCAGCAGTCGCAGCAGTCGCAGCCGCCATCGCTACCGTGATAGGGAAAAAATCTGTCTCCCACGTTCCTTTAGGAATTTTTACAATTTACCGCACTGCTTTAGGTACTGTTGTATTTTTCTTTCTGGCTTTAAAGTTATACGGTCAACATCATTTTGTCGAAGTATTTTCGCCTTTTTTGTGGCGGTGGATGTTGCTTTATAGTGTGGTGATTGTAGTTTTAGGCCAGTCCCTGTGGTTTAAAGGTTTGAGAGCTTCTACTGTATCCGTAGCTTCTTTAGTTGGCTCATTTGCTCCCATTGCAGGCATTTTGGCGGCTTATTTTATCTTAGATGAAGTCCCAACTTTACCTCAATATATAGGTGGTAGTTTGATTGTCGTTGGCATATTTATTAGCCAACTGGGAGTGATGCGTCAAACTCGTAGAGTAACCACCGCCAATCAGGTAAATTCTACCGAGGTGCAACAAGTAGAAAGCGAAATGGGATTTAAAGGTATTTAATAACCAATCAATATACAGCGTTTTTCGGTTGAGTGCAGTACAAGTTGATAGGGGATAGAGGCTATAGGCTAGGGGTTAGAGACTAGATGAATGTACCGTATTGGGATGAAAAACGCTGAGACAAAACTTGTCCTACCCCTGCTTCCTGCGGTTTTGATGATAAGTCTTTTACCAGACACGATATGATACCATTTTGGATTTTAGATTTTAGATTTTGGATTGGGTAAGGGTTGATCGGTAAGCTTTTGAGTCATCCATCTGTCGCAATCATTTTTTAATTTGGTATGAGGGGTTTGTTTCAAGCAGATGTAGGTTATTGAGGTAACATTTCTGCATCTTCACCGACAACCGCCTTATCAGAATGATTCGATACAGCAAAGCCATCTCCAACATCTTTAATAAAACCAGCCACTGGTACGGCAATAATTAATCCTAAAACGCCACCAATGTAAGTTCCTACTAATAAAGAAATTAACACCCAAATAGGTCTTATCCCTGTGAAACTTCCTAATAAACGTGGAGCAATCACTTGGTCAATGAGTTGATCTATGATCAAAGCTACGGCTAACACTTTGACTGCTAACCAAAAATCATGGGTAGCGATAATTAAAGTAATTATAATCAAACTAAACACATCACCAAAGGGAATTAAGCTTAAAATTCCTACTCCTAAGCCAAAAAGTAATCCAAACTGGACTTGAAACAGCAAAAACATGAATGTTTGAGCAAGTCCCATCAATAAAGCTAATGTGCCTTGACCAATCAAGTAATTTTGAAAGTTTTGTTGGATTGATTTACCAATTTTTTGGGCAGAATCCCAAGGTAACTTCTTAAATATACCTTGCCACAATCTTGCCCCATCTAACAACAAGTAAAAACTTAAAACTACGGTAATTAATGCACCAGAAACACTATCAATTGTGTCGATGATAATGCTTAACAGCTTATCTGAAAGATACTCTACTTCTTCGGGAATTTTATCAGTAATTTTGGTAAAAATCTGACTAAAATCTATGCGGCTTTTCTGGCTAAAGGCCCAATCATTTAAAACCTGTAATTTTGTCTCACTAGAATCAATCCATTGGGGTAGTAATTTCACCATTTCATTAAATTGCTGAGAAACTATGGGCAATAACGTAGTTGCAAAAGTTACTAATATCAACGTAGCTAAGACAAAAACTAGCGTAACTCCATAGTTGCGGTTTAATCCTTTCCTCTCTAGTAACGCAACAGGGTAATTTAAAATAAAAGCAAACAAAGATGCTAATACAAGAATAGTTACTAAAGGTTGAAAATATTGAAAAAACTTTAATAATAGCCATCCATTAAGAAATAATAGCGGAAACAAGAGTGTTAAAATTAGCCATTTTAGGAGGCGGTTAACTGATAAATTGATATTCATAATTATTCCTAATTAATTTGTCATGCTTAGTATCAACTTATCAAAAAATTGCTGACTTTATTTTTTTTAGGGATGTATCTTAGCAAAAACTCACAGGGGCGCAATATATATATTGCGCCCCTGTGAGTTGCCTTAGCAATAAAAAGATTCAAAAGTAGCAGTTTTAACGCAGGCTGGCCAGTGGTATGCCTAACCAACCTGCAAAATTTTCTTTTTGTGTGTTATTTGGATTGTTAACCGGAACTACTTGATATTTACTTGGACGTGGTGCCGCCAGAGTCACAGAACAGGTACGTAGTTCATCTTGATGGAAAACGGTTACTTGAATTACGTCGTTTGCTTGGTAATCTTTTAAGCGATCGCTTAGTTGATGGGAAGTGACACGGATACCAGCGATCGCTAGTAACTCATCACCCGCATCAATTCCTGCCAATTGTGCAGGCGAACCAAATTCTACAAACTTGACAATTTCTCTGCCATTTTCGGTATTTAATCTCAACCCAAGGTAAGGTTCTTCTTCTTTATCGGCAATCACCTGTAAGCCAAAAGGTTCTAGATACTGATTAAACGGCAACTCGTCCGTGCCATTAATGTAGCGATTAAAGAAGTCCGTCAAATCCATCTCTGCGACAGATTCAATTACTTCCTGCAACTCTTCGGGTGTATAACCAATTTCCGATTTGCCAAATTTGCGCCACATCAACCGCATCACATCATCCAAAGAACGCTGATTTGCCGATCGCTCTCGAATCAGCAAATCTAGCAATAAAGACACCATTTCTCCCTTCAAATAGTAAGAAACTTGGGAATTATTGCTATTAGCATCTGGGCGATAAAGTTTAATCCAGGCATCAAAACTGGACTCAGCCAGTGATTGCACCTTCCGCCCTGGGGTAGTCAAAAATCGGGAAATTTCCTTACTCCAATTATGAAAATATGATTTGGCACCATAAATTCCTGCCCGTAGAGGAATCAGCAAATCATAGTAACTAGTTGTTCCTTCACAAAACCACAGAGACGAAGTGTAGCTTTCCCGGTCGTAATCAAACACCTCTAAAGCTTTGGGGCGAATCCGTTTTACATTCCACAAGTGAAAGAACTCGTGCGCCACCAATTGAATGAAGCGATCGTATTTATCTGGTGAATTAAAACCAAAACGCTGATAAATCAAAGAACAGCAGTTTTTATGTTCCAAGCCGCCATAGGCTTGAGCAAACAAATGCAGCAGAAACACATATCTGTCGTAAGGCAACCCGCCAAACATCTGTGCTTCTACATGAATGATTTTTTGAATATCCGCAATTACTTGTTGTGCTTGGTAATTACCCTGTCCCCAAATCGCCAGTTCGTGAGGTTTTCCCAAAACCTCAAAGCGGTATAACTTGTGATCACCAATTTCAAAGGGAGTATCGACAAGAGTATCAAAATCGGCTGCGTAAAAAGTGAATGACTGTTCATCAACTGAAGGTAAGGCTGTCGTCACTCGCCATTCGGGATGCGGCGGTACAATCGTTACTTGAATTGGCAAAGTTTCATAGCCCCGGACTCTAAAAAACAGGGCTGCACCGTTAAAATAACCGTGGGTACCATCCAAATGATTTGTCCGTACCGATAGCTCATTGGCAAATATACGGTAACGTACAGTTAATTCCGAAATACCGTTTGTGTTGATCTGCCAGTGGTTTTTGTTGATTTTACGCCAAGGTAAAGGTTGCTCTCCACTAAAAGCGGCAAAATCTTGGAGATTCTTGGCGTATTCCCGCACGAGGTAAGAACCTGGTGTCCAGACGGGCATTTTCAAATCCAGGGTTGGGGATGAGTGATTAACCAGCTGCAAGCTCACTTCAAACAGATGGGTTTCTGGTTGGGGCATTGCGACCAGGTAATGAATCGTCGGTACGGTTTCCTTAACGCCAATTTCGAGACGAGGTGCTGTTGCTTCAGTCATTTGTAGTAGTAGACAGGAGTGATAAGTTATGAGTTTATAGTTATTAGTCAATAATTAATAGTCAATGGAGGGACTTTGTAAAGAACGAGGAATCAAGCAGTGTGAAAGCACGATTTGGAAAAAATTTACAATTAATTAATATTTTATAATTAATATCAAAGCTTCCAGTCTTTTTATCCATAATTAATTAATTTTTCCCACCAAGCATCTGTTTCCAGCATTTTTGATGCTTGGGCGTTTTTCATCAAAAATAGTCAGTAGAGCTGATTTCAAAGCTGGTCACTCAACTCTTTATGCTCCACACCATTGCCAAAATTTACGTTTGTGGCTGCTACCGTTTCTTTTTTTCAAGACTTCCTAACACCAGCATCAGTCGTTAGTCCCAAAGTTCCTCAGTCTCGGACTTGGATAGCTAATGTAAATCAGTTGTCGTAGCAGTTGAATTTCTTTGAATCCACATTCAACCCAGAATTAGACTTTCCCTGCCAAATTCATCAGTTGCTTGAAGTTAACCAAGTAAATGATGTTATTAGCATTATCGATTGTGATCCATCCTTTTTCATGCAGTTTTTCCATGATTTTGGTGGTTTCCTCAACTCCGATTTCTGTCACTTCCGCCAAATCTTTAAAGGGAATATTAAAAATTTCTTTACCACGTTCGGAGTCTTGTCCATAACTTTCACCCAAACTAACTAAGGTATGAGCCAGTTTGACGGCTGGTGGTGAAGAGCGAATTTGTAAACGTTGGTTAAATTGTCGGATTCTTCGCACCATCAGTTGCAGCATCCGATGGTGTAATTGTGGATCTTTAAACAAGATTTGAATAAAACGCTCTCTAGAAATACTCAGTAATTTTACAGGTGAAAGGGCAATTACATCAGTAGAACGTGGAGATTCATCTAAAATCGCCATTTCGCCAAAAAAATCACCCCGACCTAAAATCGCTATAGCCACAGAATCTTCGCCAGAGGTACGGCGGACTTTTACCCAGCCGGATACCACAAAGTAAACGGCGTTACCCCAGGCATCTTCCATCAATACGGCTCGTCCTACGGGATATTCGTGATCAACGGCAACATTGAGCAGCCATTCTAAAGTTTGTGGGTTGGCTGTACTCAGCAAGGGGAAAAGTTCACTAAAAACCTCAGTCTGCATGAAATATCTGTAAAAAATGAATTCAATAATGGAAAATTTAGTTGACTGCTATAAGTTTTAAACCTGTTACCATAGTATTAATACATATTTAAAATGTAATAATTAAGACTAACAAGCTATGGTTTTTCGGTCTAATGTTCCCTTACAACATAGCAATTATGTCAGGGATCGAAATCAGAGGTTTTACTGACCCAATTGTGATTTATTATTTGCTCATTGAATCGCTATTTGCTGTGAGTATTTTGACTTGTTGGTCTAAATTTTCCACAATGCGATTTAAATTATCTAAAGCATCTGCTTGCTCTGATGTGAGGCTAGAGTTAAGTATGAGCCGTTGATGCAGTTCTTGTAATTTATAGCTCAGTTGTTGAGAAATACCCAAAACATCACGGCTGAGACGACCTAATTGTTGTTGTTGATAAAACTTTAAGGCGGCTCCCCGCAGGACTTGTAGTGTGGCTTCTTCACCGTAAATCCCTGGCATGACTCGCAGGCGTAATAACAAACGGTTTTGTTGATATAAACATTCTTTTTCTATTTGTTTTGGTTCTGTAATTGTGGCTATAGGTAAACCGGCAAATCGCTTTAATTCATTCAGTACGCCTTGAAACACTGACAGGGGTAAATTATCCAGTACTGACTGGACAACACCGTTATCACTCCAGAGTATCCTACCTTGATAGGGTTGTCTTTCTAAATACAAGCGACCAATGCCACCACCCAAAACTCGACCGAGTAATTCTTCTAGTAGTTTTTTGGGTGGGAGTAGTGCCAGCACTTCCACCGGAGTGGATAGTTCTGGGGTAGGCACTGGCAGGATGGTTAAATTTGTTGCCAGGGATGCTTCGGTGATTTCTGCTTTAAGCTTTTGAGCTAAGGCTGAAAGGTTGGGTTCTGGAATATTTTTAGGAGTTTCCATGTTTTCCACCATTGATGTTGGTGGTTGCTGTTGAGATGATTTGAAATCAGCTTGATTTAAGGTGGGGATATTGGAGCTAAAGGTATTTTTATAGTTGAGGTAGGCTGAGAGGATGTGGCGGTGGCTGTCGCTGGCAATTTCATGAGCCACCATTGTGCAGTTGATATAAGCGAGGATGCGATTTACGTAATCAAGGGCGCTACTGTCTTGCGGATGCACCATCCCCAGGAGTAATTTGTTACTTTCTAATCGAAAGGGCAGAATTTGGTGGTACAAGCAAGCTTCAAAGGACAAGAGATGATCAATTAGCTGAAATATTTGTTGGCGATCGCTTTCTTGCTCTAAGTTGATCGGTATATTCGATAGTACCTGCTGCTCACTGGCTTCGGTATCATTTGATTTGTCCTCTGAAGACAACATAGGTTTAATTATTTACAGTTTCCTTATATTTTATTTTGCTCTAAGCTAGTTGGCAGTAAATAAAGATACTTTGTGTTCTTGGTAAAAATTAAATTAATCTCAGTAAGATAATGCCAGGTTCGATAGGTATAAATTTTTTTGTACTAGTTAGTCTTGGTTGGTTTTAGGGAGCAGGGAAAGGCTTTCCGCAAAGTCCTTAATGAATTCATGGCTAGGAATTGCGGTGGCTACTTATGCTTCTGATTCTTCGGTTCTCAAGGATTGGGCGGTGAGATAAATTTTTGTCCATTCTCCCATTGCTTGATGAGTTTTCAGACTTAACTGTTGGGCGATCGCTTCTAGGGAATGACCTGCTTTGCGTAAATCTAGCACTTTCTGACCCAATGGCGTTAATTTCTGATAAAGTTGCTGCCATTGGTTAGGTGTCAGTCCTAAATTATGTTCTTCTAAGGAAATGGATAGCCAGCTATTGACCAGTTCTGGTTTACCTTTGAGGGCAAAAACTCTGACTGCATGGTAGCTGATTTTCTCCCGCAGACGATAGATTTCTCGAATGGGTTTTTGCAGTTGTTTGGCAATTTCGTCTTGAGATTTGCCTTGGAGATATAGCCGCAACCAATCTACTGCGTCTTGTCCGAGATTTTCTTGTAAGTAGTCGGCAAATTCTGTTTGCACGGACTGGCGCAGTGCTTGTTGTTCTTCTAGTTGTTGGGCTTCTTGATATTCGGCGATCGCTTGATTATCTACTAAGTTGACGCGATTATCACTGTCATCGGTGAGAATTTCTTCGGAAACCAGTCGCACCATATCGCTACCTGGTACTTGAGTTAAGCCACCGCGCTGAGTCCGACGCAAGTAATTGACAAATCTGTAAACTAGTAGCGGTTGATTGCGGACTGGCCGCAAGGCATACTCTTCAATGCTGGCAAATAGTAATGTATCTTGCAGTCTTCTGTCGGTGGTAAATTCGGCAATGCAGGCCATTTGTTGCTGCATATAATTATCGCTTTGCAGCAGTTCTTGAATCACTTCTTGTAAAACATCCATAACACTGCGCTGGCGATCGCGGCTGAGTGCTACCCAAGTTTGAATTTTATGGCGTAAGCTGACTAAACTCCCCAAGCGAGTAATTAAGTTACGATAAGCTCGTTCTCTACCAAGACCCAAGTAGCGTTGATGTAAAATTTTCCAGCGATATTCCATTGCTTGTTTAGCAATTTCTAGTTGTTTGGGGTCTAATAGTTCAAATCTGTTTAAGTCTTTGCCCAAAAGCCACAAAACAATACTCTCTCTCACAGATGTACTTTGTTCTGGAATTTCTACAGCTAGGCGTTTATGCCAATACTGGGCCAGTTTGTCTGCATCTGTTGCCATAGTGAGATTGTTTTCCTCAAAACCTTGCCTTAAAGTTTGCATCACAACCCCCGTTGATCGTCACTCACTCTTAACATCTTGGCTGGCAGTTGTCCATGAATCGGTCGCTTTCATGAAGACATTTCAGCGATTCTATTTTTATTTACGTTTTTATTCTCAAACTTTATGCAGAAGTTTTCAGATTAACTTGTGATTTTTATTCTCTGCACAATAAAAAATTTTGTAGTTAGCAATTTTTTCCATATTTCACAATTTTCAATTTTTGTCAACTTATCATTAAAATACCTAAAAAGCTAACTAATCCTCAATCAATCTGATCAGGACAAACTAGGATTAAAGGGCTTCAGTTAGTAAAAATGAGAAACTCTACACTACTGCTCAAGAACTAGTGAGATTTCTCGAAATTCCAGACGTTAGCTTGAGTAGATAAGTTTCACGTCATCAAGTCTTTATTTCGTGTTTTAGGAAATATGTAATTTTTCTTATCAATTTCTACTAACTTGTCTATGGCGATCATATCTAAAAGCCATAGTTTACAGTTCACTCCTTAATTTCTATCGGTAGAGGAAGTTGTGTGAAAGATTGCGGCGATCGCTAACACTACAATTTTCTTAAAATCTCATGCTGTGGGTAAAGCAATTTTTTTTAATTATACGCAAAACTGACAACCAGTCCTCGAAGTAATTTGTTTCTTTTAAGAGTTAGTTGCCCAGGAGAGTAATGCTTGTGACAAATGGAATTAAATTGAAACAGCATACTTAGCAAAAAGTCAATAGTCTAGTCGCAATTATTAATCATTGATTAGCAATTGGACTGGGGACTTTTGACTTTAGCTGTGGGATGAACCTGCTAATTTTATCTGCCGTTACCAGACCTGATGATCGGATTTTCTACAGAGTCACGATACTGCTGTACTTCTGCGGTGTAAGCAATTGGTAAAACAGCCTCAACGTTTTCATGAGGACGAGGGATAATTACCCAAGATTCTAATGTGCCTCCATAAACATTTTCTGCTGCTTCCACACCGGCAGCCATCGCGGTTTTCACTTCCGAAACATCTCCCCGAATATTCACCGTAAAGCGTGCGCTACCAACTCGGATATAACCAACGAGGGTAACTCGTCCTGCTTTTACCATTGCGTCTGCTGCGGCTAACACAGCAGGAAAACCCTTAGTTTCCAGCGAACCAACTGCCTGTAGTGACATTCTTCATCTCCTGATATAGATAAACGTATGTATCGCTGCAAAATTAATTGTAGGCAGCTTTGTTACAAATTTTAATGGCGAAACTGTTTAGAAGATCCGGAAAGGCTCAGATTTCTGGGTGAAGTGGATGGGCAGAACTGTTTCCACATTTTCTGGGGGATTAGGAACTATATAATGGGTGATTACTGTTTCTGCCTTTACCTGCTCCCCAGCGTTTATACCTTGTTCAACAGCTCTGTTGACTTCAGCAACTTGTCCTCGGACAGCAACAACAAAGCGACCACTTTCCGCTAGTCCATAATATACCAGCGTGACTGCGGCAGATTTCACCATTGCATCTGCTGCGGCTAACACAGATGGAAAACCTAAAGTTTCAATTACGCCAACAGCCATTGGCATGGCATTAGCTCCTGAGACAATAAATAGAGTGATCTTTATTTTACGCGGGGTTGGCTCCAATGGTGACATTCAGGAGTGTTTTTTTTCGGTACACTGAGTCATTAGCTAACAAATCAGCACAATTTTGGTGATGGGGTGCTGTAAACTATAATTTATGTTTCCTAGCTTTTTACCAGCCGCAGTTAGGCAATTAACTGAACCAAACTCGATCGCCCTAGCTTGTAGTATCCAAAGTCAAGCGATCGCTACTCCTTTATCTGCCGAACCAATCACCACCACTTATGTGAAACAAGGCAGTGGTGGCACACCAATTTTACTCATCCACGGTTTTGATAGTTCTGTATTAGAATTTCGCCGACTACTACCACTACTGGCAGAAAATAATCAAACCTGGGCAGTGGATTTACTCGGTTTTGGCTTTACCGACAGACTCCAAGACATAGCATTTAGTCCCGTCGCCATTAAAACCCATCTATATTATTTCTGGAAAACCTTAATTAAAGAGCCTGTAATTTTGGTGGGTGCATCGATGGGAGGTGCAGCCGCCATTGACTTTACCCTCACCTATCCAGAAGTCGTCAAAAAACTGGTGTTGATTGATAGTGCTGGGTTAAAAGCAGGTTCACCTTTAGCAAAATTCATGTTTCCGCCCTTGGATAATTGGGCGACAGAATTTTTGCGTAATCCCAAAGTCCGCGATCGCATTTCTCGCACTGCTTATAAAAACCCCAATCTAGTAACTCTAGATGCTACATATTGTGGCGGACTGCATCTAGAAATGCCGAGTTGGCATCTAGCTTTAATTGCTTTTACCAAAAGTGGTGGTTACAGTGCTTTTAGATTTAAGCAGCTAGGACAAATTCTGCAACCTACATTAATTCTCTGGGGCGACTCAGACAAAATCTTAGGCACTACAGATGCAAAAAGATTCAAACGTGCCATTCCCAATAGTAAACTCATTTGGATTCAAGACTCTGGTCATATTCCCCATCTAGAACAACCACAAGTTACTGCCCAACATATTCTCGAATTTCGAGATGAATCATAAAAAGTACAGGTCGGCGGAAATATGATTAGCATTTCGCTCCCCCCTAACCTAGGCTAGGGGGGAGCGAAGTACTACCAGGCAACTTTATCAGAGTTGTGTGTACACCCCGGACTTGCGGGGTGGAGTCGAAGCAGCTGCTATGACTATATTTAATTATTGTTTAGGAGGAGCAACAACAGCTTTGTTAACTACGCTCTTTACACCTTTGATTTCTTGTGCAAGAGGCTGAATCTTATTCAGCTGATCTTGATTATTGACAGTACCATTCACAGTGACTGTACCATTTTGGTCGGCAGCAACTGTTAGCTGACCACCAGGAATATTAGCTTCTAATTTAGAACGCACTTCACTGGCTAAATCGGCGGTTGCTCTTTGGGTATCACCACCTGTTATATTATTTCGTTCTTCACGCGCCCGGATATCTTCATTAAGTTGTCGGCGGCGCAGTTCACTTTGAGCGTCTTCTTTTGCTTCTTGAGTTGTTTGTGCAGCTGGGAAAGCAGGATTTTGATTTACTGTGTCGGGTGCTGATTCGCTGGTGCGAGAAGGATTTTGACAAGCAACAGCACCAAGAAGTAATAAGCTACTAACAAAAAAGGGAGCTAGTTTTTTCATTGGTTTAATGATCAATAGATTGACAATGAAGGGTTTTTTGTTTTAGTTAAAGTAGGTCGTCCCGGCGATCAACGATGGTGACAGTGGGATCTACACGATCGCCTGTTACTGGATAATTAGCGCGACCAGTTTCAATCACTGGGGTTTCTTGATGTCTTGTCCAATCCCCACCGCGACGGGATTCGGTATCAACATCAGTCGCATCAAAAATGTCAAAGTCTTCAATCCCGCGACGTTGCAGAATAGTTTGGGCGTGTTGAATTTCTGTGTCTGTACCATCGACCATGACTAAGTAATCGCCGCGTTGAAAGCGATCGCTATAAATTCTTGCTCTGTCTTCGGGAATCCCTAATCCCACTAATGCACCAACTAAACCACCAGCAGCTGCACCAATCGCCCCACCAGCTACGGTTGTGGCTAAAGCGGTTGCTAATGCACCACCAGCAATCACAGGCCCAATTCCGGGAATGGCTAATGCACCCAATCCAACTAATAAGCCGCCTAAACCACCCAATGCACCACCTGTAGCGGCTCCGGCTTTCGCACCTTCATCAGCTTTGTTACCGACACCAGCCACACCATGACCATTTGTGTCTTTAGCAATTAGTGAAACGCGATTCATGGGGAAACCAGCATCTCTCAGTTCATTGAGTGCGGCTTCTGCATCATGGCGGTGGGAAAATACACCTATGGCGCGGCGGTTTTGGTGTAAGGGTGTTGTGGCGTGGCTGTGGGGGTCAAAAATTTGCCAATGTTGAATTCTATGGCGGTTGAGAATCGCCGCCGCCCGATGAATTTCGTCATCTGTACCACTGACTGCAACGATGTAATCGCCGTGATTGATGCGCTCGTTATAAAAGCGGGTGCGGTCATCTGGTAATCCATAGCGCACAGCATCCAAGCGATCGCTATAATTCACTTCTTTTAAAGCTGTTTGATTGATTGACTCCCGATGAATCAAGGAAATTTGGCTCAGAGGAAAGCCAGCCACCCGTAAATCATTAATTGCGGCTTCCGCATCTTGACGCAGACTAAAGTAACCTAAAGCATGTTTGGCATAACTTGTTGTGGGATCAACTTCATGAGCATGGGGATGGTTGTAAATGCCATACTCTTCAATTCCCCGACGATGTAAAATGGCTTCAGCTCTGGCAATTTCATCATCTGTACCATCGACGATGACCAAATAACCACCGCTTTGGACACGTTCGTTATAAACTCTAGCCCGTTCTTCGGGGATTCCCAAACCAATCAAAGCGCCAATTAAACTACCAGCTACTGCACCAATACCAGCCCCAGCAATAGTAGTGGCGATCGCTGTTGCAGTTGCACCCGCCAACATAATCGGCCCAATTCCAGGGATGGCTAAAGTTCCCAGCCCAACTAATAAGCCTGTTAAACCGCCTAAAGCGCCGCCTGTAGCTGCACCCACCGCCGCGCCTTCGTCAGATTTATCGCCCACGCGATCGCTGACTTGCGTACCAGCAATCTCATCTTTACCATCAGCATCTCTCGCAATCACAGAGACTCTATCCATCGGAAAGCCAGAATTTCTCAATTCATGTAATGCTTCTTCGGCATCCCTGCGATTAGAAAATACACCTATAGAGCGTCTCCGTACACCAACAACCATTCTCACTTCTCCTAATTAATTAAAATCTTGTGATCACAAATTTATTGAGTTCAATAATCCTATTACTATCCTTTTTCGCCATAATTTCCCTCAATCTCGCGGCGTAATTATCTTCTCTATCAACAGATATACGTACGTAGATAATGAATCCAGAAAATTTATTTTTTAAATAAAACGATGGCATTGATAACACACTTTTTACCTAAATAAATATCCCCGATTTATTTAATAAATCGGGGATGTGATGTAGCAAAAATATTTATGATTATTTTATTAGCAACCATAGGACTAATATTCAACTTCTAAAAATAATTAGTTAATTTAGACAAGACTTCTTCCCTACTTTCTTGGCACACCAGTAAATTCGGGAATAAAACCGTATTCCTATAGTTAAGTATAAGAAATAAATTAAACCTAAATTGAAATGAACGGGTTTCGACACTTCGACAGGCTCAGTGCATCGCTCCGCTCAACCCTCTTTTATTAGGTCTATTGAGCATTGAGCGACTCGCCCTGAGCGTAGCCGAAGGGAGTCGAAATGCGTCTTCTAAATAATTGTGTCCACCTAAAAGCAATAGCTCAACAAAACTAATTAAAGAACTGTACCGCGTGTAGATTCGGTCTCAATTGGTTTAATTAGATATAGCTGTAACATGTGCCAAAAAATAGCAACAATTGGCGGAATTTGTTGGAAAAATTTCACTATAGCGGGCTGATTACTGTTTTTAATTGCCGCAATTTTCAAGTTATTTTCTGAACACTGTTCTAAGCGCCAGAAAAATAACGGGTGATTTGTATTCAAGATGAGGGGAAATGCGCGTGCAGAAGTGTTATTTGTCTCTTGAATAACTCTGTTGTTGTATTTACGAGGATGAATCCCAATCACTTCGTAAAATGATGCGCGTTCAAATACAGTCATTGTATGGGTAGCAAACACAGTCAGCAAAAAGAATCGCACCCACAATTTTGCTGTCCAACTTTTCCAGAGTTTAGTTTGCGATCGCAACAATGCTTTAAAGAAATCTCCGTGGCGATTTTCGTCTTGACACCAACTCTCAAACTTGCGGAACAACGGATAAAACTGATATTCTGGATGCTCTTGCATGTGCTGATGCACTAAAATATATCGCCAATAACCAATTTTCTCCGATAGGTAAACTGTGTAAATAATCCACTCTGGCGGGAAAAAGGTATATGTGCGGTTTTTGGTTAAAAAGTTTAAATCTAATGACAGGTTCAAATCTGCCATTGATTTATTCAAAAACCCTGCATGACGAGCCTCATCCCGCGCCAAATATTCAAACGCTTGAGATAGCAACGGGTTATTTTTTTTCAGACGACGTGATAATTCTTTAAATAAAAGAAACCCAGAAAACTCCGAAGTACAAGAACGTTCTAAAAAGTCAATAAAGGCGCGGCGTTTTTCTCCTGTAATGTGATCCCATGACTGCTTAAACTCATCATCACGCACAAAGTGATGGCGGTTGTAATCAGCCCGCAATTCATCAATCACAGCCTTGATTTCAGCCTCATTAGCCGATATATCCAATTTCGCCACTGCATCAAAGTCTGTAGTGTAAAACCTGGGTGTTAATAAAGTTTCTGCAACAGGCGCTTTAATACCCGGCTTTAGCAATTGCGGCTCTGGGGTTGCAACTGAATCGACCATGAGACTCCTTTACATTATTTTATCTTTTAATAGTTATATAAGCATAAAATGTTGTAAATCCGCATCAGTTGAATTATGGAAAAGCAAATATCACGAGATAACCTTAATGCTCAGGTTTCTCAGGGTTGTAGCTGTGGTTTTGCGGCTAATTTCCCCGCTTTTAAGAGAAGTAGCAATGCAACATCGCTAAATTTGTCTAAATATTGGGGAATATAAAGAAATATTAATAGCTGTATAGTTATACAAGTATTGATAGTTAAATGATTTTGGGAGAGCAAAAATCTCTCAGAATAGTATCGGCAATGGTAGTTGCTGGTTGAAGTGATAGTGATGCCGATACTTTTCCCCTCTACATCTAGAATAACAATCCTTCATCTCTGACGTAAATTCTTTTAAAAGTGCTGAGTTTTGAGTGCTGAGTGTTGTTCACTGAGCGTTCGCGCAGCGTCTCCGACAGGAGAAGTCGAAGTGTGAGTGCTGAGTAATTAAAACCAGCCCCTAATCCCTAACCTCTAGCCTCTAGCCTCTAACCTCTCACCCCTAACCTCTAATCTCTCCATTTAATGTAAGTCGGTGATAAAGGAATCCAAAATGAGTAGTAACTTAGCCATCAAACTGCGTACTGGTACGCAAAAAGCCCACACCGCCGCCGAAAATGTGGGATTTATGAAATGTTTTCTGAAAGGTGTGGTTGATAAAGACTGCTTTGCAAAGTTTTTGGGTAACTTGTATTTTGTTTACAGTGAACTCGAAGCAGCATTAGCCAATCAGCAAAACAACCCGGTAATTGGTGGAATGTACTTTCCTGAATTAAATCGTCAGGCAGCTTTAGAAACAGACATGGTATTTTACTATGGCAGCAACTGGCGCAATTTAATCGCACCTTCTAACAATGGCAAAAAATACATCGCCCGGATTCAACAATTATCTGCTTATGAACCTGCATTATTAATTGGTCACGCCTACACGCGCTACATGGGCGACCTTTCTGGCGGTCAGATGTTACAAAAAATTGCTCAATCTACCCTCAAGCTGTCTGGCTATGAGGGTACTTCTTTTTATAACTTTGACCAAATTCCCGACAAAAAAGCATTTAAGGACAAATACCGCGAAGCTTTAAACGCTGTAGCAGTGGATGATGCGACAGCCGAGAGAATTGTTGCTGAAGCTAACTATGCCTTTAGTTTAAATATGCAAATGGCTGAGGAACTAGAAGGAAGTTTAATTAAAGCGATCGGTCAAGTATTATTTAATAACCTGACCCGTGCTAATAATCCTGGTAGTACAGAAGCAACTGCCACTAATTAATTTTCGCAAAATTTTGCTGTTTGGTTTGAGTCAACACATCATGCACTACAACTGATATCTAAACTAGACAGCAGTTACAAGAAAGAGAGATGAGAGGCTAGAAGCTAGGGACTAGAGAATAGTAGTTTTACTCAGCACTTTCCAGGTAGTTAAAGTTCTTCTCTAGCCTCTAACCCCTAGCCTTTAACCTTTATTTGCAATACAAACAAGTACTTAGGCTGATTTTTTGTGAGTTTGAAAATCTAGCCTACCCATTACATTGGAGGTTTTGATGGTATTCATATTACCCAGTGTCAAGTTTGATTTGGATTTGATCAAAAAGTACGACACAGCAGCACCGAGATATACAAGTTATCCACCAGCTACCGAGTTAAACGAAGCATTTACAACAGATGATTTTCATACAGCGATCGCAGCTTCCAACCACAGAAAATCTCCGCTATCATTTTATTTCCACATTCCTTTCTGTCAAAGTGCTTGTTATTTCTGCGGCTGTAATACAGTAATTTCCAACAACAAAAATATTGCCAAACCTTATCTAGAACATTTAGCACAAGAAATCAAGCAGATGTCTACCTTGATTTCTCCTGATAGAAAGGTATTGCAAATGCACTGGGGTGGCGGGACACCAAACTACTTAGAATTAGAACAAGTAGAATTTTTGTGGAAGAAAATTACACAACATTTTGAATTTGACCCCCAAGCCGAAATTTCCATTGAAATTAATCCCCGCTACGTTGACAAAGAATATATTTTCTTTTTGCGGGAGATAGGATTTAATCGTGTGAGTTTTGGTATCCAAGACTTCAATAATGAAGTCCAAGTCGCTGTAAATCGCATCCAGCCAGAAGAGTTGTTATTTAATGTTATGGACTGGATTAAAGCAGCGAAGTTTGATAGTGTGAATGTTGATTTAATTTATGGTTTACCTTATCAAACACTGCAAACATTTCGAGAGACGATTAGAAAGACCGTTGCATTAGATCCCGACCGCATTGTGGTGTTTAACTTTGCTTATGTGCCTTGGTTAAAACCAGCACAAAAAAATATTCCTCCAGAAGCATTACCAAAACCGCAAGAAAAGTTAGAAATTCTGAAAATGACCATTGAAGAATTAACCAGCAGCCAGTATTTATTTATTGGGATGGATCATTTTGCTAAACCGAACGATGAATTAGCGATCGCTCAACGAAATCGCACCCTACAACGCAACTTCCAAGGTTACACCACCCACGCTGGTACAGATTTGTTTGGGTTTGGTGCTACATCAATTAGTATGTTGAACGATGCCTACGTCCAAAACCATAAACAACTCAAAGATTATTATCAAGCAGTTGATAATCATGTTTTACCTGTGAGTAAAGGCATCAAACTTACTCAAGATGACATTATCCGCCGGGATGTCATTATGTGTATCATGTCTCATTTTCAGTTGTACAAACAAGATATTGAAGAGAAATACAACATCAATTTTGATGAATATTTCTCCCAAGAATTAGCAGCATTACAACCATTAGTTGAAGATGGACTACTAAAATTATCTGCCCATCACCTACAAATTACCGATACTGGCAGGTTATTAGTGAGAAATATTGCCGTTGTTTTTGATGCTCATAATCAACAACAAGACAAGCAATTTTCCCGTGCAATTTAATTCTAACTGGTGATGAAATTCTGCATTATTTTCAGCATCTTGGTATCACTGTGTAAGTCCTAAGAAACAATACTATAGTCATATTTTAGTCAATGTATTAGGTGTAAGCCGTAACGCACCACAAGCTTTGCGGTAAATTTTGCTGTAATATTCATGCAGCAAGGTTGAGTGCGAGCAAATGAAAAAAATCTGGCTGCTGAGTTTAACTATAGCGAGTGTTGGTGTATTGCCCTTATGGTTGGGTCTGGGTTCTTTACCAAGGTCGATATCTTCGACAATTCCCACCGCCAAAACCATCCGTTACTTTGAACGCACTTTACCCCAAGGTACAGCTCATGTTTTGTTAATTCCAGCCAACAGCAAGTTTGTAGTCACTCCAGCATTATCTCAGCAGACAAACACTGTAGAGGAATTTGCCCAAAAGCATCAAGCTGTGGCTATTATCAACGCTGGCTTTTTTGACCCAGCCAACGAAAAATCTACATCTTATATTATTACTAATGGTCAATTAGTAGCTGACCCCAGAAATAATGAGAGATTGATTAATAATCCCAAATTAAGACCTTACTTGATTGCAATTTTAAATCGGAGTCAATTTCGCCGTTACTTGTGTGGAGAAACCACCCGCTACGCCATAGCTGTGCATAATGAAACACCACCAGCCAAATGTCGCATAATTGACGCTATTGGTGCTGGGCCACGACTGTTACCAAAACTCACATCAGAGCAAGAAGCTTTTGTAGATAATACTAACGGACGCGATGCAATTGGAAGTAAACAACCCAACGCTAGAACGGCTGTTGGTATTACCCGCGATCGCAGTATTCTTTTAGTGATGGTAGCTCAAAAGCCTTCACAACCAAATAATTCTGGTGTATCTCTATCGCAACTAGCAGATTTAATGAAAAAGCTGGGTGCATCCGAAGCCATGAACTTAGATGGCGGTAGTTCATCTTCCCTTTATTACAACGGTAAAGCTTTCTACGGCAAAGTTGATTCACAAGGCAATGTCATCAAGCGAGCTGTAAAATCAGTTTTATTAGTTAAAGACATAACAGGAGACAGGTAATAGGCTTCCGCCGTGAGCGTCAGCCGAACGGTGACAGATGACAGGGTTAAAGGCTTTGTGCTGTCATTCATTTTATGGGGTAGACATCAAAATTTTTACACCCTCATAAGTAGTTAAACATAATTAATTACACAAAGTCATTGCGAATGGAGCGAAGCGAAATGAAGCAATCGCAAAGGCTGGGATTGCTTCGCTTCGCTCGCAATGACTGTAATTAATTTTGCGTGGTTACTTACTATAAAGCTGCAAGGTAACATAACGAGGCTGTCCGTTGACCATTGCCAAACCATTGAGGTGACAACGATCTTCATTGACTAAGCTAGAAATAAATTTAGGTTTCCATAAAGGAATGCAACTATGGCGATCGCTCACTGTTGCCAGACAATTTAATGTAGTGCTGATAAATATAATGCGTTGGTTATCAGTTTCTACAGCTAAATCATGAATATCTAAATCCCCTGTTGTATAAGCAATTCGGGGTATATAAAGCTTGTCATAACCATCATAAAGTTGTCCAGGAGTCAGCACATTATCTAACTGCCAAATTTGAAATTTAGAACTGAGATAAATTCGTTCTGGGGTGGTATATAGTCCCATTGCGCGGTCAAAAAAACGTTCAAATCCCGATAATTGATGGCGATCGTTCACTCCCAACAACATTAACCGCGAACTTTGATAAGTAGTAAATGCCAGACTAATTTGCTGGAGCTGCAACCAGTCAATAAAATGATGCGAAGCAAGTATTTCTACAGGAAGAGCAGCCTGGGCATTAGATTGTAAAAGCATAAACAAAAAATATATCAATGTAGATTAGGTGGAACAAGGTGAAACCCAAAAATATCAAGGTTTTTGCATATTGGGTTTTGTTTCTAAACCCAACCTTTTTAGTTACCAAACATACATACGTATAAAATCAGGTTAACAGGTGATTTAAGTTAATTTAAATACCACTAATCAATAAAAATTAAACCAGCAATTATACATAAATAAACTGTCTGCAACTTCTTTTGACATCAGTTAAGCACAGTAATAGTACCGTAAATTTTTATATCAAATTAAGCTAAAAAGGTATAAGTATTTTTTTCATTTTTAGGTGTTTGTCTCACCTTTTCTAGTTTGCTGAGGTACAAGTTTCTCTGGGTGCATCTGCGGTTAATTCTTCCTCTCTACTACCTCACTAGAGTCAGAAATACTATAGCCCAATTAACCCTCCAGACAAAGATTGAAACATTATGGCATCTACTGTTACTACTGCTATAAAGCAAACTCTAGTCATTATTGATGCAGGAATTGATGACTATCAAATACTAAAGTCAGGCATCCTACCCACCGCTAAAGTCACCGTCCTCAACAAACATACAGATGGTATTACTCAAATCAGCGCCCTGTGCAGCAACTACCCAGCAGCAAGTATTCAGATAATTGCTCACGGTAGCCCAGGTTGCTTGCAACTAGGTAATAGCCAACTCAATTTAGACAACCTCCACAGCTACAGCCAACAACTACAACAATGGCAAGCCACAGAAATTCTGATTTATGGGTGTGAAGTTGCTCAAGGAGAACAGGGTAAAAGCTTTATCCAGAAGCTACACCAAATTACCAAGGCGAACATTGCCGCCTCAGCCGGAAAAATTGGCAACGCCCAACAAGATCGTCAAAATCAATCTTTCAACCGTGGTATAAATTTTCTATTCACAGGCAGATAATACTTATTAAGTAGGGTGTGTTACGGCTACGCAAGGATTTCGGAACTTAAGAAGGTGAAAAATAGCCGTAACACACCATCTTTCTCGATGCGTTCAGCGTTGCCATAATACACACCGTAATTTGAAGTATTACATTTTAAAATATCCTCTCAGGATAAGCAAATTTTGACCCAATTTCTACTTCACAGTTGACTGTGCATAGGCTTCATATACGCCTTTGACGTTGTACCAATTGAGAAAAATTCGAGCTACTTCCAAAGCTAATTGGGGTTTACCTAATTTAATCAGCCAGCGTAGAAAGGGAGCCATTGTATTTTCATTCAGCAGGCCATTAAGTGAGAGAATTCCCCACAGTAAACGGTGCAGCCATGTCATTTGAATCATCATTCGCACTTCCCAAGTGGGATGCTTTTGGTAAAACAAAACTCCCATGCGTCCGCGTTGAATTTCTTTTTCAATCAAGTTTGGAATTTGTTCTAAATTAAAGGGTGGATGCCAATGATATCCTACGGCGGCGGGACATTTAATTAGTTGTAGTCCTAAATTTTTCAGTCGGACACCTAATTCCAAATCTTCCCATCCATAAAGTTGAAAACCAGTATCAAATAAGCCAGCTTTAGTCAACCAATGTTTAGGAATAGCGACGTTACCTGTAGCGAAAAAAGCCGCAGAGAAATCGGTAATTTTATAAGGTTCCGCCGTGGGATTCTCGAAGTTACAAGTATTAATTACTGCACCGTAAGTAAAGAAGCGATCGCTTCCTAATTTCTCTTTTCCCTGCAATAATGCGTCAGCGTGAGCTTGTAGAAAGTTTTCCAGCACTACTAAATCGCTATCGATAAATATAATCGTATCACCAAGTGCTTGCTCTACCCCCAAATTCCGCGCCGCCGCCGGGCCAGCATGGTCTTGCTGAAAGCATCGCACATGGGGAAACTCTTGCTTGTGTGCCGCCAACCATTCTAAGGTTCCATCATTAGAACCATCATCTACTAAAACAACTTCGTAATCAGTAACGATAGTTGACGCACTCAATTCCTGCATTTCCAAGGCTCGGAGGCACTTTTCTAAAATCGGCAGACGATTGTAAGTTGGTATCACAACACTGAAAAACACGTTCTCACCCACAACAGAAATTACCCATCTCCAGCTTATGACAATACTGTACTAGACACGGTTCCTGATTGGTCAAGGAGTGGAGAGAGGCAAGGTAGACAAGGTAGAGGGGGTAGACAAGGTAGAAATATTGCTTCCTTGTCTCCCTTGTCTCCCTTGTCTTTCCTTCCCCCTACGGTCTATTTGTATCAGAAACGATATTAGTTCAACCAAAATCCAGCTACTTTTGCATCTTTCAGGCTAAGTCTCGCTAAAATATCATCGCTGCCATCTTTAAACGACAATTTCCATAAGTAAACTTGATAGTCTTGCTGATTTAATTTTGTTAAGAAAACAGAGGAATAACCTTTCTTGAGGCGTGGCGCTAATTGTTTACTCACATGGGTAAATATTTGTTTGGTTAAACCTTCTTTAAAATCTGGACTTCCTTGAGAGATAAACTGGGTATAATTGTTTTGTTCAATGGCATTGATGAGATTTGTAAAAGTTTTTTGTACAGTTTGTTCTGGTTGATTACTGGGTGTTGATTTAACTCGTTCTTCCACAGTAGCAGCCTGTACATCTTTTGCCATTACTAAAGTCAAGGGTGACATAGTAATAACTGCTGCAATTACCAAGGCTATTTTATTCACTTGCATCAAAATTCTCTTAATTCATATATTATCTGTCACCGATAATAACTCAAAAAACTTCAGATCCTCGATTCCTTTAAGAAGTCAAGGATCTGGTTTGCTCATCATATCTGCAATAGTCCTTCGGGATTAACTGAGAAGAGCGATCGCCTCTGTAAACCTTCCCGGTGTAAAATCTCGTTGGCGGCTAATAAACCACTACTCACAGCACGTTCCATTAAACCGCAGGGAAAAGGCATTTTTACCCAGTCACCCGCAAATATTAAGTTCGGAATATTAGTACTGGTTTCGGGACGTTCAGCATAACTATGGGGTGGATATCCTGAAAAGTTATGTTGGTTCACTAATTCTCGATGCAATATTTTGGCTTGTTTTAACTCTGGCACAATGTTGTATAGTTCTTGTTCAAAAGTTTCTAGCAAAGCTGCTTGGGTAGGAAATTGCTTTTCTTTGTAACAATAGGCATGTAATTCAACCACACTACCACCAGTGCGTTGTGACCACTCAATAAATTGTTGTTGAATGCGATGATAAAGAGTGATGCTATCTGTTAATTGGTAGCCAGATAAAGAAGTAAAATTACTTTGTTGCCATTCAAAATCGCGGTCAAACCAAAAGCGACATACGGCAAAAGGGTCAGCAATACTCAGCTTTTTGACTTGGCTTTGTACTGTTTTATCAACATCGCCATTGATGCGCTGAAATAATGTTTGCACGCCCGGAACATCGGTAGCAAAAATATAATAATCAGCTTGGAGTTTTGCTGGCGATGGCAACTCTTGATTAACTGCTACTAGTTGCAATTCATCACCATCTCGTTGTGCTACTTGAAACTTAGCTAAATCTCGTTTAGCCGGGCCTTTGATAACTTTACCATCCGCCGCAAATTTAGCCCCATGACAAGGACATTGAAAACTACCATCCTCTGCTTTTTGGACAGTGCAACCTTGATGAGTGCAGGTGAGAGAAATTGCTTGCTGAGAACCTACAGGTAATGCAAATACTTCATCAGCCGCGCCAAAATACTCTATCTTGTCATCTGCGATCGCAGTATTTTTTTTCACCGTCAATGGCACAGAATTATAATTACCATCGGTGCTGTATTTCACACCCTCAATTTTACCGTTGGCTGCCACAACTTCAGTCACAGTTGCATCGGTAATAATTTTACCGCCACGCTGCACAATTGCCTGAGCGATCGGTTGGACTAAACTTGTCCCCATATCATCTTTAGTACCATTAAAAGCCAGTCCTTCAGGATTACCAAAAAAGTAAAAATGAAAGAACTGCATCAGTTCTCCCACACTCATTAAATCTGGTGCATTCAAGCTAGATTTGGCAAAAGGCAGAAAATATAAATCATATAAACCTTGGGGAAATTCTGTTTCTACCCAATCAGCCACAGATATATTATCAAATCGCTGATAATTTTTGTCTCTTTGAAAGCCTGTGATAGCTTGAAAGACTTGCAGATGTTTGATTTTTGTTAAATTAATGCCCCAGCGCAAACGATTAGGAGATGCGATCGCTAAGTCTATAATATTCCAAGGAAAAGCCGAATGACTGGGGCGAAATACCTCTGGTTTGTATTTAGCATCTTGATAAACCACAGAGTAAAAGTTTAGCGATTGAAAATTATCCTTTATTCCCAATTCTGCTACTAAACTATTCAAGTTATAGTACTGGGGAAAAAAGCCATGAAACCCATGTTCCATCATAAAGGTTTCACCAGCCGCCTCGATTTGCCAACTAGCAATTTTGCCACCTAATTGGGGAGATTTTTCTAATAGTGTGACAATAAATCCTCGTTGACTTAATTCATAAGCACAAGCTAAACCTGCTAAACCACCCCCAATCACAACAACAGTTTTAGGTTTATTTAATATTTGTGGCAAATCTAGAGTATCTTTTTGAAATACCGTTGGTTTAGGCTTACTAAACCGCGAGTATCCTGTAACTCCTGCAACTGTACCAACACCGAACAACTTCAGCAGTGTACGACGGGAGATAGTAGATGATTCCAGCAAATTAGGTATTTGGCTCATTGGTTACAAAATTAACTTTTCCCATCTAACAAAGTCGTGAAATGATCACTGTGAGTTCGCAGATTGTATTGTTAAGAATATTTCTGTGATCACCGTGCTAAGTCCCGAACTGAATTATTTTGCCAGAATGGCAGAAATTGTCAAGAGTAAACAATCCTATAAACTAAATGAGATGAAATATTGGCGCGAAACCATCGCTGTCACCCAGCGCATCTTAATTGAATTACTCCGTCGGCGACGTAGCCTCATTTTTTGGAGTATTTTTCCAATTTCCGTCTTAATTCTCGGTGGGTTTATTTTAGCAGAACGCGCAAAATTACCAATCAACGCAGCTTTTGAATATACTGCACCTTCCACATTAGTCGGTGCAGCTTTATTTTTTAGTTGTTTGGGTGGGACAGTTGCAACTGTCGTTGCAGAACGAGAACAGCAAACTCTCAAACGCTTGTTTCTCTCACCATTGAGTGGTATATCCTACTTTCTCGGAATTTTTTTAGCTCATAGTTGCATTGGCTTAGGACAAGCTTTACTCGTGTATACTGTTGCTGCGTTGTGGGGCGCGACATTTAAAGGTTCAATTTTTTTAGGATTAATCATTATTTTGATGAGTATCGCTGCTTATGTCGGCTTAGGTTTTATTTTAGGTACACAATTAGCTAGGCGAATTGAAGATGTAAATTCCTTAGTTGCTGCCTTTGGTGTACCTTTATTAATCTTAGGTGGAGCCTTTTTACCAAGTTCATTGTTTCCGAAAAGTTTAATCAAAATTGCTCAATACAATCCGATTTATCACATGAATGAGGCATTCGTGGGAGTTTCCACAAATGGCAAGCAACTTAGTGAGATTGCATCACATTTTTGGTTTTTATTAATTTTTACTTTGGTAATGATAACTAGTGGATGGTTATCTTATCGCAGAATGTTACTGGTAGAAAGAAAATTATGAATAGGGAAAAATAAATTATTTTGATAAGTAATACATATAGCGGTTCTCACTTTAGTGATACCATTTCACTTTAAAAATGATACGGATATGCAAGTAGCGCCTCGACTTCGCTCGGCGACCAGAAGCAGAGTTGCAGAGGAAGCGATTTCTATCAGTAATTTCGTGAAATGGTATGAGGTACAAGAACCCCACCCCCAACCCCTCCCCGCAAGCAAGGAGGGGCTATGATGTACCTCATGTGATTAGGAAACGCCATAAACTATGGATTCTTCAATAACAACAAATTCTAATTCTGACCAATTACGAAACCTACTATTCTCTTAACTGAACCGTATTGAACTATAACCAATTACCAATTAAAACATAAGCAGACCAAAAACTAGGCGCTTTGTAATTAGGATGTTGCAAGATTTTGAGTTGAGCATGACGGAGAGCTTGAGCTTTGCTGATGTTTCCTTTGTTTAGCTCTTGATAAAATTCACTAACAAACAAAGCTGTTGATTCATCATCAATTTGCCACAGAGAAGCTAAGGTACTACGCGCACCGGCTCTGATGGCTGTACCTGCGAGTCCTAAAGCGGCGCGTTTGTCTCCGGTTGCAGTTTGACAGGCGCTTAATACTAATAGTTCGACTGCTTGTGTTTGAGTTTCATCTCGATTGCGAAGTAAGCTGTCAAATTGTTTGACATTAATCGGCCCATCGGCAGCTAAGATAAAGGTCTTGTCAGCACTAGAACTAAACTGGCCGTGGGTGGCTAAATGTACGATATTGAAAGGAACTGAGTTGACTGCTTTTTCGAGAGCTATGCTGGTAAATTCCTGATCTATTAGATTGGTTGTAGTAATTCCCGCACTGGAAATCGAATTAACTTCCATGTGAATTGCTGGTAATGGGGCAAAGTTGGGAAAGTCTGCTGGAGGTTGCGTTAATCCAGCTGCTAAAGCTTTTAGTTGTTGTTGTACTATGGGCTGAGGATTTTGCAGTTGTAAACCAACACTTAAAGCGATCGCATATTTTTCAATTAAGAATTTTTTCCCATCGTAAAGCGATGCTATTGGGATGTTACGCAAGACACCATCCAATACAAATACCAGAGTATCAACTTTCCTGGCTGATAATTCTGATTCCACTGGTTTAATTAGCCAGTTATATATTATTTGCGATTGGTTTTTAACAGCATTAGTCGCTGTGGGATTCACCAAGAGTTTTTGCAGGTTGGTAACAATTGTTTCTACTTCTGCTTGAGTAATATTGATGCTGTAAAGTTTTAGAGTTTGGTTGGGTAGTTTGACAATTACCTGGAGTTGTTGCGGGAGAATAATCGGATAAAAAATCGCAGTGGTGGGATTTTCGATATCTACAACTTGATCGAGAACAATATTTTTCCCTTCTAAACAAGCTTCTTGGAAGAAGTTATCTATTTCTGCTAATTGCAAAGCTTCTATGCGCTGACGTGCTTGATCTAAGATTTTCTCATTTTGTTGCTCTGCTGGAGATTGCAAGAGTAACTCGACTGATTGACGATAAAGCGGTTCAACGCTCTCTCGAAAATTAAATTGTATGTCTTGATTGATGGTTGCTAAATCACTCCGTATAGATTTGATAGTATCGACTGCGGCATCATAAGCAGCGATCGCACCTGTAAAATTTTTTTTCTGCCAAAGTACTCTGCCCAACTGCCACTGCAAACGATAGGCAATATCTGGGATAATGCTACTCTGGGCTAAAATTAACCCTTGTTGAGTTAGACTTTGCGCCTCTGACCATTGTTGAGTTTGTTCGTACAAATGACCTAAACTCAAAAGCGCATTGGCTTCGGCACGGCGATCGCCTAAACTCTGAGATTGTTTGACAGTATTAGCTAAAATTTGCGCGATTTTTCGCATATCTGGCAGTTGAGAGTCCAGATGAGCATATTTTTGACGATTCGCAGTTTTTAGTTTAATCAAGCTTTGGGCGTAATTAATCTGGGAATAAATAGCCTTGCGACTAGGGGGGAGTTGATTCAGTTGAGATTGAATCTCAGGTAATATTGCTACTGCCTCTGTTAGTTTTTGCTCTTCAATTAACAAACTCAGATAGTTCAGTTGTGCAGAAACTTTGGTTAAAGGTGAAGCAGATAGTTTGATAGCTTGTTGATAGTAAGTGATCGCCCCTTGGGGGTTTTTTTGTTTGCGTGCATTGTTGCCCAAACTCAACACAGTAGCTGCCGTATCATAATCAGATTTTAAGCGTTGTGCGATCGCTAAACTTTGTGCTAAAACTTCTTGAGATTTTGTTAGACTTCCCGATATTAACAAGGCATTACCCAGCGATCGCAATCCCACAGCTTTTTCGAGAGAATCTGGCTGTGATTGCAACTGTTGATTAACTACCTCTAGCATTTTAATGGCACGACGGTAAAAGCCTTGTGTGCGCCAAGCTTGTGCTTGATTGATTTGCGATCGCACCACACCACTATAATTGTGTGTTTGCTGATAAATTTGCTCAGTTTGCTGCCAACTGATTAAAGCTGCTTCTGGCTTGCCCATCAACAGTTGCAGACGACCTTGAATTTCTAGTGATTGGGCGAATATTGGCGAATTTTGACTATTTTCCAGCAATTGTAAACTTTCAATAATTGCTTGCTGCGCCTTTGTCAGTTCGCCTAATTGTTGGTAAGCCAGGGATAAATTACTGAGGGTAGTAGCTAGTTTAAGTTTATCTC
Organism: Nostoc sp. FACHB-190; assembly: GCF_014696905.1. Classification (NCBI taxonomy): domain Bacteria; kingdom Bacillati; phylum Cyanobacteriota; class Cyanophyceae; order Nostocales; family Nostocaceae; genus Nostoc; species Nostoc sp. FACHB-190. The sequence goes on from NZ_JACJQW010000004.1 coordinate 152,874, forward strand.
CTGTCTGTTTATATGCTTGGGCTGCTTTGGTTAATACTTCTACCGCTTCCGCAAAACGTCCAGCATCATAAAGAGTTTTACCTTGTTCTAAATCAGTAATGGTTGCATTTGTCAATGAAGATGCTGTGTAAATATGATCAGGTAAAGTTGCCAGCACAGGCGAACTCAGCACCAACAGTAGACTGACTACAAAATACAACAATAAACTTAAAATGTGAGTGATTTTGCGGATATTGAGCCAAAAATCCCTAATTTTGGTTTTGATGGGCATGGCAACGAGGAGATGATTAAATAAAAAAGTATAAAGGATGGGGGTTGAAAGTTAAAGACTAAAAACAATTTATTTCATACTTCATGCTTCATACTTCAGCTTTCAAAGATGATTACACCAATGCGTATATTTGTTTTAATTTTTAATGCTCACACAGACAACGAGGGGATTCACACAGTGCGAGTTGGCGATCGCAATAAAATTCTCATGTTTGAGTCAGAAGACGATGCTCTGCGCTTCGCCCTGATGTTAGAAGCTCAGGATTTCCCAACACCAACAGTCGAAGCGATCGATTCAGAAGAAATCAAGGAATTTTGCGAAAGTGCTGGTTACGACTGGGAAATCGTTCCCGAAAATAGTGATTTAATCGTACCACCAGAACTCAACGTCGAGGAAACCGACTGGGAAGCAGAAGCCGCCACCAATGATAGTGATTATCCAGAACAAGTTCCACCCGCCGCAGAAACAGAATTTTCTGAGTCGGAACTCGACAGTATTCGCCGCAAACTAGAAGGATTATTGTAGTTAGTTATTGCTGATGAGTCATTGGTCATTGTTTACTGACAAATGACTAATGACAAATAACAAATAACGCAGGAAACAAAAAATGGCAGATTTGCAGGAACGCGGGCATCTTCTCACAGAACAAATCAATCCTCTCAGTCAAAATTTAGATCAACTGAGTTCTTTAGAATTAGTAGAACTGTTTAATATAGAAGACCAAAAAGCAGTAGCCGCAGTAGCCGCAGCTAAAGTTGAATTAGCTCAAGCCATTGAAAAGACAGCAGAGCGACTACAGCAAGGCGGACGCTTATTTTATATCGGTGCTGGCACCAGTGGTAGATTAGGCGTATTAGATGCAGCTGAATGTCCTCCTACTTTTTGTACACCTCCAGAATTAGTCCAGGGAATCATTGCTGGTGGTGCTGGCGCATTAGTCCGCAGTTCTGAAGATTTAGAAGACCGCACTCAAGACGGCGAAGCTGCGATCGCTCAACGACATATCACCCAATTAGATGTAGTGGTGGGGATTACGGCTGGCGGAACAACCCCCTTTGTACATGGGGCGCTGAATGCGGCTCGTCAAAGAGGAGCCGTCACTATATTTATTGCCTGTGTGCCGCAAGAACAAGTTAGTATCGACGTTGATATTGATATTCGGTTGTTAACAGGGCCAGAAGTATTAGCTGGTTCAACTCGCTTAAAAGCTGGTACAGCCACCAAGCTGACCTTAAACATCTTGTCTACTGGGGTAATGGTGAAACTAGGCAAGGTTTATGGTAATCGGATGGTGGATGTTGCTGTCACCAATCAAAAACTCCGCGATCGGGCTTTGCGAATTCTCCAAGACCTCACCGGCTTAAGTAGAGAAACTGCCGGTCTATTACTAGAACGTAGCGGTAAATGGGTGAAACTCGCTTTATTAATGCACTGGACTGGTTTAGAAAAACAAGCAGGCGATCGACTATTATCAGAAAACCAAGGTAATCTCCGCGCCGCAGTAGCCAGCTACAACAACACCAAGGCTTAAGTATCACCAAATTTAAAACTCAATTTTTCTGCAAAACATCTGGCTGGCTGCTACTAGATTTTGGTGGTCAGCCTTTTTGATGTTTTGCCTCTAGAATATTGCAACAGTCATACCAATTCACGAAATCACGCAACTACGCGGTAATCGAGCGAAGACGAGATTACCGCCTACACATATCTTGCACCATTCTCAATAACCGTAGGGTGGGCAATGCTTACAACTTAAAAATCAAGGTTTGAGCGAATTTTTAGCATTGCCCACCCTGCCTTACTTGCAATAAACCAACTGCTGTAAGATGTGAACCTAGTCGTTTGCATTAGCCCCAAACTGTAAGTCTGACAGGTTTATATGCTATCCGCAAATCTTAGTAAAAAATCAAAAATTTAATTACAAGTCTATCAATGTCTATTAAAGTGTAAAAAAACTTGATATTACATTTGGCAATCTTAATTGTTATTAAAATTATTTTCTACACACGAATAAAAATAATCAACTACTCAACCACATTTTATTTGCAAATGAAAAATATCAACAACCCTTGCGTGTTGGGCATTTTAGCAGTCTTGATTATGTAATTTAAATATCTCATAGCTTACGAAATCAGACAATTTAGTTTTCCTACAAAAAAACACCTAAAAAAATAATCAGGTTGATGATTGGTGCTACAGGTTACATATAATCTAAAATTATACAAAAGATACCCAAAGCCTTATATAAACAGCTTTAGAATTTCACGAATATTCAGAATTTTAGTGGAAAATTTAGTTATTGCGTATAATTACTAGTTTTATATGATACTTAAAATTTTATATTTCTACTAATAGTTACGAGTTTTTTCTAGTACCAATCACACAAATATTAAGTTAACCTGAATCACATTGTGTTTCCTGCCTTATTTACGCAATTTCTCGGATATCGAGAAACCGAGCAAGTTTAGTGTTCCCTATTGAGTTCAAGATTTTATTCATGACTAAAGTTAATTCTTTGTTATGTTCCTTGGTCGCGTCTACTGCACTTTTGGGACAAACATTTTCTGGTGCATTAGCAGTTACCCCCATTAACATTACAGTTAGATCAGGAGCAAGACAAACATTTCAAGGGTTAGGATTTAGCTCAACAGTTGCTGGTGGTAATAAATATTCCCAACTCACACAATCACAAAAAAACACACTGCAAAAATTAGTGTGTAATGATGCCAAATTCAAGGTTGTCCGGCTATGGTTCCAAGCTCATAAATACTCACCCCAACCAGGTATTGAAAATATGCCTGTGTTCGTCAATCCTTATGTAAAATCAGGATTTATTGCTGATGCCTTAGCAAATGGATGCACAACATTGCTCTTAGCGCCTGATTTTCTCCCACCTTATATGAAGTCTGAAGATAGTGCCTACATAAAAGACACTGAGATATTTAACTATGCAGCTCTTTTAGCAAACTTCATCTATCGTATGAAGCAGGAATATGGAGTCAAAATTCACGCAACAGGCATATTAAACGAGCCTAATGATAATCCCATCAAATTCAAAGATTCTCAATGGCCTGTGATGATTACAGCACTACGCCAAGAGTTAGATAACCGTAATTTAAAAGATGTCAAAATAGTTACACCAGAGTTGGCAAATGCTGATAGTATAGCTGTTCGCATCATCAAAGCTATCAAAAATAACCCTGAAGCATGGAAAGCATTAGCCGCCATTTCCACCCACTCTTACAACATGGCCGCCGCACCCTGGATAAGCTCTCTACTTGAAGGAACAGATAAAGAATATTGGATAACAGAAGCTGGTACTACCGGCCCAGAAGAACCCGGAGATGCACTGATAGCTGCTTCTGGTGCTTCTCGCTTCCTCAATGATATGAACAACCGGGTAACTCACTGGATTTGGTTTATTGGACATGGAGTATCACATCCCGAAGATAACTCTACAAGGTTAATTCCTTACACTATTAGTCCGTTTAAATATCAACTGTTCCAGAAATATCATTACTTCAAGCAACTAACCCGCACTTTTGATATTGGAGCCGTATTCCGAAAAAGCTATAGTTCACTAGAAAAAGATATGACCTGGAGTTCTGGCAAAAAGCCCCGAATTATAGTAGCTAGTGCCAAAAACCCCGATGGTTCTTGGGGAATCGGAATCAGTAATTATACTTCTGACAAATTTTTCTTTCCTCTTCCTGCTGAATTTGGTTATCCAAAAGGCACATTGGTGAGCGATGCTCAATCTGGTCGTGCAGCAGAAGCATTCGCTGTCACAGTCTTTATCGAAGAACTGGCCCAAGCTGGTGACATCAAGATGAAAATGTATCGTTCCAACAGCAATGTTAATAATGTCTACATAGGCTCTGCTGTGATGCGGAAAGGAACAGTGACTATTCCCAAAGTAGATAGTTTGGATCTCATCACTCTCCGCAGTCTGTGAATGAAAACATAGCAGTTGTTATCCTCAAGAACTAAGTCAGTCATTCACTCATAAACTTTTCAGTAGTGAAATACCATTTAAATTATCAAATTTTTGGCTAGAGTAAATTCTAGCTATTTTTGTCTCTAAAAATCCTAAATAAAATATAATTAATATACATATTCACATTCGTAAGCACATATTAATCCTGATACGCTATGAACGCGATTTTATTAGAAAATCATCTGACTCATGAACTAGAACTATTAATTTGTTGTTCTCGTACTCATATCAAAGAAAAAGACTTAATTAAAGTCCAGACATTATTACAAAAACCAATCAATTGGGAATATCTACTAGAACTTGCTGCTTACCACAAAGTTTTACCACTAATATTTATTAGCCTGAATAAAATTGATTCTCAAGCTATTCCTCATAATATTTTCAGCACACTACAAAAATATCATTACCTTAATACACAGCATAGCCTATTAATGGCTAGTAAACTGGTCAATATATTGAATATTTTCACTGAGAATAATATTCCTGTTATTCCCTTTAAAGGGCCAATTTTAGCTACCACAGCTTACGGAGATATATCACGTCGATCTTTTGGAGATTTGGATCTACTTGTGCATCGGGAAGATTTTTTGAGAACTAAACAAATATTAATAGATGCAGGATTTGAGCCATACGCAGACAGTAATGAACAAGAAGCCGCTTATCTTAAATCTCTTAATAGTCAAGACGAAGAAACTTATTTACGTTCTCACTGGGAATTACATTTAATTAATCGAAAAGAGCAAGTCACCTTAGATGTTCACCAAGGGGTTTTATCTAAAAAATTCTCCCTACCTTCCAGTTCAGAATGGATATGGAATGACACAATAACAATAAATTTTGCTGGTAAACAAATACTCAGCTTTTCTATAGAAAACCTCATCCTGATTCTCTGTTCCCAAGGAAGTAAAGACTGTTGGTTCTACTTAAATAGAATTTGTGACTTAGCTGAAGTACTACATACTTATACTGATGTGAATTGGGAAAAAGTTTGGCAGTTAGCTATTGAATTAAAAATGACAAAAATGCTGCTGTTAGGACTTTCATTAGCTCATCATATCTTAGATGCTCCACTTCCAGAATTGATTTTACAAAAGATAGAAAATAACTCATCAGTCAAGCATCTCACTGCTGAAATTATTATTCAACTAACTCGTCCTGTTGCGGATGTTGCTACACAAAGCCAATTAAAATCAGCACTTTTTCATCTAAAATTGATAGAACAACCGTGGGACAAAATATCATATTGCTATCAACATCTCATTGTTCCTACGATCGCAGACAAAAGTTTTGTGTCTTTACCTCGATATTTGTCATTTCTGTACTATTTTGTTCGACCATTGAGGCTGATTTTTTTTAATCGAAGCAAAAATTAATTTTTATAATTTTTCAAAATCAATTACATTGGAACGAATTGATTATAAATAGACATTAATTGCTGATAGTTCACTTCTGAAGAGTATTTATATTCATAAATCGATCTGGCATTTTTGCCATAATTAATCATCAATTCATTATGATTAATAGCCCATTTTATTTTAGCTGCTAAATCTTCTGAATTGCCAGCTTCAAAGTATAACCCACTGACATGATCTTCAACAATTTCAGCCATACTACCTAACTGAGAAACTATCACAGGTAAACTAGCTGCAAATGCTTCAACTATCGTTAATGGAAAACCTTCATACCAAATTGAAGGAAAAACTAAAAATTTAGCTTTCTGCATTAATTCTAGCACTATTACTTTATCTTGATATCCCAAAAATTCAATTAAATATTCATAGCCTGCTGTTTGAACTTTTTTCTGCAAAACTTGATGCAGTGGCCCATCACCGACAATTTTTAATGGTGTAGATATATGACTTTTGATATAGGCATCAATTAAAACAGAAACTCCTTTTTCTTCTGATAATCTGCCAACAAATAGTAAGTAATTATCACGTTGGATATTTGACTCTAACTTATTTGGCTGAAAAACAAAATTTGGTTTAATATAAATTTTTTCTGCTGGGAGTCCAGCTTGAATCATTTTTTCTTTTTGAAATTGAGTCAAAACAATATAACCATTTACTTTCTTATGCCAAGTACCTGTTAATCTATGCCATGTAGTCATTGCAGCAACCACAGAACTTTGAAGATGAGAGTTACGATAACAGCCATGTACAACGCTAGACCAAGGTATTAATGTACCAATACAATCTTCACAGATTTTGCCATCTCGAAATGGCATTGCTTTAGGACAAGCTAGGCGATAATTGTGCAGCGTTTGGATGACAGGTACTCCAGCAGCATAACAAGCATCATATACAGCAGGTGATAGTAACGGAAAAAAATTATGTACATGAACTATATCAGGAGAAAAACGTATTATCTCTGCTTGAACTAGTTGCTTAGATGGAAGCGAATATATTGCGCCCCCTGCTGCTGCTAATGTATCCCAAACATTTACTATATTTAGGTTATTTTCTTCCAGTAAAATCACATCATGCCCATTAGCCTCTAATAGACTTTTTTCAATTTGAACTACTTTATCTTCACCACCGGTTAATCGATAGCGATTGTGTAAGATTAACAGCTTCATTGTTTTTATGAACTGGTGGATATGAACTCATACTATTAAGTTAGAGAGTCAGGGTTTTTGGGAGGAGGGATACACTGGTGAATGTTTATTTGAATTTTATTTTTATATGAGTATTCTATAAAACAAGCATAAACTAGGAAAAACTAGCAAGTTTTTCCTGCACGCAAATTTCTTTATAAGATTGAGCAAAAAATAATCCTTTCAATTCCCAACTAAATACATCTCTAACTCTCTTTTTTCCAACCTCACCCATCTTTGATCTCAATTTTACATCTGCAACCAAACATATCATTGCTTGAGTAATATCTTTGACAGCTTGTTCTGGTGTATTTGCTACAATTTTAAAACCAGTTGCTTCAGTAACTTGAAGTGCTGGCCCTCCCAGATTTAAGCAAATGACTGGTAAACCTAGAGACATTGCTTCTAAACAGACTAATCCACCAGAGTCATGCAAACTTGGATGAACTAGTACATGAGAGTCTCTTATTTTACTTAAGGTTTGATCACGAGACAAACTACCCCAAAATTTAACTTGTTTTTCAATACCTAATTCTTGAGTGAGATTTTCCAAGTTTTTTCGCTCAGATCCTTCTCCCACAACCCAATACTCAGAATTAGATATATTTGCTTTGGCAAATGCTAATAATCCTAGATGAAATCCTTTCCAATGCAATAATCTACCCACGCTGATAAACCTGATAATAGATTGATAGGATAAAGATACCTCTGGATAATTCATTAATTCTTCCTGAGATATACCAAGCTGAGAATATACTTGAATATTTTTGGCTCCTAAATATCGTAACCTTTTAGCTGTATCCTCAGTTGTTGCTAAAGCTAAAATACTCCGCCGTGCTGTTAAGTGGACAAAAGGATCACACTCTCCGATTAAGCAAGCTGCGTTTCTCAGCAACTCATATATTTTGCTACGAAAATTTAAACTTGTCCAAAAGTTTTTGGGAGTTAATTCTCCTCCACCCACAGGCCCCCAAATAAACGGAATTGGTAATAAACAAAGAAAAGACGGACTATTATATTTTACGTAAGTTACGTGATGCACAATATCAAAGCAAATTTTCTGATGAAGCTTTCTGCTCACAAAGTAAGCTGTAATTTGCCATAAATAGTAGTGAAGATATACCCATCTTTGGGTTGATTTTCCTTTCTGACTCCAATCTATCATCCAACCAAAAGGATCTAAATAAATAAAGTTGAGATTAGATGGTGGCTTGCGTGCTAATTCTGCTTCAATAGCGGAGCGGTGACAGTTAGAGGTTAAAACCCAAATCTGATAATATTTGCTCATTTCTTGAACAAAATTCCAACCTACACCCGGTTCAGAACCTTGGCTTGGTTCACAAGCGTATGCAGAAATTAGAATTTTCATAATTATTAGTTGGTATAGAATATTTATTCAGCTTCTGCATCAAAAAGTTGGGGATAACGTTTGTATATTTGCATTGCAGCTAAACCAATCCCATACATTGTCCATAACCAAATACCACCTGTGGGGCCTTCAATAATTACTTCAAATGATGTAACAGTCATACAAGCCACCCAATAAGTAAGTAAAGTTAAAAATATACCAGACCATTTTGTCTGCCCCTTTTTTCTGCACTGTAAATATTTTGATAGTATGCTTCCAGCCCAACCTAACTGAATGACAAGCCAAAGAACGAAACCAGGAACGCCAGTACGAGAAAGCACAGTAATATGACCATTATGTGGACTACGTACAACCCCATCACCTAAAGGATCAAAACCTGTACCAGCTCCCAAGTTAAAACCAAATCCTCGACCCGTCCAAAAATAATCTGAAAAAGTGCTTTTGATGAGATAAGTCCACCATTCTAATCGATATTCTTTTGAACCTTGTCTTTCATTATTATCAATAAAAATACTCAACACTCGATTAATTAATGGTTCAAAAAACTCTGGATTAAAAATGAAAACCAATAAAATAACCAAAATTATAATAGTTATAATGCGCCAAACTTTACTACTTTTATAATTAGCAATTCCCAGCACAAAAAAAGCATTCAAAAAAGCTAGTGTTCCTGAACGATTAGAATTTAGAGCAACTACACCTAAATTGACAAAAAACATTAAAGTAAATAATAATGGTTGAAAATCTAGCAAACTAGATCCAACAAAAAAAGCAGTAATCCCCGATAAATGAGTCATTGTATCTGCTGGTTTCAGAGAGATAATTCTAGCCCCGGAACCAGGTAAACTAGGTAATGGTATTGTTCTAGATATCAACCAGAGAAATGGTATAAGAATAATAAAAATTCTACAAAAGCGCCCATATTGAGCAACCATAAATAAAAATCGCTGTGGCTTACTAATTAGTAAGGTGGCAACTATTAGGGCAAAAAATGTATAGTACCATAAGGCTGCATCACGTATGGCATCTAAGCCATATATGGGTACATAAGGTATGGTATTGAGGCAACACCACACCATAAATATGATTAAAAACCAAACTTGAGGGAGTTTGAGAAGTTTTGGGATTGATTTGTTGATGCTTAAAGTAAACAATCCAAAAATAAGCGTAATTTCTCCGATATAAGCAGGAGGAACACCAAAGTAAGAAAATCCTCGTCCACACAGAGAATATCCCAACAGTACCCAACTATACCAGTTGAGGAATTTATCGGCGATGGAAGATTTTTCTGTCTCATTGTTAGGATAAACACTTGTCTTGTCGAGCATAGGCCCTTTTAGGTGTTACTAGTTGATTTGGAAAAATTAAAAGGATTCAAATATAAATTGCATAGTTGCAATATAAAGATTTTTATAGAAGTTCAAATAATAGTAATTTGTTTATAGATGAGATTCATGAAATTTTTAACAAACTCTGATGAGTAGCTAATTCATAAATTGCCATCATCCGGCTATAGTTCTGTTGTGCTGTGTACTTAGATTCAAATTCATGTCTAGCTTCTTGACGCATCTGAGCTAGTCTTGCTTGATTTGCAATCGCCCATTGCACTTTATTTGCTAAATCTTCGGGGTTTCCTGGTGAGAACAGCAATCCAGTACGACTAGAGTCTACTAATTCTGCGATCGCTCCAATATTAGCAGCAATTACGGGCGTACCTTTTGCAAAAGCCTCAACCGCAACTCGACCAAAAGTTTCATACCACTTGGAAGGAAACACTAAAAACATCGCTTCTCCCATCAATTTATGCACTTCAGATATTGGTCTACGTCCTAGCCATTCTACGTTGGGTAATCGTTTGACTAATTCCACCACTTTCTCTGCCAAAGGCCCTTCCCCGATAATCTTCAAAGGAACTTTCCCTTCCAAATAGTTCCAAGCCGCTAGTAAAGTATCTAATCCTTTTTCGGAAGATAGTCTTCCCACAAAAAGAGCATAACCGCCAGAACCATCTCCCACACCAGGATCAGGATGCACAAAGTTAGGCTTGACGACAATTTTTTCGGCGGGGAAACCTCCGGCGATAAATTTTTGTCGAGCAAACTCAGTTAAAGCAATGTACACATCTACCATTTCCAGCCAAGTACCCATAGCGCGATGAGCTGTTAACATAGTTGCTACTGCGATCGTTGCTGGACGATTTTCCCGATAGCAACCATGCCAAACGCCAGGATAGGGAATAAACTTCCCCATACAATCTTCGCAGACGAGTCCATCCCGAAAAAATAAGCCATTGGGACACAATAGGCGATAATTACGCAAAGTTTGCACAACAGGTACTCCTTCTGACTTAGCCGCATAGTGAACAGAAGGAGAAATTAAGGGGAAAAAATTCTGAATATGAACAATGTCACATTTTGAATGCTGAAGTTTTTGTTTGACTATGTTGTAAGATTCTTGAGACCAGATAGAGCGCAACGCCATCGGTACAGCACCAATAGATCCCACTCGGTCATTATGTTCTTGATAAACATCAACTTCATGACCCATTTCCCGTAAGAGTTTTTCTTCAGCCTCACGAGATTCATCTTCGCCGCCACGAATTTGATAATTGTTATGAATGCTTAGAATGTGCATTGAGGAAATTTTGAATGGGATAATGATTAATTAAATAACCTGAGCGTTATTTTCTTTGGTCTGAATTACACTTTGTGATAATAGAGACTGTTGGCAAGTCAAAATATCTTCATAAAGTGCCACTAAAGAATTTGCTTTAATTTCCCAGTTGTATAACTCACTCACCCGCTTTTGACCTGCTTGTCCCATCTTGGCTCTGAGTTCTGGATCTTTAGCTAGACGAACCATTGCCTCTGCCATACCTTTAACCGCATCTTCAGGGTTATTACCCGTAATTTTAAAACCAGTTTGCTCCGTAATCTGAAAAGCTGGGCCTCCTAAATTCAAACAGATTACAGGTCTACTGGCTGCCATTGCTTCTATGCAAACCGTAGGCGAAAAATCATGCAAACTAGGATGAATTAAAGCACAAGATTCTCCCAATATCCTTAGTGCTTCTTCACGAGGCCGACTTCCTAAAAATTTGACCTTTTCAGCAATTCCTAGTTTATTAGCTAAAGCTTCTAATCTTGGACGTTCCGGGCCTTCACCAATAATCCAGTATTCCCCATTTTCTAAGTTAGCTGCTGCAAAGGCACGTAACCCAAGATGAAATCCTTTCCAATGCAGTAAACGCCCCATACTGATAAATCTTATAGGAGCTTGGAATTGCGAAACATTATATTGCTCGAATTGAGCTATATCTTGTTGATTAACACCTGTTTGTCCCAATATCTTCTCAATACGTTTTGTACCTAATGCACTTACACAATCAGCTGTTTCTGATGTGCAAACTATTGCTACAGCACTTCTTTTGGCAGTCATTTTCACAAAAGGGTCGCGTTCACCTATCCAACGGCTAACTTCCCGCAAACTTTCATAAACTTTGCCACTCCAATGAAAATCACGCCAAAATGGCTTCGGTGCAACTTCACCGCCCCCCAATGGCCCCCAAACAAACGGTATAGGTAATAGTGATAAAAAGCTAGGAAAACAATATCGACCGTAGGTAACATGATGTACCAAATTAAAATTAATTTGCTCATGTAGTTTCCTGGCTTGAAAATATGCACCTATTTGCCAAAAATAGTAGTGAAAATACAGTGCTGTTTGTCCTCGGTTCCACCATCTAGCCCAAGCAGGTAAGTCATGATACACAAACTTCAACCCTGGAACTGGCATTTTGGATAGTTCAGCTTCAATGCTGGGTTGATTATCTTGACGTGTAATTACCCATACAGCCTCACATTTGTGAGCTAGTTCTTGAACCATATTCCAACCAACTCCTGGTTCAGACCCCATCTTTGGTCTACAGGCATAGGCAGAAACTAAAATTTTCATATTTTTCATTTCTTAAAATATTTATGCAGGTTTATGGTATGTATCGCATTAATAATTTTCGTGACTGATTTTTCAATAGCTGGATCAGCTTTTGTTTTTGATTTAATTGATAAAAACCTCGAATGGAATAATCCACTTCTATGTGATGTTGTTTGAACAAGTCAACCACAGCCGCCTCTAACCATTTACCTTGAACAATTCCAGTGGGATAATAAGGAAAAATATATTTATCTTGACCATTAAAATAATCAAGATTTTGACAGAAAAATGAATCTTTAATTTTCCTGGCTCTGATGCTACCCCAGCGTTCAAACTCCCATCCTGTTTCATTTGGCTCAAGATAAAATCTGAGTCTATCCTTGACCCACAACCCGGCTTGTAACCCAATCCGATAGTTGGCTTTTTGAGGAATCTCCCATAATAACGGATATTTGGATGATGGTTTATATGGGCCAATTCCCAGAGTTTCTCTTAACCGAATGTGGGAATATCCTTCACATTCCATAATTTTGAGAAAATCATAGAGGATAGTTGTATTGACATAATCATTAAGAAAATAATCATCTTGTACATAAAGAATGTACTTTGACTTAATTTGGTCAAGACAACGAATTAAGCAATCACTCCAACTCGGTCTTGTGCCACTCTCATCATTTATCCCAACTTGAGAACATTGTATATTTAACCCATGATAACTAAATACTTTAGTTTCAGTATTGAGTATTATAGGGTGAGGACAATTAGACCAATACTTTGCAAAAAGAGTAAAGAATGGTTGCCAGCAATCTTCAAAACTGTCGGTACTATTTACGAGAATTGCTAATTGTGAAGTATCATCCATAAATAATCTTACTTTTTCTATGTTTGTTGAATACTTTAAATTAAATTTAAGCTAGTCTAAAAGACTTACATCATTATTATTTTGCTCAAAATCTAAGTTATTTACATCTGATTATTGAGGAGCATTTGGTATTTTTCTTCTAAAATCTGCGTTTGCTTATGAAGATTAAACATATTTTCTACTCGTTGTCGGCCATTTTGACTAAAGCTTTGCCAGAGAACACTATCATTAAATAGCTGTAAAACATACTCTGCAAGAGTTTGAACATCTCGTTCAGGTGCTAGAAAACCAGTCTCTTGATGTGCTACTACTTCAGGAATTCCACCACTAGCAAAGCTAACTACTGGTAAACCCATTGCTTGAGCCTCAGCAAACACTATACCAAAACTTTCGCAATCACCAGACTCCGCTCTAATACTAGGAACACAAAATATTTTGGCTATTTGCATCCAATGTTTTACAACCTCTGGTGGTTGGGAGCCTAGAAAACGATAGTTTTTGAGTAAGGACTTAGCTAAATTTTCTAAAGAATTGCGGAGAGGGCCATCACCGATCACTAGCAAAGCTATTTCAGGATTTTCTGCCTGTACTCTCTCCATCGCTTTTATCAAATACTCACAGCCTTTCTTCTCAACTAGCCGTCCAACAAAAAGAACTATCGGCTCTCGATTAGTTATTGGCTGAGGTTGAAAAAGTTCTGTATCTACACCTATATAATGCACTAATATTTTTTCTGAAGGAAAACCTTGCTGAACAAGTTCCGCTTTCAAAAATTTTGATACAGTAATAAATAAATTGGCCTGTTGTTTAAGTAATTCTCGCCGTTTGAGATAAACACGAGTACTGATAGAATTTTTTCTAGCATATTCATCCTTCATGGTAGCATCGAGTCCATGAAAGGTAACAATCATAGGTAGATTTAAAGACTGTACTAAAGGAAGAGCTAAAGCTCCACAAACGCCAAAATGAGCATGAAGTAAAACAGGATTTAGCTGTTTTACTTTTTTCCTGACTTTTGGTGATATTCCTGTGACTTTAAACAATACCTCTTGGAAAGCTCCAAAACTTCCACCTTCATTAACTACTAACGTGCGCTCTGAAGGTAGAGATAATCCTTTGACAAAACGAGAACCCACATAATAAGGTTCAAAATTTTTTAGACCTTCTCCTTGAGCGCGGATAAATGTTTCTGAAGGAGGGAGAATGCGTCCACAGAAAATAACTACATTTGGCTTAGACATACTGTTTTTATGCTGGCTCTAGAATTATATCGCTGTAGAACTTTTATTTTGATTCCTATAAAATAAAGCATATTTCAATTCAAATAATAATTTGTACACTTTAGCCCCAAAAATTACTCTTATAATTCCCTTAGCGAAAAGTTTTCCAGACCAGGGAAGGAATTTTAGTAAGGCAAGAATATAGAAAAGAGCAGTAATTTTATTTCCTTTATCAAGTTCTTTATTTACTCGAAGTAACTGGACTATGGATGTTCTTACTCCTATAACACGATGATAATTAATCGCTCCTGTCCGTTGTTTTATAACTGTCCCCCACTTATTTTTGAAAATCCTTAATCCCTCTAATTTAGCTTGCAAATTACCTCCAATCTGCTGGGGATGAAAATATCTAATAATTAGTGGTTTATCGACTACTAAAAAATGGTTATTGGCTGCTGCTAGACTCAACCATAAATCATAGTCTTGAAAACTAGGTAAACTTTCATCAAAGCCATTAACTTCTAGTAAGGCAGAACGTTTCACCATAAATAGTGAAGTGGTAGGAGGTAGCCAACCTCTCAATAAATCATCAAAAACATCTCCTTCATAAAGATGTAAACTGGGTATTTTCTGTTGTCCCTCTACACATTCATAACCTAAGCAATAAACAACAGTTGCCAGAGGATCATCACTTTCTTGTAAACGTTTTACCTGTAACTCTAACTTCTCAGGTAACCATTCATCATCACTGTCTAAAAATGCGATGAATTCTGTGCTGGCTGCTTTAATGCCTTGATTACGTGCATAGCTACCTCCATAATTCTTACCTAAAGGTAAAAACTTAATTCGTGGATCGGTAAATTCTTTAACTACTTCAGCAGTATTATCTGTAGAGCCATCATCAACAATAATCAATTCAAAATTAGAGAAAGTCTGTTGGAGAATACTAGAAATTGCTCTTGATAAAAAATTAGCTCTATTAAATGTTGGAACTATTACACTAACGATTGGTTGTCCTGGGAGAGATGAATTCATAACTTTTAGCTTCTAAAATAATTTAATTCTAAATTTTAATTAGATTTTTACATACAAGATTGATATACATTGCTCGTTATTTTGGCAATGTTTAGCCAATCATATTTCTCTGCTAGTTGGCGATTATATTGACCCATATTTGATAGTTGTTTTTGTTGTTCTAACGCCAATTTCATAGCTTGAATTAAACCATATTCATCATCAATGTCATATAAAAATGCTCCAGAATGATCTAAGACTTCTGCGATACATCCTTTGCGGGGCGCAATACAGGCTCGACCAAAAGACATTGCTAACATTACAGCACCTGAAGTGAGAATATCTCGATAGGGAAATACGACTACATCACAAGCGTTCAGATAAATTTGAAGTTTCTCCGAAGGGACAAATCCGGGTATAAATTTGATGTTTGGCTCGTTATCAATCTTCTGTAAAAGCATATCTGTCATTTCTGGACTGTTTTGATATACTTTACCTGCAATCAATAGTTGACTTGCATCATTATGCAGTTGTTTAAATGTATCTATTAGTTCCAAGACTCCTTTGTAGGGTCTAATCATCCCCAGGAACAGGAAAACCACAGCAGAATCATCTATATTTAAGCTTTTGCGGGCTAGAGTTTTTTCGATATTGTTATCGTAACAGTTGATATAGTTACCATGCGGGACTACAAATACTTTATCTTGATTATCGTTCAGGGAAAAACTTTTGATAACTTCTGCTTTAGCTGAGTCACAATGGGCAATAATCGCATCAGCTAATTTAGCCACTAAATAACTACATAAATTATCTAAAACTAAGTTTTTATTTTCATGATTTTTTAGATTATGTACAGTCCAAATAATTTTGGTTCTTAGCAGTTTTAAGATAATTAATTCTAAAATAAAAAATGATAATTTTAGAGATTTTTCTACAGTATTAGAACCTGCGAAAAATGGATGGAGCCAATGTAAGTGTACTACATCTGCTTTTTGAGGAAACAATACTGCTGGTAAAAAGAAAGTTGTTGAAGAGGAAGGATGAGGAAAATCTGCTTGAATATCTAATTTATTGAGGTGATGAATTAGCTCTTTTTGGTAGGGATTATTATCATTTGTTTGTGGTAGAAATATAGATTTCATGTTTAAATATGATTTTATTAATTCAAGTATTTTAGTAAGGGGATTATTTTCTATAATTCAGATGTTTGTAATTTCTCAGTGATTTGGGAGTAAATTTCTAAGTGTTGTGTAAAAATTGTGGACATACAAAGATGTTGGCGTAGGTTTTTAACAGCTATATTCTCTTTATCATCTGATTTGGATAAAATATACTGAACTGCTTGTGCAAAAGCATTGGACGTATAAGGTGAAAAAGTTTTGATAGCGCCTGGTTCTATGTTGTTGTATTCATCTATTAAGGGTAAGTCAAAAGATAAAATTTTTGGATGAGCAATGGAAAGCCAAGTTGATAAAGAACCAGAAGCGGAAGATTTTTGGAAAGGGCAAATCGCTAAATCTGTTGCGACTAAATATTGCTCTAGTTCTTCTTCTGATAAGTAGCCTGTGACAATCAGACGATCTTTTACTCCTAGTGTTTGTGCTAATGTGATTAGTTCTTCTAAAAACCAGTCACACCTTTCACTTGGCTGACCTGCAAATATTACTTTTATATTCGTTGATAAATAAGGTATTGCTTCAACGACTAAGCGATGACCTTTGCGTGGAAAAATCCAACCTAATAATGTAATTGTTTTAAACCCTTCGAGATTTAGTTTTTTTCGAGCGATTGCTGAGTTAGCAATGATTAATCTTTCTTCAACAAAATGCCGTATAAGTGTTATTTTACTGGCGTTAAGTGTATTTATACCGACAACAGTGTGAAGTCTCTGTCTTTCTTGCTCAGTACAAACTAAAATTTTTTGTACTTTAGCAAACATCCAACGAATAAATATTGAATTGCTATTGTATTGTGACTTTATGTAAGACAAAAAAGTCTTCCAATGTAGTGGGATTTTGGGCAGATAGATATCATGAAGTGTAACGACTAAAGGGGATGAACAGTTATGCACAAAAACACGAAAATTTTTCAGCTGCGATCGCTCACCCCAAAGAAATGTATTGTGTTGTAAATGCACAATATCGGCATTGGAAAGCTTTTTCGCAGCTTCTGTCAATATTTCTCGATTGTGATGTAGATTTTCTGTTAAAACTACATTAGCTTCAATGACTGTGAAACCACGCTGTCTGGCTTCGGAAGCAATAAACTTGCTATAGCGATGAACTCCATGTTGCTCAGAACCGATGTGTAGATACCCAATTTTCATGATTTTCTCTCAAGCAAACAACATTAGCCTATGACTGATAAAAGTAAATCGAAGTTACTAGCTGTTTTTTGCTTGACTTCTGGTAATACTTGCTTGAGTTTATCGGCAACTTCGTGACGGTGCTGCCAAGCAAAACGAATCGATTTGTGTGCCATCTCGCTATCTAAAAACTGCTCTACAGAAATCAGCAGTCCTTCATGAACTAATTCCGCACCCAATAAATCAGTCATAATTCCTTCTGCTTTGACTGAGTAACCAATAGGAAGAGTGCAAACACCACTGGAAAGCCCAGCGATCGCAGCGTGCATTCTTTCAGCAATGACTAAATCGCAGGCAGCAATTAAACCTTTGAATTCGGAAGCTGTGTGATCTGCACCTGCTAAATGTACACGAGGATCAAAATTAAATATCCTGAGTAAGTGAGCTGCTAGGATACGATCATCATTTCCTGCTCGATGATCATGTACATGAGGAATAATGAGTACTTGCGCCCCAAATTCATTGAGAATTAAATCAATAGTTTCACACCAGACTTTGATATGTTTATCATAGTCTGTACGAGTATAGCGGCAAATACCTTGACTAATTCCTAAAGCTACAACAGGAAGGTCTTTAGTGATGCCATAAGATTTAAATAAGTTATTAACAATCTCTGGTGATGTTGGCGGCAACAGAAAGGCTGGATCTGCCGTATGTTTTACTAACTCTGGAGACAAACCCAAATCTTTCGTAACATACTTATAAGATAAATTTTCTCTAATTGTAATTAACTTTGAACGGCGAGCTACATTAAGCCACATCTCCGCTTCATTATCATTCTTAAAAGGGCCAATAGATTGAGCTAAAAATGTAAGCGGAACACCAGCTTCTAAGGCAAATTCTAATGGTTGCAGTTGTTGTCTTAAAAATCTTGTGCCGTAGTCTGAACTAAATACATCACCGCCAGAAGCAATGACCACAGAAGCATCACGCACTAAATTATTGATATTTTTGTAAGTAGGAGCAAGGCGTTGGGAGAATTTAGAAAGTTTAGCAAGTAACGGTTGAGTTCTATATAACAACAAATAATCATCACTTGAAAGCTTAACATTATAAGGTCTTAGCAGGATTTCATCATAATCTATAGTTTCAGTTAAAATATCTATCTCAAGATTAGGTTGACGTTGACGAAGTTGCTCAATAGTCGTCACAACCATTGCCTCAACGCCTCGGTTACGTAGTCCTGTGATTCCTGTGATAACTGCTTTCTTCATTTAGTTGATGTCTCCATTAACTGTTAAAGTATTTGCTAATGATGGAAAAATATTGAAGTAAAAGTGTCTTATAAAAAATTAAAACGCATTCACTAAATCAAATCTAGGTATTTTTAGAACGATTTTTCATATAGATAACTCACAACAGTATTCAAGTAAATTTTATTTAGAAATAAATTACAACTAAAAAAATAATTCATTTTCTTCTAACTAGTGAACAATCATTACCTCACAAATATTTTTTCTAGGAGATTGCGCTACATTCAGTTCATTTGGTAAATGACCAACTGCAATCATCATGATTACAACCTCTGAATCTTTTATGCCTGCCACTTGTTTAAGATTTGTGTCTGTTTGATGCTGAACGCTCCAATTTAAACAGCATGTACCTAAACCTAAAGAATGCAAAGCATACACAAGCGACATAGAAAACATACCACCATCAATCCAACTTTGATTTCTTTCTCCCGCAGAAACAAAGTTTTGTAAGTCAGATGTCACAATTAAAACTTTACTAATTTGCTCTCCAAAACCACGGTTTCCGTTTTGGAATTTCAGAACTTTGCTCTTATCTTCATTACTTGTAAATATATGCACTTTTGAAGACTGACGATTACAGACAGAAGGTGTTTTCTGAGCCATTTCTATCGCTTTTTCAATTAAGCTGATTTCCACATCAATTGGAGCAAAATGTCGAATACTGTATCTTGAGTTGACAAAATCTCGGAAATTTATTTGAGATGATTCAATAATTTGTTTCCCTGTGATTTTTAGGACTCCACCCTGATGTACTTTTATATCTGCTGGAATTATCTCTTTTAAATTTAACAGTTCATGATAAAGCCGATCATTTTTTAAACTATTATTAAGATTGAACTCATAGTAAGCCACTAAAGTATTAATAGAAATTTGTACGATTTCGTCAACACCATATTTTTTTTGATATTCCCATAGATTTGATAAAAGCCTTTCGATAATATCAGTTCCGAAACCAACTTTAGGTTCTTTGAGCGCCAGACCTTTTTCTATTCGATGGTAATCCATTGTAATTAAAGCACCCAATTGAGTTTGAGTAGAGCTTCCTCTGACAGATGACCATCTTATAAAATTTGTAAAATCATAAGCATAATTATATGCTAACCTGACTTCAGATATTGCCAATGGAATAATCTTTATTAGCTTCAGAATATAGCGGAGATAAGAACGAATATTTTCTGGAATAAGCTGTGTAATGTTCTTCTTAATTCCTTTTGAAAACATATCAATCAGATATTTGATGTTCATTACCTTTGTATTTGCTTGCAGTAAATTAGACATTTAATGAATCCTCACTTAATTGTTTCAAAAAAAGTTATATTTGATTTTTTCTTCCTGGAAGATTGGATGTAATTTCTCCCATTAAGTTTGCTATCTCTTCAAAAACTTTTGGTTCTATTAATTTGATTATTCCTAAATAAGTTATTCCACCTAAAACTATGTAGATGAATAATGCTCCATATAAACTCATCGCTTGGCTCAGAAATTTCTTAGTTATTAGTATTACAATAACCATCACTAAAGTGCCAACAGTTGGAACAACATATTGACGTAGATAAGTACTGATTTTTATATTAAGTGTTTTATAAAGCATCCATATTGGAATAGGACATGTTAAATAAGCACGAATGATATAGGCAGATGCAACTGCGGTAATTCCCCATTGAACAGCTATGATAAACCCAATTAAGTTCCCAGATGCTTGAATAAAGTTGAGTAGCAAGTTCCATGTAGGTTTACCAAGTGCCATTAAAACAGCACCGTTATAGAAAAACCCAGCATACAAAGGCCCAATAAGGTTAAGAATTTGCATTACGGGAATGCTTGGTATCCACTTTTGACCAAAAACAACCACTATTAATTCGGGAGCGAGAATTGATAACCCAATGAATGCAGGAAAAGCAACTAAGCTAGTTAAGTGAATAGCAGAGTATAAAGCTTTTCGCATTTTTTCCGGCTCTTGCTGCAACCTTGAAAAGACAGGAACTGCAATCTTTTGAATAACTGTTATCAATAATTGAGATACTACTGTTAAAATTCGATAGGCAACAGCATAGTAACCTAATGCAACAGAACCTAAATAGTAACCAATTAAAAAATTGTCGGAATTTTGATTAACAAAATTAAGTACATTAATACCAACTATGTTAATCCCAAATGTGAATAATTCTTTAAAATGTTTCTGGGAGAACTTAAATCTTGGCCGCCAACTACTAACCCACCACAAAGCGATAACTTGGGCTATAGAATTTGCTAAAGATTGACCAACAATACTCCAAACGCCAAATCCCAGAAGTGCCAATACTATACCAACAGAACCACCAACTAGTACTGCAACTAATGAGCGCACAGCTAAAACTTTGAAGGCAAGTTCTCGCTGGAGTATTGCTTGTTGTACACCACTTAAACCACCAAATACAAAATTCAAAGAAAGACAGCGAATTATTGGTATTAAATGTGGTTCTTTGAAGAAAGAAGCTACTAATCCAGCACAAGAGATACTGATTGTTGTCAGTAATATACTCACTCCTAAGTTAGTCCAAAAAGCAGTATCTAAATGCTCTGGTTCTAAGTCTTGGCGCTGAACAATTGCTGTCGAAAATCCTTGATCTACAAAAATTTGCAGAAAGCTTAAAAATATCCCCGATAAAGCCACTAACCCAAATGCTTCCGGCCCTAATAATCGGGCGAGTAAGAAGAACACTCCAAAGGAAACAGCCTGTTTTCCCCAACTTTCAATCGCAGACCAAAGTACGCCTTTAACTGCTTTTTGTCGTAAATTTGATGTTTGTTTTGGTGGTTCCATTACAGGCTTTACCTATGCAAAGGATGAAAATACCTATTATATTTCACTCCCACTGTCTATTTGAGCAGACAAGCATCTCATCTTGATTCACAACTGTGAAAAATTGCTATGAAAAAAGATTATCTCTCAACATAATAAATTAACTATGAATCAAGATAAATATGCAGTGATCTTCAAAATTTACTCAATGCTATTTTGAATTTGATATGAGTTTTGAATCATCATGAAAACTCATATTGACTAAACAATCGTTATTCCACTGTAGTTTTTGGAAAAACGGCAGCAATACGACTAGATAAAAATAACTGTTTAGCCGCCAGCCAAATGAATATAGGGATTGTTGTTGTGTAGCGCCGCCACAGTCGTCGCGGTTCTTGAAGCCAGCGATATAGCCATTCTAAGCCTAAGTCTCTCATGATACGTGGCGCACGCTTGTGAATGCCGGCATACACAGGGAAAACGCCGCCTACTCCGATCATGACTGCACGAATTTTACCTTTGTGTTGCGCTATCCATTTTTCTTGTTTTGGACATCCCAAAGATACCCAAACTACACCAGCCCCACTGGAGTTGATTTTATTGACTAAAACTTCATCTTCAGTTTCTGTGAGTGGGCGGAAGGGTAGGGGTTCCATTCCAGCTATTTTTAGTTGGGGAAATTCTTGTTTTAATCTGGCTTGTATTCTCGCCAGAATTTCAGTTTGTGAACCGACAAAGAAAAAACTTAAATTATGTGTTTGGGCGTATTGACATGTTTCCAAAAAAATATCCATACCCGCTACACGATCTTGGTAAGGAGATCCCATTCGGCGCATCATCCAGACTAAAGGCATACCATCAGGAGTCACCATATCTGAATTTCTCAGAATGTTAGCGAACTCAGGCTGCCAGTGCGCTTCTATGAGCATGTGTACATTTGCTACATATACACTTCTACTTTCATGAGCGATCGCCCATTCTATAATTTTCTGTATCTGATCCTCAAAGCTTAAAGCAGTAATAGGGAAATCAAGCACTTTTTGAGTAGGTAGTAACACTTCTGCTACCATAGCTCACTCCTTCTGTCAAAGATAAATAACAACAGATTACCTAGAGCAACCTTTATGTCTAAATAAGCCAATTAGATGAATCTTGACTTTTTCTGAGCTTGTAGCATTCTTACAAGAACACACATTGATTTATCACAGTTTTTCAGCAATTTTACTGTTTGCTGAATCCTCTTCAAAACCATCATAACCGTAGATTAGCTTACTTGCTTAACGAAAGTTTATTACAAGGAGATATTAAACTTTATATTTACTTTATGTTTTTCTAGAGATTAGTTCATCCAAACATTACATTACTACTTCATGCCTCTTACGAGAGTGTATCTATCTTCGGCAAAGTTTTTACTTGTCATCTGTCTAAAAGATGAGTTAGTACAATCATATATATTTAAATTAATAGGCATAACCGTATAAATTCATAATTTTTTTTTATAAAAAATTATTTCTACAAGGTCTAATTTAACCTAGATTCTCAAAATACAGTGTCAAGTAGTCAGATAAGTATATTAATCCATGAAACGGTGTGGGAATAGTATTTCTGAAAGCAACTTATTATCCATAAAGCTATAGAAATACGGTTTGATTCCTGAATCTAGTTGTGTAAGCAGGGAGTAGGGAATGGGGAGTAGGGAGTAGGAAAGACGGCTGGTCTGGGTGTACTGATTTTTTTCATAAATCAAATATGAGTCCTATATTTGTATACGGTTGATATTATTTCACTGGCTTAAATTACAAAAATTAGCCAAAAAAGAGGGGGAGAAATTCTCCCCCCCCTTTTGATTGTTGCCTTTGTTATCTGATTGCTTATTTTCCTTTAAGCGTTGCCTCAGCATCTGTCTTTGTTTTTTAAGTTGCCGCTTTCTTGCTGAACCGCCTTTACCTTTATCATTTCTCCCTTCTCGGCGGGGAGATTCCCATCTTTTTAAGCGCATAAAAATTTTTTAGCCTTTAACTTTAGATTGTAGTCTTATTGTAATACATATATTGATCAATTGTCCATCCCAATCTCAGAAATCTTTTATCTGATTTTCTCCATGACATCAAGAATCAATATGTTATTACAAGCTCCTGGAATACTTGATGCTTTATTTTAGCTATCTACTCTATGAAACTAGTGTGCATTCAAGTTGTATATTCTCTGCTTGAGCCTGTCATTTGACAATGGACACTGGGACTGGTTCTGGATTTTAGATGTTTCTCAGCTTCAATAGGCTGTGTTTAGCACATATAAGTTCATTCGTCTACTATATTATTCTACGACCGTAGCATAACACACTAAAACTACTAGAAATAGTGCGTTAGGCTTGCTTTATTACACTTCAACCAACCTGAAATTTATAAGGTAAGCTTGTGTCTGATTTAGAACTACACAAATATCTTCCCAAACTTCCCGAAGCAGCACTACAAGAATTTACAGAATGGTGTGTTTTAGAACAGTCAAAAGCCGCAGGTATAGAATTTACACCTAACAAAACCAAGTTAGAAAATCTCATACCAAACGAGTATATTTGGCAACTAATTGATCAGTTCATGAAAGAGAAACCAGACCCCATCAAAGCGGGTTTAGTAGCAACAATGGCTGGTCAAGAAGCTGATAGTCATGGTTTGATAGGTTCGGCAATTATGGCTGATTTTATCGCCCTTTATGTGAAGTATTTGATTCCCGAAAATGGCACAACGCCAGAAGAAGCGAAACAGTTAATCACAGAAGCCGCCATTCAGCAGTATGAAAAGCTATCTGAACTGGCTGATAAATATAATGTAACGTTCTAAATTGTGGTTATTTGTTAATTATTCCGAGGCTTTGTCTTTTTTATGAGACAAAGCCATTAAGTTGTAACATAAGGATACAACAAAGCAGATTATGAATTAAATTATGCCTTATAGTGACTTTACACTCAAAAAGGTTAAAAAAGATTTTGGGCTGACGGTTATTGAACCTTTTGATTTTCTCCAAGACATTGAACCTGTAACTCCTAGCCAGTTTTTAATAGAGACTATCAATAAACGCTTAAGTTTAGCCTTGGCGAATAATAGTCCGATACCTATAATTTACGGTGCAATTACGTCAGGCGATCGCTGGAAGTTTCTCAAACTAGAATCCCAAACCGTCACAATCTGGCTCACAGAGTACAACATTCCTCCTGTCGATAAGGTTTTGGGGATATTGTTAAGCTTTGTTTCGAGTGCTAGTTGAGCAGTTTTTATTCAATTTGGACAGGTAAATAGTAGTTTTCTAGGCGTTCAAGAAGTGTGAACATAGTTTCTGTCAGATAATCAGACTGGTCAAGCATAACTTTATATTCATCGAACTGATACTTATTAAACTCATTGAATATACAGTAGTGAAATGTTAACCAGTTCCGCTTGGGGTAAATAGTAACTTTAGATAATTTACTTATTTTGCACCAATCACTAGAGATTTGAATATGTAGAGCTTGATGTGATAGCAATGGAAAAAATAGGTTGGAAAATCTAGATTCAATAATTTGATCTACCAACCAAGCCATAACCTCAAAAGAAAGATACTGAGTAGGCATTGACGGATTTTGATAATAATTTTTAATAAAATACCAATGTTCTTGTGACATAAACTGCTTTTTTATGAAAGCTACACCATTAAAAATTAAGTATAGTGTCACAATTAGTAATTTATGCTAACTATTATTGGTTGCGGAAATCTTAATCGCTGCGATGATGCTGTAGGTGTAATTATCGCCCAACGCTTACAACAATATCTAGCCGAAAACCCTCACCCTTATGTGCGCGTGTATGACTGTGGAACCGCAGGGATGGAGGTAATGTTTCAAGCTAGAGGTAGTAAAAAATTAGTAATTATTGATGCTAGTTCAACCAATTCTGAAGCGGGTGCAATATTTAAGGTTCCAGGTAAAGAATTAGAAGCTTTACCGGAACCTAGTTATAACTTGCATGATTTTCGTTGGGATAATGCACTAGCCGCCGGAAGGAAAATATTTCAGGATGAATTTCCCGAAGATGTGACAGTTTATTTAATTGAGGCGGCAAATCTTAGCCTTGGACTAGAGTTAAGTCCTGTGGTGAAAAGTTCGGCTAACTTAGTTTTTGAAGAGGTAGTTACAATTATTTGTAATTGGTCAATGATAAATAATCAATAGTCTTTCCTACTCTCTTCATACACGCTTTTTCTAACCAGCCATATCACGGTAAACAGCAATTTCATCTACCCTCATTTCAAAAGGTATACCTTGGCTTTCGGGAGGACAAACGCGGATTTTAGCACTGGTGACAATTGACTGGAGTAATGACCCCATTGCGACGATTTGTTGTAGAACTCGCCAGTTGGTAACAGGGTCGGGACATTCAATTACTAAGGTCATAGCACTAGCATCACTGGTGACATACCAACGACAATGAGAAAGAAGATTTTGAATTGTGCGATCGCACGCTTCATAAAAGTATTTACTAATAGAATGCTCTAGTTGTTGCCGTAAAATAATATCTGCCGATGACGGTTGCATTGGACGGTAATCGTAATCATCGTTGTAACAGAACATATACCTAGCCATCTCTACTTACAAAACTACTTAATTGCCAATAGCCATTGCGTAGAGAATATCCATTTTTGTTTCTAAGAAACTCTGGGTTTCATCGTCATAAAACGCGCCAATTCCGCTACATTGTATCCCCAAGTAATTACTACTCAGGTAAACTCTGTGTCCTAAAAAACCTGCTAACTGCATAGCGGTTTGATAACTTGTATAGTCAGACACAAAAAACAAAGTTACTGCACAATCACGCGCAATAGCCTGATTAATGCACAAATAACCAGTATGTTCGCTAAAATCGCCACTTTTAATCAGATGATTGTTTTGATATAACCCAGGGGATATCCCCTCTACTCGATGCACGACTGAATAAACTTTGATTGCTTCACAACTTTCTGTGGGAATTGGTTGCTTTAGTTGTTGCAATATCCTGAAATAATCTTCTTGAGAAATCAACTGTTTCCGGAAACGTCTATTTGAACGTCTATGCCAAACAGTTTGATAAAATTTATCCTTGTCAAACTTAAATTTGGGATGCTCTAGCTGTTGTTTTGGACTCTTGTGTAAAGCTGTTACCTGATAGCCATCTTCAATAAATTGATGAGCTTCAAAATAATCTGTACCACTCACAAAAGGAATTTTCAGCCTTAAGCGTCTCACATGCTTTTCTTCTACTTCCCCACATAGAACACTAGCCGTCACAAACTCTTTATTCTCAAAACCTAAGTCAGAATTAAGAGCTAACTTATCAAAGTCAAACATTAGCTGGATATTTTTGTCATAGAGATCAGCCGATGCGGCAATTGTACCTAAATGGTGTCCGCTATCTAAAAAGCAATATCTCAGACTTCTGTTTTTATATTTCCAACTAGACCTATAATAAACGCAACTAATTAAAAAAATGACTCCCTTGATACATTTGCCCGGTATAATATAACTTTCCAAGCCATCATCTATTAATTCATAGATGAGTGTTAGACAATTATTCTCAACTTCTAGATGGTAGATGCCATCAACTATTTCCGGGATGCCACGAATTTGTACATAAATCTCAGTAGGATATAACCCACCCGCAGAAGGATTAACACGTAGTTGATAGGCTACATCCTTATAAGTCTTTTCTAAGGTGATTGCACTTGTTAAGTAAATGAAAGAATGAATGGGATGATTGAGATTTAATTGCAGCCTGCGATAAAATTTTGGATATTGCTTAAAAGCAGATGGTTGCGTTGTTGGGTCTACATAATTAGGGTCAAGCTGCACTGATAGGTAAGAATGTTTAGTCCTTTGATGAAAACTTTTGCTAGATAATTCATTTTGTAGCATCTTTCAGCATCCTTAAAACTTCGATAGTGCTGGCAAAATCTATAGCTTTGTAATCGTCTAAGTTTTTTAAATTTAAATTCGGATGATGTTGTAAAAGTAACTTGACTACTTCTGCTTTACCTGCTGAAGCTGCATACATTAACACTGTTGCACCGTTATCGTTTTGGTTATCGATATTAATTTTCATTTCTAGCAGCAAATTAATTAATTCATAATGATTGCCAAAGCAAGCAAACCATAAGGCATTATTACTATCATTATTTCTGGCATTAATATCCGCGCCTGCACTAATCAATTCTTGAACGACTGAATAATTACCTATCCTAGTGGCTTTCATTAAAGCTGTATCACCATTTTCACCACGCTGATTTAAATCTTCAAGATTGTAATTATTACCTATCAACCATTCACAAGTTGTTTGACTCAAACTTTGCTGATTTTGTTGTTTCATAAACTGCTTTTATTCACTAATAAAAGGGAATGGTGGACAATGCCCACCATTCACAAAAACTTTTTGAAAATACTGTCCATGAGATGAACTTTTACCCCTCCCTAACCCTCCCCTTGGAAAGGGGAGGGAATTAGATTTCTTAGTTTCCCCCCTTTATAAGGGGGGCTAGGGGGGATCAACAGTTTAATAATTCTCAGATATCCTCATTAGACAGCATTCATTGTTTGGTTAGGTTGCTCACCTGCGACCATTGGTTTCGGTTCTTCAGAGAATAGTTCTCTAGAAGATTTATCTTGCTTGGGTGCGCCATAAAAACCAGCTTCAGCTTCGAGTTCATCTACGAAATCCCAAGCTTCAATTGTGCGTTTAGAGTCTGGGCCATAATTCGCAGAAATTGCCCGTGCGTTGGAGACTGCTTTATATATCTCTTTTTGCAAGAATAGGAGTTTTGGTTTATCTACAAAGTCGCCTTTGTGGATAATATCGCTGATAGTAATCATCCCAAGTAATTCACCACGGATGACAGGCGCACTCCGCATCCCTGTATTAATCAATAACCTTGCAACATATTCTAAATCAAGGTCAGGATCTACAGTGACACAGGGTTTGCTCATTATTTCGTAAACATAAGTTCTTTGAGGATCTTTTCCATAAGCAACCACTTTGGCTGCAATATCACTCTCAGTCATAATGCCGTAAGCATCACCACTATGACGAGGTTCTACAATCAATTCTTGCAGTTGTTTGAGCCTTAATAATTTCACTGCTTCTGCTACTGTAGCGGAGCCGCGAATGGTAGCTACATCTTGAGTCATAATATGTTTGGCTCGCATAATTCCTGCTCCTTATTTATTGCAAGTAAGGGAATTGTTTCTAAACTGCTGCACTTATTCCCAAACTGTTTTTGCTTCGTCTAAGTATGATGAAAATTAGACACAGGTTTTACGCAGTATTAGCCCTAAATTCTACTAAGTAGAATCATCAATTATCAGTATAAGATTTACACATTTTCCCTACTCTATTGCTGAAGCGATCGCATCGGCTGTCTAACTTTCAGATGTACCAGGATTTCGGTAGAAACTGTCTTGGATAACCCTGTAATCTCTTGCTGCTGAAGTTTGGTTCACTAGCAACAATTTAGCTTACTTATATATTATCACTCTGATAGGTTTGTTCCATAAACAAGTGTGTATTCTCATAAAGATATTGGTTAAATATCACAAAAAAATATCAAAATGCAGCACAAACTACATTTATTTTTTTAATAGTATGTTTATTCAGGATATTTGTTTAATATCAAAATTTATAGATATTGATTTGTTTACTAGGTAACAATTATTTTTTGAAATTAAGTTTTGTAGACAAAGTTCATGTATCAATATTTTAACTAAAAATATTCTTAAGTAGTGATATATTGTGCTAAATTATTTCAACTCAAATTCTCCCTCTAGCGGAGTATTTTTAGTAGTGGACTGTTAGCTATACAGATTTTGTATAAACTATATCTAGTAATTTTATAAAGAAAATCTAAAAAATAACCTTGATATTCCAAAAAGTTGGTATTGTTTCAAGCAATCATGATTTAAAAGGAAATAAAAACATGGAAATTAGTGCGCGTAATGCGTTAAAAACCACCGTTAAGAAGGTTGTAACTGGTTCAGTTAATACTGAAGTAACTTTAGAATTAGCGCCTGGAATAGAGTTAGTCTCTATTATTACCAAAACCTCAGCCGATAACCTGGGTTTGGTAGAAGGTAAGCAAGCTTATGCTGTTATTAAAGCGTCCGATGTTATTGTCGCTATTGATTGATAAATCACTAATTCATTAAATGGAATTTTTTTATTTTTGTAGAGACTTTGTATACAACGTCTCTACAGAATTTATATCTTACAAATTTTCATTGAGAAGACGCATTTCGACTACGCTCAATGCTCAATAAGCTGACTCAAAGAGGGTTGAGCGAAGCGTTCACTGAGCTTTGCTGGAGTGTGAATACTGAGCGTAGCGCCGCCCTGAGCCTGTCGAAGGTGTCGAAGTATCGAAACTAGGTAATCTCACGTTAGGTTTAATTTAGTCCTTCTACTTCACCAGTAGTAGATTTTAGCTTGAATTTAGTTATCAACTATCCGCACGTAAATAGTCTGAGCAACTTCTTGGCTTAAACTGATAGATTCTCCAGCAACTTTCATTTGTAATAAAGGAAGTAGCTGTTCTAGAGTAATACAAGTTCCAATTTTTATGCCTGCTGAATGAATCTGGTCTAGGATTTTCTGATCTTGAGTTTGATAAAAAGCTATAATACCTTGCTCTCCAGGTTGGAGTAGTGCTAAAGAACAGCCGCTTACACTAAAAGGCTTAAACATTAAAAGTATGAAGTGTGAAGTATGAAGTATGAAAGATAATTTTCTTTACCTTTCATATTTTTTGGATTGCTAAAAATAGCTGTAGTGATGAAAAATTGCAGCTATACAATCTGAATCTGTGTAGAGAGATTTTGACTGTATAGCTGCAACTTCTGTGCATAATCTAAGACATCAATTATACGAGGTAAGGCTCTTGGTGAGTCTTGATTGTGCAGTTAGAACGAGGATAGGTAACGCACAACAGAGCAAATCCTTTAGATACTTGCTCATCATCCAAGAAGTTTTGATCAGATTGATCAACTTCACCTTCTGTAACTTTACCTACACAGCTAGAGCAAGAACCTGCATGGCAAGAGAAAGGTAACTCAATACCAGCTTCTTCTGCTGCGTCTAAAATTGTAGTGTCTTCATCTACCTCAATTGTGGTATCGATGTCTTCTTTTTTGTTGATTAATCTTACTTGATAGGTAGCCATTTTCCGATTCTCCTCATTACGGTTCGGTTGGTTCTCGAAGTGTGTCAGGCTCCTCTTCGAGAAAGCATGAATAGGAAGACACAGCATTTGATGAGTTTTATACCTATTTAGATAATGATTAAGACAAATGGATTGATATAACTTAGATGCAGATAGTAATTCTCAATCCAAAATCCAAAATCTAAAATCCAAAATAGTATTAGCTAGTGTCTCTGACATTTAGTGCGGAGTACGTTTACGAAAAGCCTATATGGTTTGACTTAACACTAAAAGAAGACTCTTTTAGCTACAAGGAACACCATCTGGCGTACAGTCTCCTGTTTTGAAAGATTTGCCGCAACCGCAGGTACTAGTTGCATTAGGGTTGGTAAATTTGAAACCGCTTTCTACCACCCCTTCGACAAAATCAATCACGATTCCTTCTAATAAGGGCGCACTTTTGGCATCGACGTAAACCAACACACTACCTTGTTGGATTACTAAATCATCTGGTTGGGGTTGGCTGGTGACATCCATACCATATTCATAGCCATTGCAACCGCCACCTTTGACAGAGATTCGGATACCTTTAGTGCTATTCTCATCAGAACCGGAACCTCGCAGGAAAGCCCGCAAACGAAATTCTGCTTTTTCTGTTAAAGTAACAGTCATTCAATCTCCTAATCTGTAGCGATTGATTGTTCTAATCTAGAATTTGGGTTTTTTGTGATAATTGTCCTTTGTCATTAGGATGTGTTTCAAAAGTCTTAGATCCCCCCAACCCTCCTTAAAAAGGGGGGCTAAGAGCCTCTTAAAGTCCCCCTTTTTAAGGGGGATTTAGGGGGATCTAAAAAGTTCGCCAGTTAAACAAATAGTTTGAAAACATATTTGTAAATACAAATGACTAATGACAAAGGACAAAAATATTAAGTTGTAAAATTACTGGTGGTTTCCATTGATGGAGATTGCGAGTATCTCCAAGGTGCATTGTTACCGCATACTTGACAAGAGCGATCGCGGTATGAACGACGCTTGGCAAATTCCATCCGGTTGAAGTCTATTGTCAGCAATTGTGACAATAAAGGCTGACTAAACCCAGTAATCAGCTTGACTGCTTCCAGTGCTGTCAAACAAGCCAATGTCCCAGAAACGGCACCTAGCACGGAGAAACCACGCCGATCCCACTCAGGTTTTTCGGGAAACAGACAAGATAAACAAGGCGTGACACCGGGAATAATTGTTGTCAGGTAAGCTTCCATCCCATCCATTGCAGCTTCTACCATTGGTTTGCGCCAGCGCACACAAGCTGCATTCAACAAATCGCGTTCTGTAAAATTATGAGCGCAGTCCAGTGCCATATCTGCGGACTGTACCAAAGAATCTACATTTTCAGCAGTAACATAATCATGAACCGCTTCGATTTCAATATCAGGATTGATGGCTTGCAAGGTTTCTTTAGCCTTAAATACCCTTGGCTTACCAACCCAATCATCAGTCATGAGAATCTGACGATTCATATCATCAAGGCGTAAATCACCACCCCGGACGAGAATTAGTTTGCCAACGCCTGCTACTGCTAAGTAAAGCGCGGCTGTACCACCTAATCCCCCCACACCTGTAACCAATACTGTCGCTGACTTCAGGCGCTTCTGAGCCGCTTCGCCAAAATTCGGAAGCATCATTTGGCGACTATAACGTTCTAACTCGGTAGGAGTTAGGTTGATCACTATTTACCTCCTAATCAGAAGAGAGTTCTGTCAGCGTAATTACATTTTTGGGCTTGTCTTTAAAGACTTTGAACACCTTTTGTTCTTGGGGTGTTGATTCGAGAAATATCTCGTAAGCCTGTTGTAAAGCCAAGCAATATTGATTCAGTTTTTCTTCAGCAGTTAAATCAGCAGCTTGTTCGTCAATTTCTTGGATATATTGCGAGAACTTTTTCAATATATGGAGACGATTTACATTTACAACTTTTTGGTCGTAAGGTAATTCAAAGAATTTCAAAAATTCTTCGGCATCACTTAATTTTTTGAATTCTTCAATAGTTTTACTCATTTACCCTCCAATGCTGTTAGCTGCTGCTTTAGCTCATCCAGTTGCCGATATATTTCATAAGTTGCGGCTGCAACATCCATAAGTTGTTTGTAATCTGTTGGCAAACCTTCGGCTAAATCATGCAGATCCATTTTCATTTGACCTGCTTTGCTGTTGAGGCGTTTAATTTGAGTTTTCAATTCCTCGATGGTCATTTGTCATTTGTCCTTTGTCATTTGTAAATAAACATGAGTTTGATAAACCTCTCCCCAACCCCTCTCCGACGCGGAGAGGGGCAAAAATATTCTGCGTTTTCAAAGCCTCTCTCCCTGGGGGGGAGAGGTTTGGAGAGGGGTTTAAATAACGAATAACTAATGACTAATGACTAACGTTTAAATCTTGCCTACTTCTGGGAAGCGATTAACTAAATCCAATCCTTTTTGGACAAAAGTTTCGCCTTCTTCTGCTAACTTTTCGAGAGATTCAAAGCCGAAACGATGAGCATCTCTGAGAGTTTTTACTGTTAGCAAAAGCCGACCAGAAAATACTAAAGCCCAGCCGAAGCCCTCATGATTGATATTAATTACAACCTGAGAAATTAGATTGGTTTCTTGTTCAATTCTGGCAGCAACAGCACGGTAAAACACTAAAATCCGGGCTTGAGTTGCGGCATCGACTTCGCCTTCAATGGGGATTTCGCGTTTCTTTTTTTTGGGGACGACGAATGCTTTGAGGATTAATTCATCTGACCAATTACGGTAGAATCCGTAACTATCTTGCCCACGAATTTGGAGAACTAAAGCCTTAATGAAGGGAGAGTTTAAGGCTGCGAGACTAGTAGTGCCGTTAACAGTATTATCTGCGGTCATACAGTTGCTTCATTTTCAAGTTCATCTGTAAAACTTTTGGTTTTGGGTTGGAGAGCTTTCCGCAACCAAGGTGGAGGATTACCTTTAAGAGTTTGGACTAATTTAGTCAATAACTCTTCAATTTTTTCTTCTTCAGTGCGGGCTTTAACTGGGGTGACACCTTTCTTGATTAACTTAGCAGCAGCAGTTCCACCAATTGCTGTTACATAAACAATTGCACAGTCAACCAGTGCATCAAGTTTGGGTGTAATTTTATCTTCGTTACCATCTTCTTTTAGCTCACCCTCAAAGTTGAGAGTGTGTAAAAATTGATATCCTTCGCCATCGATTTCGTAGACATCAATTTCTCTCGCCCAGCCAAAGTGAGCATTGACATGAATGTGGTCACTGGTTGTAAAGGCAATTTTCATTCTGTTCTCCTACTTGTGTAGGGAGTGGGGAGTGGGGAGTGGGGAGTAGAAATTCAGATATTGCTTATTTGCGAGATGATTTTTATAGTTTTGTGGGATGGGCATCTTGCCCGTCCTTATTTATTTCGGGGCGGGCAAGATGCCCACCCTACAAGAATCATCCCTTGATTTAGCAATCCTAAAATTCACTACTCCCTATTCCCTAATCCCAATTCCCCAATTACTAATCATTGAAAAAGTGTTTAACGCGCTCTTCTTCAGCTTCTAAAAAGAGGTTGCCAATGCCAAACAAAAGCTCCATCGTGCCGCGATAACCAACTTTTGTGAATAGACCATTTCCTAAACGGTCGTAGATGGGCAAACCTAAACGATAAAGAGGAATCGACAGACGTTTAGCGATCGCAGCCAGGTTAGAATTACCAATCACTAGGTCAGAACCTACTGCTAGTTCTTCAAAGTCTTCTAAATCGCCGATAGTAACGCTCTTGATGGGGAGTTTTTCGAGTAAAGGCGATCGCGTTGTGGTGACGGCCGCATGAATTTGACATCCCATCGATTGCAAGAAGCGCACTGTTCCCCAAAGTAAATCAGGCTCTAATGCTAGAGATACCCGTTTTGCACCAAAATAAAAGTGCGTATCGAGCATTGCATCTTGCAACTGGCGACGTTGGCGGCGGTATTTTTCGGGGACTGGGTTGCTGCTTAAAATTGATAATGCTTGCAAAAACTCATCTACTGGTTCTAAACCAGTCAATTCCCCAAACACTTCGTAGGGAATGTTGAACCGTTCATCGAGAATTTTGGCAGCACCCCGCATACTTTCACCCAAAGCGATGGTGAAAGCAGAACAACCTACTTGACGCAGTTGTTTGACACTTGTACCGCTACCTGTCACCGCACTATAGTTATCTTCTAAGTGACCATCTAAAGAAGCGCCAAGGTCAGGTACAAAGATAGGTTCTAATCCAAAAGCGGTGACAATCTCTTTGATTTCTTGTAAATCGCCGGGAGTAAAAGCAGAACCAGCCAAAATTGTGACTTGTTCGCTTCTAATTCCGCCTGCTTGGGGAATTTCCTTAACGATGCTTTCCACAGCAGTAGCAAAACCATCTTGTAATGCACCTTTAAAATCTGGTGTTGGTGCAAAGATAACGGGGATGTGGTCTAATTCCCGATGGCGATCGCGGATATCCTTTAAGAAGCGTTCAATATCATCGCCTCTGGTTTCGGTTAATCCAGTGGTACACAAACCGATAATTTCTGGCTTGGCCTTTTCTACCAACGTCAGAAGCGCCTGTTCCACATTCTCTTCGCCACCCAAAATCGTAGTTACTTCAGTCATGGCTGTAGTGGCTAAGGGAATCGCTTCCCGAAAATGCCGTACAAGCACAACTTTGGCGAAGGCGGTACACCCTTGAGAACCGTGAAACAGAGGTATCATTCCCTTTAATCCCAAAAAGGCGAGGGATGCACCTAAAGCTTGGCTTTGTTTGAGGGGATTAACTGCAACTGATTTTTCGGGAACAGTAACGATCGCCATCTAAAATACCTCTTCTATTGAAGCAGAGAAAATATCTTCTGCTGACAAACTAAAATTATTTAAAGTCCCTGCTGCTTCATCCCAAGGCGCAGGTTTACGGATTTGACTCCAAATCGGGCTGTAGAGGGCTTCGTATAACTCCCTTGCCATCTCTAACATTCCCATATACCCAGCATACGGATGATGGCGTTCTTGGTTGATGTCAAGGAAAGGAATCCGCGCTTTCAGGGCTGTGTATTGGTTACGACCACCCGCAATTAACATATCAGCGTTGGAGTCACGTACCAATTGCAACAACTCCTGAGCATTGCCTTTTTCTAGCATGATGCCATCCGTACCGAGCAAGCGTTTGATTTTTGCCTTATCTTCCTCAGTACTCTTGCGGGTGCTAGTAGCCACAACTTCTATCCCCAAGTCCTTAGCGGCGGAGATAATAGACCAACTTTTCACACCGCCAGTATACAGAACTACACGCTTACCCTTGAGGCGGGCGCGATAGGGAGCCAAGGCGATATCCAAAGCCGCAGTTTCATCAGCAATTAGCTGTTCAGTCCGCGCTTGTAAATCAGGGTCGCCCAACTTCGCCGCCACATTCCGCAAGCAACGATTTATATCATCAATCCCATAAAAAGACTCTTCAATGTAGGGAATCCCATATTGCTCCTCCATCTTTCTCGCCATATTGAGCAAAGCCCGCGAACAAATCATCACGTTCAACTTGGCACGGTGAGCGTAACGAATTTCTTCATAACGAGCATCACCCGTGATTTTAGATAGTACGCGGATGCCTAATTTTTCAAATAAAGGCAGGACTCCCCACATTTCCCCGGCGATATTGTATTCGCCAATCAAGTTTATATCATAGGGGGTTGTGAACTCCGGTTCTGCTGTCCCGACAACATAATCTAATAAAGCTTCACCGCCAAAACGGTTGCCCAAATTCTTACTCCCAATAAATCCCGGCGCAATCACCGGGACAACCGGAGTCCCAATTTTTTCCGCCGCCGCCTTGCAAACAGCATTGATATCATCGCCAATCAAAGCCGTCACACAAGTAGCGTAGACAAACACAGCCTTGGGATTGTAACGCTGATGAATTTCTAAAATTGCCTTGTAAAGCTTCTTCTCACCACCGAAAATCACATCATTTTCCGTCATGTCGGTAGTGAAACCTGTTTTATAAAGTACAGGCCCAGAAGATAGACTACCACGACTACCCCAAGAATTACCCGCACAGGCGATCGGGCCGTGAACCAAATGCGCCGCATCAGTAATTGGAACTAAAGCAATCATCGCCCCATCAAAAGCACAGCCACCTTGAGCTGCTCCAGGTTGCGCTTGTTGTGTACAAGACTTATTCTTCTTCTCGCCCTTCTTCTGCTGATTATGTTCGCATCCTGACTCATTCAGCAGTTCATTAACCTTCTTTTGGGTGTTCATCTCTCTTCCTCTGTGTTCTCCGCGCTACGCCAGTTCGCTCAAGTCGGGAAACCCTTTCGGCAGTCGCTCATGGGGGAAACCCCCAAGACCGCGTTACCTCACCACGCGACTGGCTCCTCTGTAGTTCGATAAAAATCCCATCTTCTCTGCTTGAGAAAAAACAGTTAACAATAATCACTTATATATTCACTAGACCTCTTTGCGTCTTTGCGCCTCTGCGTGAGACAAAAAAATATATATGCAAGAGGTCTACTGATTACTGTTAACTGTTAACTGATTACTGTCACAAAAACTTCCTGCAAAAATCTTCACTATACCCGACACACAATTCCCCATGTGCATCAGTAATTCATTTCTATAACATCGACTTTTACAAGAAACTTTAAAGTATGCTCGACTACCAATAACAAAAAACTTTCTTGCCTCTCCAAACAGTCCTAAATTAATTGTGAAACTTTTTCTTTCCTCCCTTTGCGTACTTTGTGTACTTTGCGGTTAGATAAAAAACTCCGTTCACAACTCACAAGGATTGCTATAACTTCCAGATAATAAGTAAATTAGCAAATATACCTTGTCACGTCCTCACCACATTCATCAGCGAGGTAAGACAAAGCCCGAAAACGTAAGCCAACAAACTCATCATAGAGAGGATTAAGCTTACACAAAGCCGGAATATGATAAGTCCGTCCAAATAAACTAATATTTCGCTCAAAAGGGCAACAGCAGGGAATAACCTGACAGATGAGATGAGCGAAGCGATTATTTTTAACATTAATTCCGTCCACAAAACGACGCAGAGGATTAAGTAGAGGAGACTTTTTATAGTTAGGTGGATGGTAATTAACGTGAGAATGAGCGTGATTGATGCTGTCCATGATAGAGAAAACGAATCAAGGGATAGGTAGGTTGAAAAGTAAAAGGTAAAAAGTCAAAAGGCAAAAGAGTAAATTTCTTTGCCTTTTACCTTTTGACTTACTTAGCTGTTTTTAACAAACCAGCTTGTAGCAATTTCTAGCGAATCAAGTCGAAGGAGATATCGGTCTTACCAGTGATGTTGGTGCTGCGATCCATTTCATCCAACAGGGTGTTAACAACCCAGTTGAGGATATTTAGACCACCTTGGTAGCCAAGGGTAGCATAGCGGTGTAAGTGGTGGCGATCGAAGAGAGGATAACCAATCCGCACCATTGGGATTTTGGTATCGCGCCACAGGTACTTACCGTAAGAGTTACCGATGAAGAAGTCTACAGGCTCGGTGAACAACAAGGAACGGAAGTGCCACAAGTCTTTTTGAATCCAAACTTTAGCTTCTTTACCGAATGGGCTAGCAGCGAGGATAGCTTCCATTTCTTTCTTGAAGGTTTCATCACCGTTGTTGCAGAGGATGTGTACTGGTTCAGCACCCATTTCTAACAAGAAGCTGGTGATGGAGATGATCAAGTCGGGATCGCCGTAGATAGCGAATTTCTTACCATGAATCCAAGCGTAGGAGTCAGTGATAGCATCAACTAAACGACCGCGATCGATTTCCAATTCTTCAGGAATCGCTTTA
Organism: Nostoc sp. FACHB-190; assembly: GCF_014696905.1. NCBI lineage: Bacteria > Bacillati > Cyanobacteriota > Cyanophyceae > Nostocales > Nostocaceae > Nostoc > Nostoc sp. FACHB-190. The sequence goes on from NZ_JACJQW010000004.1 coordinate 191,570, forward strand.
CCAGTCAATTCAGAGATAGCAGTCAAGAACTCGTCAGTACCTTTAACACCGAAGGGACGTAGAACTTTTGTTTCTTGCTTCCATTGAGTAGAGATATACTCACGGGTCTTAGGTGTGGTGTAAGCTTGGAGAGCTACTGTTGCCTTAGCGTTGATAGAATCAGCAGCATCTTCTAGCTTTGTACCACCTGGGTACATATCAAATTCACCAGTGTTGGGTGAATCGAAGTAGTCGCTGCTGTCAGACAGAATGGTGTAGTCAACACCCATTGCATTCAACATCCGCTTAACTTCGCGGTTGTTACCAACGTATGTATCAAAACCAGGAATAATGTTGATTTTGCCATTGCTGGTAGCTTTTTTCTTGCCTTCTGTCAGGTTCAACAGAATTCCCTTCATCATGTTGTCGTAACCAGTGATGTGGGAACCTACGAAACTGGGGGTGTGAGCAAAAGGTACTGGGAAATCTTGAGGAATAGAACCAGCATTCTTAGAGTTGGTGATGAACGCCCCTAAATCGTCACCGATAACTTCAGCCATACAGGTGGTGCAAACAGCAATCATCTTAGGCTTGTACAGTTGGTATGAAACTTGCATACCTTCAATCATGTTGTTCAAGCCACCGAATACTGCTGCGTCTTCTGTCATGGAAGAAGAAACTGCGGAGCAAGGCTCTTTATAGTGACGGCTGAGGTGGGTACGGAAGTAAGCCACGCAACCTTGAGAACCTTGAACGAAGGGAAGAGTACCTTCAAAACCCAAAGCAGCAAACATTGCGCCTACAGGTTGACAACCTTTAGCGGGGTTAACGGTTAAAGCTTCACGAGCGAAGTTCTTTTCCCGGTAGTCCCAAGATTTTGTCCATTCAGAAACTCTTTCAACTTCTTCAGGAGGATGTGCGCCTTCAAAGTTCTTTCTCTTGTTTTCAAATAGCTCGGTGTATTCTGGCTGTTTGAATAGATCAACGTGGTCTACAATTCTGTCTGGATTCTGAGGCATTTGTGTATCTCTCTACGCTTGCTTGTTGGTGTAGTAATTGAAGTGTTGGGAGAGCCTGGGGACTTCGCTCCTCCCCTGGGGAGTCACGAGTGATGAATCATGAATAATGAATAAAAGTCTTCATCCAGCATTCAGCATTCACCATTCTTCCCTAGGTTCCTGGGGCGACAAACCCCAGGCTATCCGTTTGATTCTTGGGAATGAATTAAGCAGCAGCCTTAGCTTTGGTAGCAGCTTTCTTCCAAGGAGCGCCAATCAAATCCCAAGTTGGGCTGTTGAGGGCTAAGTCCATATCACGAGCGAAGATAGCGAATCCGTCATAACCGTGATAAGGGCCGGAGTAATCCCAAGAGTGCATTTGACGGAAGGGAAGACCCATTTTTTGGAAGGCGTACTTCTCTTTAATACCGGAAGCGATTAAATCAGGCTTCTTAGCTTTAACGAATTCCTCGAATTCGTAAGCGGTAACGTCATCGTAAATGATGGTGGCGTTATCGATATAGTGGGTGGTACGTTTGTAGTCGTCGTTGTGAGCGAATTCGTAGCCTGTACCGACAACCTTGATACCCAAATCTTCAAAAGCGGGAACAACGTGGCGAGGACGTAGACCACCTACGTACAACATTACGGTGTTACCTTCCAAGCGAGGACGATACTTTTCAAGTACCGAATTCATCACTGGTGTGTACTTAGCGATGACTTTCTCAGCGTTTTCTTGAATCTTAGAGTCAAATTTAGCTGCAATTTCGCGTAAAGATGCAGCAATCTTGGTGGGGCCGAAGAAGTTGAATTCCATCCAAGGCATACCGTATTGTTCTTCCAAACTACGGCAGATGTAGTTCATAGAACGGTAGCAGTGGATCAGAACTAATTTAGCAGCAGGGCCTTGAATCAACTCGTTGAGTGTACCGTCACCAGACCACTGAGCTACAACACGCAAGCCCATTTCTTCTAATAACATCCGGCTTGCCCAAGCATCACCACCGATGTTGTAGTCACCGATTAATGCTACGTCGTAGGGGCTTGGCTCGAAGTCGATTGTGTTGTTTTTCTTAGCTTTGTCAAATTCAGGGAAAATCCAGTCACGGATAGCGTCGTTAGCGATGTGGTGGCCTAAAGACTGAGATACACCACGGAAACCTTCGCAACGTAGGGGTACAACTGGCTTACCAATTTGCTTAGAAGCTTTTTTAGCAACAGCTTCGATGTCATCCCCGATTAGACCGATGGGACATTCAGATTGAATGGAGATACCACGGCTGAGGGGGAAAAGAACTTCTAGTTCTTCGATGATTTTGGTGAGTTTTTTGTCACCACCGAATACGATGTCGCGTTCTTGGAAGTCGGAGGTGAAGTGCATAGTACCAAAAGAGTTGATACCTGTTACACCTACGTAGTAGTTACGACGACCAGACCAAGACCAGTAACCGCAACCTACTGGGCCGTGGCTGATGTGGATCATGTCCTTAATAGGCCCCCAAACCACACCTTTAGAACCTGCGTAAGCACAACCACGAGCGGTCATTACACCAGGAATGGATTTGATGTTAGACTTAACGCCGCAATCGGATTTGCTTTCTTCGTGGACGTTGAGGTGTTTTTCGCGTTTTTTGCGAGCTTTTTCGGGATAGGCTTGCAGAACTTCTTTAATTAGTTCCTTATTTTCATCTACAAGATTCTTGTTTTCTGGAGGTGTCATAGTCTGCCTCGGTAACAGTTAAAGATGGGGAAATCAGGGAAAAAGGGAGAGGAGAAGAATGAAGGCTGAAGGCTAAAGCTGAATGAAGGGAATTTTCATACTTCACACTTCATACTTCATACTTTCCTTGTCTCCTAATTAGGGAATTACTTACTTGGTAGCTTCTGCGGGCTTACCGATGATTTCTGCGTGCTTAGAATCGTCATCGAGAATACCGTATTCGATCAACAGTGCTTCTAGTTCATCCATCTCGATTGGTGTAGGAATGGTGAGCTTGTCGTTGTTGATGATCTTCTTAGCTAATGCACGGTATTCGTTACCTTGAATGCTGTCTGGTGCGTACTCGTTAACGGTCATCCGACGCAATTCAGCGTGTTGAACGATGTTGTCACGAGGTACGAAGTGAATCATTTGGGTGTTCAAACGTTCAGCCAAGTTTTCGATCAGTTCAGCTTCACGGTCAACTTTACGGCTGTTACAAATCAAACCACCTAAGCGTACACCACCGGAGTGAGCGTATTTCAAAATACCACGAGCGATGTTGTTTGCAGCGTACATCGCCATCATTTCACCAGAGGTAACGATGTAGATTTCTTGTGCTTTACCTTCACGGGAAAGAGCAGTGATATGCTCTTAATAGCTTAAAATGTTCATTTTTAACAATGTTTGCTGTCATCAATGTCAATGATGGACAGTTTTTTTATTAGGGTAAATATAGGGTATGAACAGAACACAGGAAGCATTTGCCGATTTTCAACAAACAGCCATCACTGATGGAGGATATTTAGGCAGAATGCAAGCAGTCACAAATCAAGAAAATCACCTGGCGGAAAAATTGGCAATCGAGTTAAAGGCGGTAAATGCCAGACTCAAAGCAGCTAGGGTAAATGTCTCCGTTAGAAAATCTGGTAAAGCACTACAACTGAGAACTACCCTACCCATTAAACCAGGAGATATTGATAAAAACGGTATAGGAACAAAGCAATACGACATTTCTTTGGGTATACCGTTTAATTTTGATGGATTAAATACTGCGGAAGAAGAAGCTCATGAGTTAGGAAAGCTAATAGCAAGAAAACAATTTCAATGGAATGATAAATACTTAGGCAAAACGCACAAAAAAACTACAGGAAAAACAATTGGTGATTTGATTGCAGATTTCGAGAATAATTATTTCCAAACTCGAAAACGTACTTTGAGAAGTGAAAATACATTTAATAGTTATCGCTATATTGCTCAAACGCATTTGCCCAAGGATAAACTAGCAAACAACGCCAATTTTATTGAAGCTGTAAACTGTTGTAATTCATCCGATAGTGTTAAAAATGAGTTAATTAAAGTTATTAGGGTTTTATGTAAGTGTTCTGGTTTGGAAGTTCCAGAATTAAGTAATCTGAAAATAAAACCAGCTGCTCAACGAAAGCGTGATATACCTACTGATGCAGAAATAGAACAGGAATATCTCAAGTTTGAGAATTATGCCCTGAATCGTCCCAGTAAATTGCTGACAAGGGAAGATAGAAGTAATTGGAAGTTATGGCGTTGGGTATATGGAATGTTAGCTACCTATGGATTAAGACCTAGAGAAATTTTTCTCAATCCTGATTTAGATTGGTGGTTATCATCAGATAATACAATGAATACTTGGCGTGTGAATGAAGAATGTAAAACAGGGGAAAGGGAAGCTTTACCTTTATATCCCCGTTGGGTGGAAAATTTTAACTTAAAAACTGACACAGAAGCCATCGAGTTATTGAAAGCAAAAATCCACAACAAAGTTTCTAGTCAACAGATTAATTCGGCGCGACACGGTACAGACCGATGGTTTAGATTTGTCGGTATTACTTTTCAACCCTATGATTTACGTCACGCTTGGGCTATTAGAGCGCATTTAATGGGAATACCAATTAAAGCTGCTGCTGATAATTTGGGTCATTCTGTGAATATGCACACATCCATTTATCAAAAATGGTTTAGTTTGGAAAATCGTAAGGTTGCTATTGAAGAGGCGATTAAGAAAAAGTCTAAGGTGCAAGAATTACAAGATATGGTGATTGAACTTCAGCAGGAAAATGAGAAATTGAGATTGGAAAATGAGAAATTGCGGTTACAAATAGAAAATCAAGAGTTAATACGGATAATCAATTAAATATGTATCGAGCAAGCCGAGTTCCGATATAATTGTTGGTAACGGGGTTAATTTTTTATGGCAAATATCCAAAGGAATAAATCAAATAAATTTAAGGTAAGGAATTTTATTAATTATGCCTTATAGTCAATTTACTAATATTAGTAAGGTTAAAGAAGCTTTTGGGCTAAAAACACAGGAAGGCGGACGTTTTATTCCTGAAATCGATAAAATCGAGGTATCGACTACGTTAAAGGCGTATCTGGAAGAAAGTATACCACTTGCTTCTTCTGCTAGTGAAAAAGCACGTTCAGAAGGTATTATTTATCCAATATTGTTAGAAGTAAGAAGGATATTAAATCGGCAAATTAGCTTATTTTCGGGTGAAGATTTTACAGTTGATGAATCAGTTGGACTTAATGGAATGTGTGATTTTTTATTAAGTCGTTCCACTGAAGTATTAGAAATAGAAGCACCTGTACTTGTACTTGTTGAAGCAAAAAAGGCTGATTTAAGAACTGGGTTTGGACAATGTATTGCAGAGATGGTGGCTGCACAAAGATTTAATGCAGCAAAAAATCGTTCAATTGCGACTATTTATGGTTCGATTAGCAGTGGTACACAGTGGCGATTTCTCAAGCTAGAAAATGATTTAGTAACTATCGATTTGCTAGATTATCCCCTCCCACCAGTGGAAGAGATTGTGGGTATGTTAGTTTGGATGCTGCAAAATGGATGATAGATGTTAGCTTAATAAAAATCTGTAACCTGAACTGAATCTATGACCATACAAATTAGTATTGAACTGCCAAATGATGTGTTTTCTGCTCTCCGCAGTAACCCAGAAACTTTTGTTCAGGAAATGCGTTTAGCTGCGGCTGTCAAATGGTATGAGGTTGGGATGCTTTCTCAATCTAAAGCTGCGGAAATTGCTGGAGTGAGTCGCCATCAGTTTCTAGAAGCATTGCATCGCTATAATGTTTCACCTTTCCAAGTAACTCCCGAAGAATTAGCCGAGGAGTTAGAGCGTGACTAGACGATGGGTTGTAAATTCTTCGCCATTGATTGTACTTACTAAGATTAATCAGGTTCATCTGCTGTTTGAACTCTGCGATGAAGTTATTATTCCTAGTGGTGTGGTTCGGGAAATCTGCGTTGCACCAGATAATGACCCGGCAAAACTCTGGATTTTGAATGAAGGATCTGGCTATGTTCGAGATGTAGAACAAATTGAACCCATGATTGCAGCATGGGATCTTGGTTTGGGAGAAAGTCAAGTTCTTACCTGGATACATAACAACCCAGGCTATGAAGCAATTTTAGACGATCGCGCTGCAAAAATAGCCGCACTTGCTTTAGGGATGCTGACCAGGGGAACTTTAGGTGTAATTTTACTAGCGAAACAGGAAGGTAAGATAGAAGCTGCTAGACCGATTTTTGAACAACTAATTCAGGTTGGTTTCAGAGTGAGTACACAAGTTGTGGAGTCAGCACTGAGGTTGGTTGGGGAGTAGTGCGATCGCTTTCCATCCTAGTTGATTTTTCCTCCTATCTAATTTTTTCGCCACAATCAGATGTATTTCTTGTCCATCCTTCAACTGACTAGCTAACTCAGGTGAAACAAAAGCATCTCCAACAAAACCAAATCCATTTGGATGTAACCGCAAAACGCCAACCACAAGATAAATATTTTCTGTTTGGCGAAAAGGAACTGCAAATATTTGGTACGGATTAATGCGATCGCGGTGTCTTGCACATATCATTTCTATAGACATTCCAGGTTTCATAGTTTGTATAACCGGAAAATCAGTGTATGTGAGTGTAAATTGCTTTTGTGGATTTAAGTAAATAAAAGCTTTTCCTTCGTGATGGTGATCAACAATTCCATAGATACGCTCTAACTGATCAAAATGAATACCTGACTGACGTTTTTCCATCAAAACTACAGTTCGATGTTCATCAGTTTCATCAACGGTTACTGTGACTGGCTCACCGATTTCAAGATTTACGTTATTGAGCAACCCTCGTGCTGGACTGGCTAATTCTTGAGAACATCTGTTAGATAATAACCCAAATTTGGCCATTTGCTTACCACTTTGGGTTGTAAATATACCAAGGAAGTTAGCACTATAACGTGGACAATTTACCCAAATTACTTTCTCTGCATCAGCAGCTAAGTCTAATAAAACTTCTTTTGCAGAGATAATAACTTTTGCCTGTGAGTACCAATCAGCCTCTAATAACTCACGCAGCGACTGAGGAATTTTCCATTGGTTCTGATTACGAGTAGTAAAAGCTTGATCAGCAGCCCATTTTGCTAAGGATATTTTACCTTCATGAGCAGCAAGTCGGCTGAGATCCTCAAAGACACCAACACCAAAATTCAAATCATTACAAGTTAAGCAAGCTTTTGCATAAAGAGCCAAGGCTAGTGAGGTATCAGAATTTTCTACAACCTTACCCAACGCACGCCAAGCCCAAAATTCATTACGTTTTACTTGAATAAATGATAGCAAAAGAGTTTTAGCTTCTTCTAATCGACCTAACTGTTTCAGCAATAAAGCTTTATGATAGTGCAACCATTCAGGCTTTTGAACTTCTGCTTGCAAAAGTGCATTATTGATTAGTAAGATGGAAAACTCTTGCAGATCAGAATCTCCTTTCCAACCTTGAGCAATTTTTCCTGTTTCCCTTGCTGCTTTTTCAATCAAAGGTTCAAATATCTTATCGCTTTGCTTTTCTACACGGTAGTCTTCTATCCTGAAACTTTCAATCCCAGCCCACTGCATAAACTTGGGAAAAAATTCTAGCTCCTTTGGAAACCTAATAGTTTGAGCCAATAAAAGACTAAAAAGAAGATCAGGTCGAGATAGTTTGAGAGCCGCATACTTTCTGAGAATTTGCCTAATCTCTTCACTGTGCTTTTCACTAATGGTTGTTTTAGGTTGATGTGCTAAATTAACTATATTTTTGATTTTTTCATAAATAACCCAGCCAATACTATTACGTAATTTTTCATCTTCTGGATATTCTTTCAGTAGCTCATATCCTCTTGAATAAGCTTCTTCTAAACACCCTTCTTTTCTTAAAGCTGTAACTTCTTGATATGGTTGCATGACTAAATTTCCAAGGCTATACGAACCGCTTCCATAATTTCATTGTTTGAATATTTCAATGGAGATAACCTTGTTATAAATCCATCTCCATCATAGGTAATTTTTAATTTTAGATTACTATTTTTTGAAGTTAAGTAATAAATCTCTTCATAATTATTATGCTCTATTGCTTGAATTAAAATTTTATATTTATCTAATTTATTCTGGATTAATTTATATATATCTTGTTGAATTTTAGTAGCACATACAATTTCCGATGAAATAAAATTACGTACTTTCTCGGCAAAATCAGGAGGATCAGACTTTATTGTTTCGGCTCTACTGATTTGATATTTTCCATTATAATAAAAGCGTATTGAGCAATATGCTGTGACGTTTTCTGCCTCAAAACTATAAATTTCCTGGTAATTGTGATGATTGTAAGATGTGATTTTGATACCTTGAGCATCTAACTTCTTTTTGATATACCAATAAAAATTTCTCAACGCTACTTCTGGAATATCAAACTCTATAATATTCTCTATACCTATTTCAGCATTAGGATCAAACTCTATAAAATTACAGGGATAAATAGAATCAATCTTGCTATTACTAGCATCCCATATTGCTCTGTCAAAAGGTGTTATTGAGGGAATATTTGATAAAATTAGTTTATCATTGGCTATAGAAAACAAAGTATAAACCCAACGAAAATAAGTCTCATTTGTTTTTCCTTGATTAGTATCCATATTTGCAATTACAGTCCTAAATTTCTGCCCTTGCGCTCGATTAACTGTTAGTGCATATCCAAATCTCAACTGTGCTGCGTTCAAGTAAGGATCACCTCGCAAAAAATTAGCTAAAGCAACTGACTCTTCATAGTCTGATTCTTCTATGTTTGTTGTTTCTAAATTCTGCAACTGCTTAAACCTTGTCTTTGCAGAAATGTAAAGTGCTAAAAGAGTATCTTTATCTATTTCAGGTTTTTCAGCGTATAAATAGTCTTTTAAGCACAGAAACTCTATCTCTTGATTATTATGAAGTAAGCGTACTCGAAGATGAATAAAGTTAACTTTAATTGGCTCATCTCTCCCTTTGAGGGGTTGTATTAATGGCTGAATATCTTCTTTAATTTTTATAACTTCTGCGAAAGAATCATTTGGAACATAAATTGAACTATCTGGAATATCATCATTTTTCACAAAAAAACTATTATGGATATTAACGATGTCTCCACAGGCTATATTATGATCCCTTTGAAAAAATTTTTGCCGAATCCAATTATTAATTTCGTTTACTTTTACATGAGAGTAAGCTAAAAACTTAGTGGAGTTTGATTCTTGGTCAAACAAAGACGTTACTAATTTATACTTCTCCTCTTTTTCTTTTGGTGATGCTAGACACTGTAAATTATCTGTCATTATATGAAGATAATTAAAATTTTTATCTCTTATGCTACTTGCCAATTCTAAAGCATTTTTAATAAGCAAACTATTCTGATTTTCAGAAACAATATATTCAAGATAAACTGTTTTGACTGGACAACCAGTAATAGCGGTTACACGTTCAGAACATAAAGCTGATTCATCAATTTTACCTCGTGTGATTTGAAATGGATCACCAATGAAAATAATTTGTCTATTTGAATTATTGAGGTCAAGAAAATTACATAAATCCGTAAGAAGTTGTCCACTACCATAACGCCTAAGATTAGCTTCAAAATTTGCGTCAGAAATTAAATGACTATCACCAATAATATACAAATGTCTGTCATTATTTCGATTTTCAATTAATTCATAAATAATTTTATCTTGTTTGATTTTAGGATTTCCTGAATAAATACAAGTATAAATACTCTCTGCTTCTGAAACAGGATACTGGGAAGCTATACGACGGTTTGGTGCTAAAAGTGAATAATTTCTCCCTTGCCTTAAGGCTTGATGAGCAATAACTTTGAAGAATGCTTCTAATCCAGTTCCAATCATTCCACTCAGAATTAAAATTTTTTCTGAGGATTCCAAAAATTTGTTAATTTGTGACAGAGGAGATTGGAGATATTCTGGTAATTCTATCTCTGGAATATTATCGTCTTTAAACTGAGGGGTAACAGCTTTATAACCTCTTCCTATTGGGATATACTCAGGAATGCTAAAAAATGACACTATTGTTTCTAAATCGTGATGAGTCAGATCAATTTCACGACTAGTGATTTGTGCCATTCGTTCCGTCACATGATCAATATCAACTATATGAAACCAGGGGGAGATTGTACCTGGTAACTGTAATTCATCAAAAATGATAGGTTTATGAAATAATGCTAACCCAGATATATGTCCAAAATTTGGTTGTCTACCGGATGGTAAGTTAAGTCTTCCTTTCAGAAAATCAAGCAATGCAAACTTATTATGTCTAATCTGCAAATAGGGATTTTCTTTATTCCCTCCTTTAATTTCCACATTATCTGCAAACCATTTTCCATTTTCAGAAAAATGGATATTTCCTCCATAGTCTTTAAAGTCGATGACGGTAATACTTTTCCTTTTCAAAATAGCCGCATCTATTTCAGAACCATTACAGTAAAAGTTTCCCAGTAGGATTAACAGTTCTTCTGAATCAGCCCAGTTTTGTTTTAATTCTTTCAGCAACGCATCAAAGATACGGTTTTCATGCGTTGTCTCAAAAGGTTGTGTGCGATAAGTACGGATAACCATTTATAAAAGCAAGTTTTCGGGAAAACACTAATAGCCTAAGTATTATACAAGTATAACTTCTATTGTAATAACTCATGCGTAAGTTATACAGATTGTGTAACTTATTCATCAAAAATCATGTATTACTATTGACGTAAGGGATAATATAGGGTAGACAAAAGAATATAATCAGACAAATAACTAGTTTATTAAACTTTTTCCAGGGAAAAAATAGGGCGGGAAAAATCAAAGTTATAACTCAATTGCATCATCAACAACTTTAGCAAACACAGCTTTACCTTCACGGATAGGCATAGCGAAACCACCACATACAACGTCACCTAATACGTCGTAGGAAACGAAGTCTAGGTCTTGGTAAGCGCCGTTTTCTTCTAAGAAGTTAATGGCGGTGATGATACCACGACCAGCGCAACCTACACCGGGTTCTGGACCACCAGACTCTACGCAACGAACACCACGGAAACCGGTGAGCATTACTTCTTCGAGTTCGAGGTCTTCTACTGCGCCGCGTTCAGCAGCCAAGTGTAATACGGTGGTTTGAGCTTTGGCATGGAGCATCAAACGGGTGGAGTCAGCTTTAGGGTCGCAACCTACGATCATGATGCGTTGACCCATTTCTGCCATAGCTGCCAGGGTGTTTTGGGAGGTGGTAGATTTACCAATACCGCCTTTACCATAGAAAGCTATCTGTCTGATTCTTTCGTCAGTCATGGTTCTCTTTTCCTACAATTGGTTGGTTAGTGGGTCTTTGTTTTTGTTTGAGAATCTCACGCCTGTTGAGCTATGGCTGTGAGTGGTTGTAGAACGCCGCCGGTGGCGATCGCTCTACCGAAAATCGCGTTAGCATAATGTACATTCGGTTGGTTATGAAGTTGTGAAAGTTCTTTTGGTTGTCATTTGTCCTTCGTTATTCGTCATTTGTATTTCCCTAATGACCAATGACTAGTGACAAATGACCATTGATTTAGACTGCTTCTACTACAATGTCTTTGCTGATGCGATCGCGCAGTCTCGATTCAATCGCTATCTTTAAGGTGGCTGTGCTGCTGGGACAAGAACCGCAAGCACCTTTGAGGATGACTTTAACAGTGTTTCCTTCGATGTCGTACAGTTCTACATCTCCACCGTCTGCAATCAGGACGGGTCTGACTTCTTCATCGAGAACTTTTTGAATTAGGGCAATCTTTTGAACGTTTGTTAGTGGTCTTGTGGCTGTGGCTATTTGACCTAATTTAAGAATTTCTGGAGCTTTTATGCCGTTAATGCTGTTTTTACTGGCTGTGGCGACTTCCTGCTCTACATCTTTAATAATATCATCAATTTTTGTTAAACAGGAACCGCATCCGCCACCAGCTTTGACATAATTTGTTACCTGCTCCGCAGTCGTAAGGTTATTTTCTTTCACTACGCGGCGAATTTTTGTATCAGTGATACCAAAGCAGGAGCAAATTAAAACGCCTTCATCATCGTCATCATGGGCAGCCAAAGGAATGCCACGATAATTATAAATTGCGGCTTCTAGGGCTTCTTGACCCATAACTGAGCAGTGCATTTTGGCTTCAGGTAAGCCACCAAGGTAATTGGCAATATCTTTATTAGATACCTTCAAGGCTTCATCTAAAGTCAAACCCTTAACCATTTCGGTCAATGCACTCGAAGAAGCGATCGCACTGGTACAGCCAAAGGTTTGGAAACGTGCATCCAGAATCTTATCAGATTCTACTTCTACTTTCAGGTGGAGTCTTAAAGCATCACCGCAGGCGATACTTCCTACTTCTCCCGTTGCAACCTTAACTCCAGGTTCACCCGTTTCTTCGATGACTCCCTGATTCTTGGGATCGTAAAACAGTTCTAATACTTTATCTGTGTAGTCCCACATATTTTAAGTGCTGAGTGCTGAGTGTTGAGTGCTGAGTGCTGAGTGCTGAGTGCTGAGTGCTGAGTAAGATATTCTTCCCTTACACCCTTACACTCTTACACCCCCACTCCCTAATTAACGATGTGCTAGTGTTTGTTCTTGAGATTGCAACCAACCCGCGTCGTCGTTTTTGAATGGCGACAGAGCGCGGAGACGTTCTACAATTTCGGGCATGACTTCAATGACGCGATCGATTTCAGCGTCGGTGGTGTAGCGACAAAGGCTGAAGCGAATGGAACCATGCAAAGTAGTGTATGGTAAACCCATTGCCCGGAGAACGTGGGATGGTTCTAGTGAACCGGAGGTGCAAGCGGAACCAGATGAGGCACAGATATTGTGTTTATTTAACAAAAGTAGGATTGCTTCACCTTCGATATATTTAAAACCGATGTTGGTGGTGTTGGGCAATCTATTTTTGATATCGCCGTTAACTTCACAATCAGGGATTTTAGCGAGGAGAGTTTGTTCCAGGCGATCGCGCAACTTTCTTTCTCTCGCAGTTGCTTCTTCTAAATGCAGCAATTCCAACTCGGCTGCTTTTCCTAAACCAACGATACCTGGAACATTCTCTGTACCCGCGCGGCGACCGCGTTCTTGGTGTCCACCAATCAACAGCGGCCGGAATCTCACGCCCCGGCGCACATACAACGCGCCAATCCCTTTGGGTGCGTGAATTTTGTGACCAGACATAGTTAACATATCTACTGTGCTGGTCTTCATGTTCAGGGGAATCTTACCCACTGCTTGCACTGCATCGACGTGGAACAGTGCGCCGCGTTCTTTGACGCGCAATCCAATCTGCTCAATCGGGAAAATCGTACCTGTTTCGTTGTTAGCATACATGATGCTCACCAAGGCGGTATTCCCAGTCAGGGAGGCTTCTAGTTCATCTAGATCCAACTGCCCCTGACTATTCACCGAAAGATAAGTAACACTATAACCTTGGGTTTCTAATTGTTTGCAGACATTCAGCACCGCCGGATGTTCTACTTGGGTGGTGATGATGTGGCGCTTTTCGGGCTGGGCTAACAAAGCGGCGCGAATGGCTGCGTTATCTCCCTCGGTTCCACAACTGGTAAAAACAATTTCTGATTCATCTGCACCTAAGAGGGCGGCTAGTTGTTCCCTGGCTGTTTTCACTGCTTTAGCCAGTTGACCGCCAAAGGTGTGCATACTTGAGGGGTTGGCATAATATTCGGTTAAATAAGGCATCATTGCCTCTAAAACCTGTGGGTCTACCTTAGTAGTCGCATTATTATCTAGATAAATGACGCTCATTATTTATACCCCTAGGATTTCACCCTGATGCTTTTGCATTTGTTCAGAGAACTTCTGAGAATAACAGTCAAACCAACGTTCCCAATAATCTTGTTTTTTTGTTAACTTCCCGACGACACGGTTATATTTAGCAAACCAGCTTTCCCAATAATCGTTTGTTTCTTTAACGCAACCATCACAGGTGGGGCAACCAGCTTTGCATTGAGGTACTGTGTGAATAGTACCAACACAGTCTGTGCATAGTTCAGAATCAATCCAGTGGCGTGAGCCTTCTACTTTAATTGCGCCGGTGGGGCATACAGACTCACAGAGATTGCAGGAAATACATTGGCTGGTAATCTTATAAGCCATGATTATTCTCCTTGCGAATGAGGGGAGTGGGGAGTGGTGAGTAGGGAGTGGGGAGTGGGTAGTGGTGAGTGGGGAGTGGTCAGGGAAAATTCCCTATTGCCTGTTCCCTACTCCCTATTCCCTATTCCCGATTCCCTAATTCTTTGACGTACTGTTCGTAAAACTCTAAAGCAACTTTCTCGATTACGTCGTAAGCTTCAACGGTCTGTATGCCAGCTGCGTGCAATTTTTCTTTGGGACAGTTGCCAATTTTAGAAACCAATACTGCTTTACAATCTGCAATTGTCTTCATGATATTCTCTGCGGTGGCGGCTTCACCGTATCCACCTTGACAATATTGATCAATTTTGCGGTGACTGATAAAGCGGACTTCGTGGCCGTCAACTTCGTAAACTTGGAATTCTTTGACATGGCCGAAGTGTTGGTTCACTAAGCCGCCGCCTTTGGTGGCGACTGCAACTAAGATTTTAGGATTGTTGGCTGCTTGCTGTGTGCCAGCTTTTGCCTTTTCTTTGGCTGCTTTAATTTCTTCTCTAAATTTCTCAATACCTTCGTGAACTTCTTGGCGTTTGCTGAAGTCGTACTCTGGTGTCATTTCCAAGAAATTTTCTTTGGTGAATTCTTGGCTGCGGTCTTCACCTAACAAACCAATGGCATCTGCACGACATTGACGGCAGTGGCGCATCATTTTCATGTTGCCGGCGCATTGGTCTTGAACGGTTTTGAGTTCTGTTTGTGTGGGGCCGCGTTGACCTGTTAAGCCGAAGTGTGTGCCGTGTTCTGGTGCAGAAATCAAAGGCATGATGTTGTGTAGGAATGCACCATGTTCACGAATGGCTTTGTTGACTTCTACTAAGTGTTGGTCGTTGATTCCGGGAATCATCACGGAATTGACTTTGCACAGAATGTCGGCTTCTCTCAGAGCTTGTAAGCCTTCTAACTGCTTTTCGAGCAGGATTCTAGCTCCTTCAATGCCTCTGTAACGCTTGCGCTTATAGTGAACCCAAGAGTAAATCTGTGCGCCGATTTCTGGGTCGATGGTATTTAGGGTGATAGTAACGTGATCTATATTTAGTTGTTTAATGCGATCGATGTATTCAGTTAACATCAAACCGTTGGTTGATAAGCACAGTTTGATATCTGGTGCTTTGTCTGCAACCAACTCAAAGGTGCGGAAGGTTTTTTCGGGGTTGGCGAGGGGGTCGCCAGGGCCAGCAATTCCTAAAACTGTCATTTGAGGAATTTTGCCAGCAATTACTAATGCTTTGTGGGCTGCTTCTTCGGGTGTGAGTAATTCGCTGACTACACCAGGACGGCTTTCGTTGGCGCAGTCATATTTGCGGTTGCAATAGTTGCATTGAATGTTGCAAGCAGGTGCAACTGCAACGTGCATTCTGGCGTAATGGTGGTGAGCTTCTTCGCTGTAGCAGGGATGTTTAGCAATACGCTCTTGGAGCTTTTCGTCCATTTCCACGGTGGCGCTGCTTTTGCTGTCGCATCCGCAACCACCAGATTTTGCTTGGGTTGGTGTCGATTCAGTAACGGAGGAGCCTGTAACCTGTGGTGTCATTGAATTTCGCAAATGTCGGTGGACTAAGCTGCCACTGTGGGAGATGCAGTTGCTATTTGATTTGCCTTAGTAGAATGGAAGTCACGACTCTCACACTGCCCGCAGGAGTGCATCCTTTGGTTGTAGCAAAGCGACTTGGTGGGCAACTTTGCTGATGATGGCAGGCTATGAATCCTTGTGTTCCGGCTGGTGTGTGTCAACTTTTCGGTTTTGGGTAGAGTTGGTGTGGAAAGCCGTGACTTCAATTCACCGAGGCATGGTGCTATCTCATCCCTCCACTCACTTTTGGCTCTCTGTTTTGCTTTGAGCTTTAAGTGATTGGCGATATATGATTTATAGCAGCCGTTGTTGAGCAGGGCTGGTGGTTATTTTTGGATAGAATTTATTGGATTTATTAGATTTGTACTCAAATCTGGAAACCTTGATATTGAGCTATCAAAAAATTTATATATTTTATTTTTGGGTAGGGGTTCTAGTATTTTTAGGTCAGGGTTCTTGTATTTTTAGAGTGGGGTTTAGGATTTCTTTGTACTCAGCTATAACCCAATCTCAGCAAAGTTTTGAGGCAATTTGCTGCTGATTTCGGGATACAAAAAGTTGTACTCAACTGTCCCTTAAATCCTGCTCAAAACCGCGACGGGTAAAGGATTTAGGGGGAAAAACTGGAGTAGATTTGTTGGTACTACTCCAGATACGTGCGAAATTCAATTCTGTATACAACATATCATTTTTTTTTAGAGAAAAATGTAATTCATATTTTCTTAAGTTTTATCAGTTTAATGAAATTAAATCGCACTGAAAAGTATGATATTGTTGGGTTTTGCGGTTCTTGTCCGAGTCAAAATTAATGAATATCAGTTGCAAAAATTAATTTTTTTATATAAAAAGTAAAATATTTTGATATGCAAATAGAAGCATATTTAACAGATAGCATAAAAAGTTAATTACGGCACAAACTGGGGGCGATCGCTACAAATTCCCACACATCACCAGAACTTACGCACAAAGATTATCTGTGGAGATTGGGTGTAAGGGTGAAAGGGTTTGGGGGGTAAGGATTTTGAATCAGTACACCCTTATACCCCTGAACCCCTACACCCTCGCCAAAACCCTTGATTTTTCGTTTTGATGCGTAAGTCCTAATCGCAATAGAGGCTAGTTTTCTACGCTTTCCAAAAAATCATGATAATATGGTTGTTTTATTTTTACCTTGGTTTAAGGTAATACATTTATCTACGTAATATTTCTGATATAAAATTTATGCAGAAAAAAGCACTTATTTGTGGGGTTTCAGGTCAAGATGGGGCTTATTTAGCAGAGTTACTCTTAAATCAGGGATACATTGTCTGTGGAACTTCACGAGACGCGCAGATGTCCTCGTTTAGTAATTTAGTGCGTTTGGGTATCCGTGATCAAATTAAATTGGCTTCGGTGGCGTTGACTGATTTTCGTAGTGTTTTGCAGGTTTTGACAAAAATTCAGCCTGATGAAGTTTATAACTTAGCGGGACAAAGTTCTGTGGGTTTGTCTTTTGAACAACCAGTGGAAACGTTAGAGAGTATTGCTACTGGGACTTTGAATTTATTAGAAGCGATTCGTTTTATTGGTGCGCCGATTAAACTTTATAATGCTGGTTCTAGTGAATGCTTTGGAAATACGGGTGAACAGCCAGCCGATGAAGATACACCATTTCGGCCGCGCAGTCCTTATGGTGTGGCTAAGGCTACGGCTTTTTGGGAAGTGGCTAATTACAGAGAAGCTTATGGTTTGTTTGCTTGTTCTGGTATTTTATACAACCATGAGTCACCGTTAAGACCAGAAAGATTTGTCACGCAGAAAATTATTTCTGCGGCTTGTCGTATTGCTAAAGGCGAGCAGAATCACCTTTATTTAGGTAATATATCTGTTCAACGTGACTGGGGTTGGGCTCCTGAGTATGTTGAGGCGATGTATTTAATGTTGCAACAAGATGAGCCAGATGATTATGTAATTGCAACTGGCGAAACATCAAAACTAGAAGATTTTGTTGCAGAGGCTTTTGCTTGTTTAGGGTTAGATTGGCAGGAATATGTGACTACTGATGGTAGTTTATTAAGACCTACAGATATTGTAATTGGCAGAGGCAACCCAGCCAGAGCTAAAGAAAAGTTAGGATGGCAAGCACAATACATAATGAAAGATGTAGTGCGAATGATGATAGAAGATAAGCAAAAAGATTATTTGTAATTTCAAGTTGCAATGTCTCAATTTTGTAGAGATGTTGTATGCAATGTCTCTACAACGATTCATTATACTGGTGCTGATGCGATCGCCCTTGAAAAATCCCTAGTACAACAAGGCAAAAGGAAAAAGAAAGAATAACGATACTACAAGCCTTGTAGCAATTTCTTATAGTCTGTTTATTTACGCCGACCTGTACTAGTCATCTTGCTGCTCACCAATATCCATCATCTCTCCCTTGTCCCCCTTGTCCCCCTTGTCTACCTTGTCCCCCTTGTCTACCTTGTCCCCCTTCCCTTGTCCATATAACGGGACGGGGTTAAATCATCCTAAACTCGGAAATGGCGGCTGAGGCTGGTGTATATACTCGTAATTAAAATCTCTGCGGATGCGGGTATTATGCTTGATTGGTTAGTTATCTGGGGAGTTGCTCAAGGTGCGGGTTTGATTGTTAAACCAATTTTAGAAGACTTAGCCAAAGATGCGGCAAAAGATTGGGCTAAGGATATATTAAAAGGCATTCCTGGGAAGGTTTTTGAGAAACTGCAAAAGGAAGATATTGAAATTGCTGCGGGTAAAGCGTTGAAAGAGTTTTTACAACTGATGCAGCAGCAGTTAAAGGTGCGGTGTAAACTGCGGGAAGATGAAATTAAAGAATATACCGGGGATATTAAGAAATTTATTAGTGATAAATCTGTCAAAGAAACTCTTGGGAAAGCTTTTGATATTAACTGCGAAGATTTGAGTTATGAAATTTTAGCAGAGAGTTGGCAGCGACTCCAACTCAAAGCGTTACCAGATAAATTTAATTGGCAATCATTAACCGAGCAGTATTTTAACCAAGTTCAAGAATTGCTTTTAGAATCGAAAGAATTACATTCTATTTTAGAATTACAAAAATTATCGAGTATTGACAAACATACGAAAGAGATTGCTGGTGTTGTTGCAGATTTTAACTTAGTTAAATATCAAGAAGCTATCCGGGAAAGCTACGGTAATTTAAAGTTAGATAGTTTAGATACAACAGGCTACACCTATAACGAACTGAAGTTATGGCGAATGTTTATTGCTCAAAATGTGCGGGAGGTGCATCAAGTTTTACCGCAAGTACATGAACTGCCAAAAGAACATTTGAGACGATTGCGGGAAAGTGATCAATTAGAGGCGGAAATTGCAGCCGAAGAATTAGAAAATCACAAACGGGTTTATTTAGAGCAACCGATACGTTCTGTATTAGATGTTGTGAATGAAAGGCAGATTTATAAATATATTGTGGTTTTGGGTGATCCTGGTTCTGGTAAGTCTACATTATTGCAGTATTTAGCTTTGAATTGGGCAAATTCACCACTAGATAATGTTATCTCATTACCAATTCCGTTGCTGATTGAGTTACGCACTTATATGCGGCGGCGTGAAGATCAAGAATGTCATAACTTTCTTGAATTTTTTCATAAATGTAGCGGTGTAATGACTCATCTAAATCAACATCAACTGCATGAACAGCTAAAAGCTGGTAACGCTGTGGTGATGTTTGATGGTTTAGATGAAGTATTTGACCCTGGTAAGCGGGAGGATGTGATTACTGATATTCATCGCTTTACTAATGACTATCCTAATGTGCAGGTGATTGTCACTTCTCGCGTGATTGGTTATAAACCGCAACGCTTACGCGATGCTGAGTTTCATCATTTTATGTTGCAAGATTTAGACTCAGAACAAATTCAAGATTTTATTTACCGTTGGCATGAATTAACTTTTAGTGATGAAGTGGATAAAGTTAGGAAACGGGAAAGATTACACAGAGGAATTGAAGCTTCTAAAGCTATTACTGAACTGGCGGGAAATCCTCTGCTATTAACGATGATGGCAATTCTGAATCGGAATCAGGAATTACCTAGAGATAGAGCAACACTTTATGAGCAAGCATCGCGGGTATTGCTGCATCAGTGGGATGTGGAACGTGCTTTAGTAGAAGATCATCGACTAGACAATAAAACCATTGATTATAAAGATAAACAGGCAATGTTGCGTCAAGTTGCTTATAGTATGCAAACCAGTGATAAAGGTTTAGCGGGTAATTTGATTAGCGCCAGTCAATTAGAAAATATTTTGGCCGCATATTTAAGAAATTTAGAAATTAATCAACCCAGACAAGCCGCAAGGGTAATGATTAATCAACTGCGGACTCGTAACTTTATGTTATGTTTCTTGGGGGCTGATTATTATGCCTTTGTGCATCGGACTTTTTTAGAATATTTCTGTGCTTGGGAGTTTGTTTGGCAGTTTGAGAAGGAACGCAGCCTTTCAATTGAGAATTTCAAAACTGAAGTTTTTGGAAAACACTGGCAAGATGAGAGTTGGCATGAAGTATTAAAACTAATTGTGGGTATGATTGAGCCTAAGTTTGCTGGAGAAATTATTGAATATTTAATTGCACAAAACGGTAAACAAGAAAAATTTACTAATATATTTTTGGCTGCTGATTGTTTAGCAGAAGTCAGAAAGCGAAATCAAATAATTTCAGTAGATAATCAATTATATAAACACATTGAACAATTAATATACTACAGCCATTATGACTATAACTATTATGATTATATTTACGACTCTGAAGGTAATATATGCGATGTCATAAATGAAAATTATGAAAGAGAAATTACAATTGATATTAATACCAAAGCAGTAGAAAAACTAGGAAGAATTTGGAATGAAAATCCAAATACCTTATCTATGCTTAAAAAAATTGCTTTTAATGGGGAAGATATAGAGCAATCTGTCGCAATTGCAAAAGTAGCAGAAAATTTCAAAGATGATGCTGAGACTTTGCATTGGTTAAAGAATGACTGTATGGAGCATGGAGGTGAGATAAATATACAAGCGGCAATAGCAAACGTAGCATGGCATTTTCAAGGAGATACAGAAACTTTGCCTTGGTTAAAAACTTTAGCTTCTGAGGATGAATATGAATATACAAGATGCCAAGCTGTGAGAGCGATAGCACGCCATTTTAAAAAGGAGTTTGATACTTTATTATTTCTCAAACAATGCGCTCAAAAAGATGATTGCTGGACTGTACGATGTCAAACACTAAAAGAGTTAGCAAACGGATGGAAAGATGATCCTAGTATGTTTAAATTTTTCTATGATATTACGCTAAATGATCCATTCAAACGGACTAAAGATGAAGATGGACATGAATATATTGAAGACAACCCGCGCCAAACTGCACTAGAAATAATTATCAAACAATATCCCCAGCATCCCCAGACTTTACCACTGTTGCGTGACAGAGCCGAAAATGACCCAGATGAGCAAGTGCGGGAGTACGCTGAGAAAC
The DNA here is from genome assembly GCF_014696905.1 of Nostoc sp. FACHB-190. Classification (NCBI taxonomy): domain Bacteria; kingdom Bacillati; phylum Cyanobacteriota; class Cyanophyceae; order Nostocales; family Nostocaceae; genus Nostoc; species Nostoc sp. FACHB-190. The sequence goes on from NZ_JACJQW010000004.1 coordinate 212,875, forward strand.
AGTTGAAACGGTGGCAAGGGTGAACATAAACTGAGGTTATGCCCAAGAAAATTAGAGAACTCAAAAGCTTATTGCTGCAAGCTGGGTTTATATCATATCTGCCACATTACTTACGATATGTCATTGCGAGTGCAGCGAAGTGGAGCGAAGCAATCGCCAAGACCCTGCGATTACTTCACTTCGCTATCGCTCCGTTCGTAATGACAAGCATTTAACCGGACATGATATTACTTATAAACCTGCAAAGGGTAGTCATAGTAAATGGATACATCCGCTATTGTCTTAAGCTATCATCATCGCTGGTAAAGATGGTAGCGATGCCAAAGCTTATTTAGAAAAACAAGTTAATGAAGCACTTGCAGAATTAAAGAAAATAGAAAAAGCGGAGGATACTGAAGAATGAAATATACAATTATTATTCAATGGTCAGATGAAGACCAATGTTATGTAGTTTCGCTGCCTGAATTTACTAATGTCATGCAGCCTTGTACACACGGAGATACTTATGAGGAAGCTTTAAAAAATGCTCAGGAAGTTTTAGAAATGCTAATTGAATCAGCTTTGGAAGATGGTGAAACTTTGCCAGAGCCGCAAACTTTGGGCAAGTCTTTAAAGGTAGCATAATAAAATTAAACAGGTCATACCAATTCAATGTGAAGTAGCACATATCTCGATCCCCCTAAATTCCCTTTAAAAAGGTGGGCTTGAAGAAAATTCCCCACTTTTTAAGGCTACAGTGTATGCACAAGTCGAAAATTTGCTCGATGAAAACACATCCCGCCTGGAACTAAAGTTCCAGGCTCATAGCTAAAGTCCACTCAAGTGGACTGAAATGAACTTTTGCTTGAGTTCTCTGAAGAGGACTTGCACTGTGAGACTCGGAATAGATTTACTCAACCCGGATGTGTGTACATCATAGGTGTAAACGGGATGGAACTTTGATTGAATCGTGATTTTTCGATTTGCCACTCATCACTCTGTTAAAAACCTACACTTGTAACACCACCCTTACCCCCTCAATTTTATACATCAATCTCAGTTGTGTATATTTTTATGACAATAAACTGGGCTGGTTAAGTATAAATGTGTTAGCTACATCGAAATATATAGCAGTAGCCAAATTAGTTTGGACATCGGTAAATTAAATTAAAGTCACAAATTTGTAACGCTGTAACCTATTATCTGTCTGCTGCGGAATAGTTTAAAAAAGCTAAACAAAGCATGAAGAATGGGAAAAGTCAAGATAAAGTAAAACACAGTATAGATTCGGATACGTAAATCACACATTTTTCAAAGAACCTTGACACCAGATGTATAATTAGCGCGTCTCCTCTTGGATCAAAAAATCACATTGAGGACTGGCCGCTTGCTGTTTTCTGTACCTGGGATTAGGAGCTTATGGGGCAACAACAAAAACAAGATAGTGCGATCGTCAACCTGGTATTATCGTTAGCTTTAGCTACATCTCCGATGGCAGCGACTTGGCTTGTTTCGGCACCAGTGTTGGCGCAATCGGCCACTGACACTCCCTCATTTTCACTGCCAAAAACAGTGGAGAATGGATCTACGGTGCGTGTTGATGGCTCTAGTACTTTGGCGCTGGTAAATCAAAACATGAAGGCCAGTTTTGAGAAACAGTTTGCTGGTACAAAGGTAGAAGTAGCCAACAACGGTACAGAAGCGGCGATTAAAGCTGTATTGGAAGGACAAGCCGATATTGCGTCCATTGGGCGTGGTTTAACTCCTGAAGAAAAAGCCCAAGGTTTAGAGCAAGTGCGGTTACACCGCGAAAAAATTGCCATTATTGTCGGTGAAGAAAATCCCTTTAAAGGCAGTTTGACTGATAGACAATTTGCCAGAATTTTCCGGGGTAAAAGCATTACTGATTGGTCACAGTTGGGCGGGCGAGCAGGCAAAATCAGAGTTATTGATCGTCCCGATAGTAGTGATACACGTCAAGCACTCAACAATTACCCAGTTTTTAAAGCCGCAAAATTCGCTACAGGAGATACGGCTACTAAATTAACGGAAGATAACACCGCCGAAATTGTCAAACAATTGGGTAAAGATGGTATTAGTTATGCCAGAGTGAATCAAATCAGTCAGTTACCTGGGGTGCGGGTACTGCAATTACATCAAGCTTTACCTAATGATCCGAAATATCCTTTTTCTCAACCTTTAGTTTACGTTTATAAAAAGAATCCTAACCCGGCTGTCGCAGGTTTTCTCGGCTTTGCTTTAGCAAAACCAGGAAAACAAGCAATAGAAACAGCGAGAATGGAAGAAGCAGAAGCGATCGCTAAGGGTGAATCTCCTAGCCTGCTGTTGGCTGTCAATGCCCAATCTACACCAGCCGCCACACCGCAAACTAGTACTGTGCCGTTTACCACACCAGCCGCGATCGCCACGACAGCCCCCACAGCAGCAGCCACAGGGGAACCGCAACCATTAGCTTCCACTGCCCCAGCCGCTATCGGTGAACAACCACAGCCTGCTAATGCTCCAGCCGCAACAGGTGAACAGCAAACCCCTGCACCCGCCGCAAATAATCCCATCACTCAAGGACAAATACCACTGTGGTGGTTAGTCCTACCCATAGCGGTAATTGCAGGTTTGTTGTTGTGGATGATTAGAACCAGTCCCTCAAGTCCCCCAGAAGCAGAAGACACACCACCCCCAACCCCGCAACCACCTACACCAGATATTGCCGCAGCCACTGAACCAACAGTAATTAGCGAACCTCCAGAAGTTCCCCCCACTAATTGGGCTAACGGGAATGGGTATCACAATGGTGCGAAAGTTTTGGAAGGTACGATCGCAGCTTCCGCCACAGATGCGGCTTTAGCTGTGGGTACAGGGGCGGCGCTCGGTTCTCTGATTGTCAACAAAGACTCCAACAATCATCACAACCCAGATAATCATGATGATCTCAGCATCTCACCTTGGGATATGGAAGCACCAGCCGCAGTTGTGAATACTGCCTATCCGCCGATTTTAGATAGGTCAACCACTGTCAATTCTGAATCATCCAGCATATCTGACGAGCCAGAAGCAACGGTCGAATCGACTCCAGAACCATTAGAAATCAGTCCGACGGAAACAGAAATCAATGCAACTATCGACTTGCCAGAATTTTCTGACAACTTGACGGATGACAATGATTGGGATTTTGACCTCACAGAAAATCTGCCCACAACAGACTCGCAACTAGACCCAGAAATCGAGAAATTGAATTTCGTCGCCGATGCCGCAGAACCTGAGCCAGAAGAAACAGAGGAGTTAATTGTGACTAATTCAGAAAGCTTACCAGGTGCAGGGATAGGCAGTTGGTCGGGGATAAATCCACCAGCCGCAACACCACAAACACCAGCCATTACCACAACGGAAATTTTAGCGATCGCTGATCCTTATAGTAAAGTGGTTCTCATCCCCAAAACCCATGATTTAGCCGAGGTGAGTTGGGAAATTTCCCCCACTGCCCAACAAATGCTGCAAAATGCGGGTCAATCCCAATTTGTTTTGCGGTTGTATGATGTCACCAATATTGATATGAGTTATCAGCAGCCCCACTTGGTGCAGCAATATGAATGTGATATCCACACCTCTGGCGGCTCGGTAGCGATTCCTGAAACTGAGCGTGATTATATAGCAGCCATTGGCTATGGCAACGTAGATGATCGCTGGGTGACATTAGCTCATTCTGATATTGCCCGGATTTTTGGTAGTCCTCATGTCACAAATCAAGCCGCCAATGTGGTGTTAGTTGATGAAACCAGCAGCGTGAGTTTGATACCGCGCACACACCAGTTAGCTGATGTTTCTTGGCACATTTCCGACACCAGCAAACAAATGTTGCAAAATGGCGGTATTTTCCAATTAGCGGTGCGGCTGTATGATGTCACCAATATTGATATGAGCTATCAGCAGCCACAATTGGTACAGCAATCGGAATTTGACTTTGCCACATCCGAAACCTCTGTGGGTATTCCCATAGCTGATCATGATTACATTGCAGAAATTGGCTATTCTATTGTTGGCGATCGCTGGGTGAGTATTACACGTTCTTCAATTGTCCGCGTCTTCAGCCCTCTGTTTACCGAAGATGCACATCCCGCAGTTAAAGAACAGTCATCTCCCTCACCCATCGACAACAGTAGTATTACCCTGACTCCACGCACTCCTAAATGGGCTTATGCAGCTTGGGAACTTTCCGAAACCCGCAAACAAATACTGCAAGATGCTGGCATTTTACAATTAGCACTGCGGCTTTATGATGCAACTGATTTGGATATGAGTTATCAGCCACCGCAATTAATTCAGCAGTATGAATGCGAAGAAATCACCCATGACCGCTATGTGGCAATTCCCACCAGCGATCGCGATTATCTCATCGAACTTGGCTATGCTACAGAAACCGAAGGTTGGGTGACAATTGCCCGTTCGTCTGCGGTTCGCATCTTCAGCCGTCCCCAACGCGATTTCTGGTTTGTCGCCGATGCCGAGTTAATTATTCACGGTGCAACTGAACCTAATGCCACTGTGAATATTGCCGGAAATCCTATCGCCCTCAAACCCGATGGCACATTTCACTTGCGTGTTCCCTTCTCCGAGAACTTGATTGACTACATCATGACGGCAGTGGCGGCTGATGGCGAAAAATCCAAGACAATTCACAAAAAGTTCTCCCAAGAACTGCCAGAAGCGTAGTTGTTGATTCCAGAAAATCAGGAACAGTCAATTATGTCTGTTCCTGATTCCGAGAAATATACTCTCAGAATAGACGGGATTGATCATCCATGATTTATTGATTGTGATGGGAGAATTTTGAAATATTTAATACTTAATACGGAACTTTCATCTTGAGGTAGATACTGTGGTGAAAACTATTGTTTAAAATTTCCTATGGAGAATGATTTTACTTTAGGAAATTGCTTTGATTAATCATCTGCACAACCGCTTTCGAGATTTCAAGAAAAGAAAAGTTGAACCAGGACAACTACAACAGCTTGTAGAAGAATTTTTTGCAGAATCTACCCCCAACACCACATATTTGATTTTAATTATTGGTTCTTGTGCGATCGCTACATTTGGTTTACTCTCTAACAGCACGGCTGTAATTATTGGAGCAATGATTATTGCCCCTTTAATGTTGCCAATTCGCGGTTTAGCTTTTGGCGCATTAGTGGGCAATGTCAACTTATTTCGTCAAGGTACAATAGCCGTTTTATGTGGCACATTATTAGCTCTTTTAATTTCCTACAGTATAGGTTTGCTAGTTAATTTACCTAATTTTGGCAGTGAAGTCCTATCTCGCTCTAAACCTACCTTACTAGATTTAGGAATTGCTGTGGCAGCAGGTGGTATTAGTGGTTACGCTAAGGTAAATTCAAAAATCTCGGCGAGTGTGGCAGGTACAGCAATAGCTGTGGCTCTGATGCCTCCAATTTGTGTTATCGGTTTAGGTCTAGCAAAATCTGACTGGGCGTTAAGTTTAGGCGCAACTTTACTTTACCTCACCAATCTTTTAGGCATTAGTCTTGCCTGTATGCTGACATTCTTCGTCACTGGCTATTCGCCTTTTCATCATGCCCGAAAAGTACTGTTATGGGCATTAGCTTTAACAGGGATTTTACTAATACCTTTAACCGTGAGCTTTAGCGAATTATTTAGACAAGCACAACTCGAAACTTCTTTGAAAAAAGCTTTATTAAATCGTACCGTAACTTTTCAGCGTTTGGAACTGCTAACAACTGATACTAATTGGCTTGCTAATCCGCCTGAAGTTCGCTTGAGTGTGCGTGCTAAAGAACCTGTAACATCTAAACAAGTGCATCTTTTAGAAGAATTTATTCAAAAAGAGATGGGTCAAGTATTCAGGTTGGTTTTTGAAGTCAGTCAAGTCACAGAAGTTAGGGGAGAAAGTCCTAATTTGTATAATAAAATGCCAAAATTTAAAGAAGAATCCAGAAGTCAGAATTCAGGAGTCAGAATCAATTAGTGGCGGATCTAAATCTACCCCTAAGTCCAAGATTTAATGGTAATACTAAACCCACTGATTCATCCGCCGGCGATGTACTGAGCTTGCTGAAGTGTCGTACAGAATTCCTTCTGAATTCTGGCTCCTGATTCCTGAATGCTATTTCGATAAAACTTATTTTTCATCCTATTTATAGACTACAAAACCAACTACAGAAGGAGTTAATTAACCAAAGTTTTTCTTATTATTAGCATTGCTGATCATTAAGCAAGTGTCATGAATGCAGATATATCTGCCCTCTGGAACAAAATCCAGGGAATGATTAACGGATTTATTGTTTTGCTGCCGAATCTCGTGCTGGCATTGATTGTATTTACAATCTTCTTTTTTGTGGCTAGAGCCATTAAGAGACTCGTTAAACGCTTAACCCACGATCGCCACCAAGCTCGAAATTTAGGACTAGTACTAGGACGGTTAGCCCAGGGTACAACACTGCTACTAGGGCTATTTATTGCTTTGTCAATTGTCATTCCGACATTCCGCGCCGGAGATTTAGTGCAACTGCTAGGGATTAGTGGTGTGGCAATTGGCTTTGCGTTTCGAGATATTCTGCAAAATTTTTTGGCAGGTATTCTGATTTTATTGACAGAGCCATTCCGCATTGATGACCAAATAGTTTTTAAAGATTTTGAAGGAACTGTAGAAAATATTGAAACACGAGCCACAACACTTAAAACTTATGATGGTCGCCGCATTGTAATTCCCAATTCAGAATTATTCACTAACTCAGTCACGGTGAACACTGCCTTTGAAAGTCGGCGGCTCCAGTATGATGTCGGTATTGGCTACGGTGATGATATTGACCAAGCCAAGGAGTTAATGCTTCAAGCCCTACATAGTGTGGCAGAAGTACTGCAAGACCCTGCACCCGATGTCCTTGTCATGGAACTTGCTGAAAGTACTGTTAACATCCGCGTTCGTTGGTGGGTAAAACCGCCGCGACGTGCAGATGACCTCGCCTCACGGGACAAGGTACTGTCAGCAATTAAGAAAACTTTAGTCGCAAACGGCATTGATTTACCCTTTCCCACACAACAAATTTTGTTTCACGACCAAACAGAAGAAACCGATGGGAACCGCTCTCGTCAGCGAGAAGGCTGGCCGGCTGGCAGAGGCGAAGTACCAAAACCGCGCCGCATCAGCGATTCACTTCAAATGCTTACTCAAATGCAGCCCCAGAGAAATGATCATAATAACGGCAAAGTTTAGTGGTAAATGTTCTCTTAAATTGGAATATCCTTATGACATTAGATTCGGCTACAGGCGAAGTTTTAATTGCAGAACAACTCAAGCAATTTCTTTTAGTACTTTCTGTCTCTTTAGGTGTAGCAACACTACCACAAATTTTTAGTTGGTTACGCCGCATTCCTTATACATTGCTACTCGTCATAGTCGGGTTAGGATTAGCATTTGTAAATGTGCGATTAGTCAGCCTTTCTCCAGCATTGATCTTGGTAATTTTCTTGCCACCATTGCTGTTTGAAGCTGCTTGGAATTTAAAATGGTCAGACTTAAAACGAGATTTATTACCTATTTGTTTGTATGCAGTGATTGGGGTAATAATTTCGATTGCTGGAGTCGCATTTGGTTTGAATCAATTTGCAGGAATTGAGTTGAGTATTGCGCTATTGGTGGGAGCTAGTCTATCAGCAACAGATCCAGTTTCAGTAACGGCTTTGTTTCGAGAACTGGGAGCAGGTAAACGCCTAAAAACCCTGATGGAAGGGGAAAGTTTATTTAATGATGGTATGGCGGTTGTAGCTTTTGGTTTATTGGTAGCTCTGCCACTGGGTGATACTAAACTAGATTTACAATCTGCTGTATTAGAATTTTTTCAGGTTGTAGGTATTGGGATTGGCGTTGGCGGATTAACGGGATTTGGTATTTCTTACCTCACACAACGTTTTGATTTACCATTAGTAGAACAGTCGCTCACTTTAGTTTCTGCCTACAGCACTTACTTAATTACAGAACATTTGGGTGGTTCTGGGGTAATTGGTGTAGTCACTACAGCTTTGATTTTAGGTAACTTTGGTTCGCGCATTGGGATGAATCCACGTACACGCATTATTGTCACAGAATTTTGGGAATTTTTGGCTTTTTTTGTGAATTCAATTGTCTTTTTGTTAATTGGTGATCAGGTTCACTTTCTCGTTTTAGGAGATAACCTCAAAACTATTGCAGTCACAATTGCTGCAATGACTTTAGCTAGAGCTGTATCTATTTATGTTTTGAGTAGTATTAGTAATTGGGTAGCTAAATCAGAAATTCCTTTAGCTGAACAAGCTGTGTTGACTTGGGGTGGACTTCGTGGTTCGGTTTCTATTGCCTTGGCTTTGAGTGTACCAGCTATACTGCCGCAAAGAGAAGAAATTATTGCCACAGTATTTGGCGTAGTTTTATTTACTTTATTAGTACAGGGTTTAACTACCCAAGCATTATTAGAAAAATTACAACTTTTAGGTTCGCAACCATTACGCCAACAATATATGGAAGCAATTGCGCGTCAAGTGGCCCTCCAGCGATCGCTAGAATATTTAGAGACAGCACAAAAGCGTCCTGGTATTAGCCTAGAGTTTTATCATTATCAAAAAACGCTACTCAAAGGAGAGATTAATTTCTTACAAGAAAAAATTGATAAATTGTTGGATGAATATCCAAATTTACAAGAGTTTACTGCTGAAGAACTGCGAGGAGAACTGTTAGCTATTGAAGCAGAAACCTACGCTGAGTTTGTGCGTGCAGGGAAGTTGAATAAAGAACTGTCACCTTTTTTGCAAACAAATCATAACAGTAATCATCAAGAACAGTGATTTTGGGCAACTTCCAAATAAATATGTTCTAAACGTACAGGCTGACGCGCGATCGCCTCAATATTTATCCCGGCGAATCGGTCAAGAATTTCTTTTAATTCCAGTGTTTCTGGTAGCCAAAAAGCCAACTCATTACCGTAATATTTAGGTGTAAAATTATATTCCTGGGCGCGGGCGATCGCTTGTTCCTTTTCAGCAGTTTGTAATACTAAAACTTCGGCGGCTGGAATTAATTTACGTAACTCGGTTAAACTGCCCTCAGCCAAAATTTGCCCATCTTTGAGAATCCCAATTTTATGACAAAGGCGCTCGGCTTCATCTAATAAATGCGTCGTCAATAAAATCGTAATTCCCTGATTACTCAACTGTCGAATTAACTCCCAAATCTCGTATCTTGATTCAATATCTAATCCGGTAGTTGGCTCGTCTAAAATTAAAAATTTTGGTTGATGAACCAAAGCAACAGCAATATTCAATCGTCTTTGCATCCCACCACTGAGAGTTTCTACAGGATTTTTTGCCCTATCCCATAACCTTACCGCCGTCAGCGTTGTTTGTATTTGTTCCTGGCAAGTTCTTTTATCTAATCCATAAATATCAGCAAAAAACTTTAAATTTTCCTCACAAGTCAAAGTTTTATACAGTAAATTTTCTTGTGGTGCAACACCAATAATTTTTTTTGTCGCCTCTGAAATTGGCTGATGATTAATTGTAATATCACCACTATCAGCCTTGAGTAAATTACAAATAATATTAATCGTGGTTGTCTTACCAGCGCCATTCGCACCAAGTAAGCCATAAATTTCTCCTGCTGCTATGTGCAGGTTTAAACTTTGAATAACTTTTCTTTGAGAATAAGATTTATTTAGGTTTCTAATAGTTAGCATATTTTAAATTTTGGATTATGTAGTCAACCTAGTTAATGGTTAATATATTTGCTCGATGTCTCATAGCATCAAACATTACAGCATATTTCATCTGGATGAGGTAAATTTTTCTAGCCTCTAGCCTCTCTCCCCTTGAAAGGTGTACTGCACAAACTGAAAAACGCTATATGTTCTCATTGATTTACAATTTGGAACAACAGCAGAACAGATTCGGTCAGAGAAAATCAGTATGACACTTGCGCTAGGGATGATTGAAGTTTATGGAGTTCCCGCCGCCGTAGAAGCGGCAGATGCTATGTGTAAAGCTGCTTGTATTACTTTTGTTGGTTACGAAAATACTGACTTGGGCAGAATAACCGTACTGATTCGGGGAGAAGTTGGGGAAGTTAACGTTGCAGTCGTCTCAGGACTAGCCGCAATATCTCGCGTCAATGGTGGTGAGGTGCTTTCTTTTCATATTATTCCTCGTCCTCACGACAATCTCGAATATGTTTTACCTATTCATCTTTCAGCAAATATAGAAAATTTCAATGCAGATATTCGGTTTCCTCCACCCTTGTCAGCGTAAACGTGCTAACAATCACAACCAACTACTTTTCACACAACCGCAAAAAAATAAAATATATTAAGATTATTTAAGTAAGATAATTACTTACTTAGCGACAAAACCAAAAAACGCCCGATAGCACTGTGAATTAAAACCATAACAAAATTCAGATGTATTGATATGAATTTAACATCAGCAGTTAAGAAAGGTAGGATTAATTCTGCGTTTAAGCAACTCATGTCTGTACATTGGATCATGTCTGCCTGTTATTTAGTTTTATTTATAACTGGTTCAGGTATGGCGCGTTTATCCCGTGGAACTTTATTCAGATCAGAACTATATGATTTTCATAAATCAATCGGAGCTTTGGTAGTAGCTTTGCTAACTTGGCGGATTTTAGTGTTGTTGCAGGTATGGTGGCGAAAATACACTAAAAATTTGCCAAGATTTACGCCTGAATGGACACGTAAATTTATACTCCATACTCTGCTTTATCTCTTGATGTTTGCAGTTCCAGTTAGTGGGTTCTTTTTTTCCAATTCTTATAAAAGTAACAATGTCAATTTTTTTTGGTTGACTTTACCAGATTTTTTCCCACAAAACTCTAGTTTAGTAGACTTAGGTCGAAGCGTTCATTTTTGGATAGCCTATACATTTTTAGCTTTGATTCTTCTGCACATACTACAACAATGGAAAGTTGTCAAAGCCAACTGGCGGAGATTTAAAGGCTTTTTGATGACGAGAAAACTGAATAAAATTCCTAATTAGAAATGAGCTAGAGGAATCCGATTTGATTTCTGAATCTAGTTGTGTGGTGCGCGTTCGCAAAGCGTCTCGCAGAGAAGCGCAGCGCAAGCGCGATAGGCAGGGAGTAGGGAATGGTGAGTAGGGAGTAGGAAAAAGCCTGACCTGGGTATACTGATTTTTTTCAGAACAGGACTTACGCATCAAAATTTTCTGTGGGGATTGGGTGTGAGGGTGAAAGGGTATGGGGTGTAAGGGTTTTGGATAATTACACCCTTACACCCTCATACCCCTGCACCCTGTTCTAAAACCTTATTTTTTCGTTTTTTTGCGTAAGTCCTACAGAAATCAAATATGAGTCCTATATATGTAAGCTTAAATGTGCTAATAATCACAACCAGTTACTTTTCAAACAACCTCCAAAAAAAATAAAATATCAATTTCAGTCAAGGAATATATCAGTTTGTATATATTAGTTACAAAAACATTGGTTATTTACTGATTTTGGGATTAATAGAGCCATCAACCTTGTTGCTTCTACTGAATTATGCAGTATCCTTTGGAACTTACATTTAAATTTTGGGCATTAGCACCCCAAATTTCTATTGTTAACGCTCAGGGTAATTTAGTTTTCTACGTTAAACAGAAACTTTTTAAGCTCAAAGAAGCGATAACAATTTTTGCTGATGCTGAACAAACTAACCCTCAATACTACATCAAAGCCGATCGCATTATTGATTTCTCGGCTCGTTATGAATTTAGCGACACTAACGGTACAAATATCGGTGCGGTCAAACGTCGCGGTTTAAAATCTATTTGGCGGGCGCGGTATGACATTTTTGATGGCGAAAATACTTATTTAACTATCCAAGAAAAAAATCCTTGGGTGAAGGTTGCGGATGCTTTATTTGCCGAAATTCCCGTTGTGGGTATGTTTACTGGTTTTGTGTTCAACCCTGTCTATTTGGTGAGTCGGGCGGATGGTACGGTGGTGATGCGGTTGGAGAAAATTCCGACTTTCTTGTCGCGGAAATTTATTATTAAAGCTGTTGATCAAATTAGCGATCGCGAAGAACAACAGATTTTGTTAAGTTTAATTATGATGCTGCTATTAGAGAAAAATCGTGGCTAATTTCTCCAGGCAAAATATTTTATAGGACTGACGCATAAAAACTAAAAATCAATGATTGGGGAGAGGGTGTGTGTATCTAAAACCCTCACACCCCATACCCTTTCACCCAGTCTTCACAGAAAATCTTTATACGTAAGCCCGATTTTATTTTGCCTGACTTAATTGCTAATAATTAGCCAATTAATTTTTGCCAAGTATTTGGCCCAACAATTCCATCAGCAGTTAAACCATTTTGCTGCTGATATTTTTTAATTGCTGCTTCTGTTTGTGGCCCGTAAATCCCATCAGCTTCTACACCTACACGATATTGTAAGTATCTCACAACTGTTCCACCAGCATGGTTGGGGCGGATAATGCGTTTAGCCAAAATCAAATTAATTGCATTCCATGTAGATGTGTTAGCAACACCTGATGCGGCTATTCCGACAATTTTTTGAAAGTTTTCTACAGCAGAACTCGTGATTTCGCCCAGTACATTATCTTCTACCAAGGGCTTACCATTTTTATCGGTAATTTTTAATCGGTTTAAGGCTTTTTGCAATCTTAGGGTTGTTGTATCAACATTCTGTTCTTCATCTGGTACTGGCGGAACTGGAGTAGTTGGAACTTGACCTGTTAAACCTTTGACAATAGCATTAGCCATTGTTTCTGAATTAAACAGATTAATATCTTTTTGCGAATCAATAAAGCAACATTCAACTAAAATCGCCGGCATATTTGTATTGCGGATGACAAATAAGTGAGAACCACTTTTAACACCACGATTAAAAAAACCTAGTTTGATAATTTCATCTAATACAGATTTTGCTATTCTTCGACTTGTTTCACTACCTGCAAAAACTTCTGTACCGTTGGCTTGACCGTTAAAGGCATTAAAATGTATGGATACAAAGAGTTCAACTCGATTAGCATTAGCTTTATTGACTCTTTGTGAAAGTGAGTCTTTCACCGAAGATGTCGGACGGTCTGGTCTGCATGGTATCACTTCATGACCTAATGCTTTGAGTTTTTCTATAACTTTATTGCCTACTTCCAGTGTTAAATTATCTTCTATTCTGATGCCTCTAGCACCTGTATCTGGTGGAGAGTTATGGCCGATATCAATTCCAAATTTCATGCGCTGTTCCTTGTTTTTATTTGATACTAACTTAATGCTTGAAAGCTTAAAAGTTTACTTGCAAGCAATCTATATTTTTCTAAATATACTATTTATAATAAAATTCTACTTATGCCATTGTTATTTTAACAAACACTAATTGTTATTTACTTTATTTATTAACATAAACAGAATTATAATTATTTATTTATTTTTTAACGAGATAAAAATATACCCCTCCATTTCACATCAATAATATAGTGTAGTCAGGCTTATCCATTTGATTTGAGAATGTTTGTGAATTAAACCTCCGCATCTGGTTGTAGCAAAACAAGTTAAGAATAGCATGTGATCCAGGCTGGTTTTGCAGATGTTTAAGTTCACGTCATAACTCAAATCATGGGGATTATCTTAGGTTATGCCACATGAACGGCAAAAATTAGCAAATAATTAATGATTGTGTGCTGACGAAGGTGCGATCGCCGCTAAAATGCCTACTAACAGTTGTTGTGCTAACGCTTGTTATAGACATGACTTACAGCATCTCAATCGGTGAGAGTTTCAATACGGTTTGGTTAACAAATGTATCTGTTGAGGTGAGCAGGGGGGCGGAGGAGCTTCAGGTGCAGGGGAGAGCGTACCTTCGTTCCCCCTTTCACCCCTGCACCCTTGCTTGCCTACACAAGTAAGTTTCTTATCCGAACCGTATTGAGAGTAGATTTAAGAGAAATTGCCCAAGATGAAATATTTTGCTCTGATATTGCTAGTGATACTCTCAAATTTCTACATTTTCCCCGCGTATGCTGCTGTCTGCCGTAATTACAATGGTCATCAGATTTGCATTCTCAGTATTAACCGCAGCGCCAAAAATTATTGGGAGTATCGGGCAGTTCTGAGTGTGGATGGCAAAAAAAGACCCCTGGAAGTATACAACTGCCGTCAAAAAGTCAAAACTCAGTCAGATGGGACTGTTGTACCATTGGAAAATCAAGACCCTGGACAGTTCATCTGTAAGTTTTTCAAAAAACCTTGACTTTTCTCGGAGTTATTTTTTCTGGGTGGCAAACACACAACCAATGATAAACACCGTAAACGCCACATAACCCAAGACAGTTACCCATTCTTCCCAGCTACCCAATGTATTGTTCATCCGTTGCTAAAACCAGACTCTCCATTTAAATCCTAAAGGCTGGGGTTGTTAGTTGTGCATGAATATTGTCCAAAATATAGGACTTATACCAATTCGCAATTCGCAAGTCGTAATTAAAAAATAAGGATTTTGGATAAATCCTTACACCCTATACCCTTACACCCTTTCACCCAGTTTCTACAGAGAAACTGTGTGCGTAAGTTCAAAATAGTTAGACAAATTCCCAAAAAATTTTTCCTCGGTTTCCGGAATTCATCTTGGTGTAGTGGTATTACCTATCAGTACAGCGATTTATACAGAAACTCTATATGTAAATTTGGGGAATATAGCCCCACTGCCTTTCTCAAAAGCCCGGCCATTATGGCTGGGCTTTTGAGTGTCAGAGACTGGGTGTAGGGGTGTGAGGGTGTAAGAGTTTTTGCTTCCTTACACCCCTATAACCCTTCACCCTCCCTCAAACTCTTGATTTTGCTTATCACTGTGTCAATCTAAAAAGAATATCTCCCCTGGGAAACAAACAGACTGGTCTAGATTTTGAGTAGATTAGGAATAGACCATCCTAGAGAAAGTTATGAGTGCTGAAGATTTGGTGCTGGTTGTTGGTGCTACTGGTGGGGTTGGGCAGTTGGTTGTAGGAAAGCTGCTAAAGAAGAATGTCAAGGTGCGCGTCCTGACTCGCAATGCGGCAAAAGCCCAAAAGATGTTTGATAACAAAGTAGAAATTGCTGTAGGAGATATCCGGGAGGCTGACACATTGCCAGCAGCGATGCCGAATATTACTCACATTATCTGTTGTACTGGCACAACTGCTTTTCCTTCAACGAGATGGGACTTTGACCCTCAACCAAATTTTTTAGAATGGGGACAAATTTTTCTGGATGCTGAATATCGGGAAGCTAAGGCAAAAAATACGCCGGCGAAGGTGGATGCTGAGGGGGTGAGTAATTTGGTAGCGGCTGCACCTCGCAATTTGCAACGATTTGTGTTTGTGTCTTCTTGTGGTGTTTACCGCAAAGATAAATTTCCCTTTAGTGTGCTGAATGCTTTTGGTGTATTGGATGCTAAACAAAAAGGTGAAACTGCGATCGCTAATTCTGGTTTACCATACACTATCATTCGCCCTGGTCGTTTAATTGACGGGCCTTTCACTTCCTATGACTTGAATACTCTCCTCAAAGCCACTACTAATGGTAAGTTGGGTGTAGTTTTAGGTCAAGGCGACACCTTATCAGGAGATGCCAGCCGTATCGATGTTGCCGCCGCTTGTGTAGAATCAATTTCTATACCATCTACCACTAATAAAGCTTTTGACATCATCAATCAAGGAACCAGACCTGCTGTAATTAATTGGGAAGCACTGTTTTCTCAGTTGTAGCCAAGTGCTGAGTGCTGTACACTTCGACTTCTCCTATCGGAGACGCTGCGCGAACGCTCAGTGTACGTCTGGAGGAGAAATGTAATTTCAATACTTTGAAAAATAGATATGCTTTAAAAATGGGTGTATGGGTATGATTTTAGATAGATGCACCCCTGCACCCTTATACCCTTGATTTATTGTTGTTCTGCGTAATTCCTATAGGAAATAAGGAGTGGGGAGTGGCGGAAACACATAAATTATTTCATCACTGGCAACACACACTGCAATTTTTTGGCGTTGACCAAGATAAAATAGCCACAACTTTTACTCAATTAGTTGACGCATATCATACCCCTGGGCGTTACTACCATACACTGCAACATATTGATAATGTGTTGCATAACATTCAAGCTTTGCAAGCTTATGCTCAACATTTGCCTGTTGTGCAGCTTGCAGCTTGGTTTCATGATGTAGTGTATGCTTCTCAAGCACCAGATAACGAAGCCAAAAGTGCTGAATATGCTGGACAGGTATTAACTTATCTGGCAATTCCCCAAAATCAAATTACAACTGTTCAGCGTCTCATTCTCAACACCAAACACCATAAAGCAGCTAATGACGATATTGATAGCCAAATTTTATTAGATGCTGATTTGGCAATTTTAGCTGCTGGCTCTGTTGATTATCAAAAATATGCTGATGCTATTCGTCAAGAATATGCTTGGGTAACAGAATCAGAATATATTCAAGGGCGCAAACAAGTCCTGGAAAAATTTCTGCAAAGACAGCGTATATATTTTACACCTCTAATGTTTGAGGTGGCTGAAGCATCTGCCAGAGCTAACTTGCAAGCAGAAATTTACAACCTTTCTAGTATTTAAGATTTCAGTACCGAGGTTGTCTTTTAAAAAAGGGTGAAAGGGTGTGAGGGGTGTAAGGTTTTTGTTTCGCCATACTCTTTACAGTTGCTTGGTGCAGAATATAGCGGTTCTCGGTTAGATGAGGTACATTTCAACCCCACCCCCAACCCCTCCCCGCTTGCGGGGAGGGGAGCGTTTGCGTCAGCAAATGCGGGGTGGGGTTCCAACTACTGCTATATAGCAGCCCTAAATCATTTGTAAAATTTCTATATCTTTTTCTTCTTTCTTCCCTTTGCGTCCTTGGCACGGCAGTCGCTTCAAGCCGGGAAACCCGTCCAACGCGCTGCCTCGTTTTTGGCGGTTCGTTTCCATATCTATGTTTTTCACGACTAATTTAGGATTGCTATATAAAATATGGCATTTTGCTTGCGGAATGTACTGGAATTAAAAAGCAATATGGCATTTTATTTGCGTAATGTACCAAAATTAGTAAACAATTCGGCAAAATGAGTTAGCAGTATGGCATTTTACTTGCGGAATACACCAAAAACAGTCAGCAATTTAACAAAATAAGTTAGCAATATGACATTTTACTTGTGGAATATACCAAAATCAGTAAACAGTTTGGCAAAATAAGTCAACAATCTGCCAAATTGCTTACTAAGATCCAATTTATTGGTTTTCTTTGTGTTGATTGGTAAACATCCTGGCAATATTGATAAGACGTACAATGAGCGAAACGTACACTTCGACTTCGCTCAGTGTACGTTACTCAGCATTTGTGTTGTGGTGTGGCTACCATTTGCATTCCGGCGGGTGAAGCTAAAGTTAAACCACGACGTACGGGACGCACTGGGCGTTTATTTAGTAAAGAGACTTGGAACTGCGACAAAATTGTGGCGAGGGCAATTTTCATTTCATACTGAGCAAAGGCTAAACCAATACACCGACGATTTCCGCCACCAAAGGGTAAATATTCATAAGGGGAAAATTGTCTTTCTAAAAAGCGTTCTGGTTTGAATTGGTTTGGCTGTGGGTAAACTTCTGGGCGATGGTGCGCTAAATAAATACTAGGCAGAACTCTTGTACCTGCGGGTAATTTGTAGCCCATAATTTCAATTGGGTATTTTAGCACCCGAAAGAAAGCAGTGATTACAATTGGATAGATCCGTAAGGTTTCTTGGCAAACGGCTGTTAAATAAGGCAATTTGGCAATATCACTTGGTTCTGGGTTAGCGCCTAAAGTAGACAATTCTTGGAGTAATTTTTCGCGGACTTCTGGTAAAAGGTCAAGCCAATAAAAAGCCCAAGTTAATGCGGAAGCTGTGGTTTCATGTCCAGCAACCAACATTGTCATTAATTCATCGCGTAATTCGACATCTGACATTGGTTGACCATCATCATAACGTGCGGCAATCAGTAAACTGAGGATATCTTGGCGATTCTGCCCAGTTTCAGCCCGGCGTTCTTGAATGAGTGCATAAATGAGTTGATCAATTTGTTGGAGTTGGCGGACAATTTTTCCCCAAGGACTCCATGCGCCCCAGTCTTGTTGCAGAAACCGAAAGAAGAAAGCACTAGACATCAAAGGTGAACTCATAATGTCTAAGGTAGAAGTGAGTAATGGGCGCAGTTGTTGAAACATCGGCCCTTCATCCACACCAAATACCACCCGCAAAATAACGCGCAAGGTGATTTCTTGCATAGAAGTGCGGATATTAAAAGGTTTACCTATCACCCATTCATGGCTAACTTCTTGGGTGATTTCGCGGATAGTTTGACCGTAAGCCCGCATTCGCTCACCATGAAAAGGCGGTGTGAGTAATTGGCGTTGGCGTTGGTGGCGATCGCCATCGAGTAATATCAAGGAATGATCACCAAGCAAAAATCTTAAAATTTGATTACCTCTGCCAGCCTCAAAATAACTTGCATCAGTAGTAAAAATCTGCTCTAGTGCTTGGGGATGACTAAAATAAACAAGTTGATTCTCCCCATTTCCCCAAACTGTAAAGTTATCACCGTAAACCTTGGCAAAATCTTCGACATAATCTATCGGTCGAAAGATAAACTTAATCATTCGCAGCCAATACGGTATTCTTGGCCCATCAGGCAAGCTGTTAATTACTGTCATAAAATCTCGTCAGAATTTATCATGACTATTTTTATTTTGGCGATTTTTCCCTGTGCTGCGGGTCACACAAAGCGGTATATTTTTGTATGGCGGGATAGAAAGCCATAGCAATTTGCAAAAAATGCGACACCTAAAGCCATCTCCAATCCAAAATCTCAAATCGTAGAAGCAGTGCCAAAAATCGTCGCTATCCTCAACGGTAAAGGAGGAGTCGGCAAAACGACTACCTCAATCAATTTAGCTGCACAATTTTCTAAACGAAAAACAGTGCTGCTGGTAGATGCAGATATTCAAGGTTCTGCTAGTTGGTGGTTTGGACGCAATGATCAAGGAATGGGATTTGATTTATCGCAAGAAACAGATCCACAGCTATTAGGCCATTTACGTAAAATAAAAGGTTACGATTTAGTAGTGGTGGATACGCCTCCAGCTTTGCACTCTGAAGCATTGGCAACAGTAGTAGCGATCGCAGATTATATACTTTTACCTACACCCCCATCCGCAATGGATTTAGCTGTTTTGATTGAAACAGTAAAATCAGCCGTCGTCCCCACAGGAGTTCCCCATCGTGTACTCTTAACTAAAGTCGATGCGCGGAGTATTGGTGAAGCAATGGAAGCACAAAACTCTCTCGTTAAGCTAGGTATCCCTGTTTGTAAAGGCTTCATCCGTACCTATAAAGCCCACGAAAGAGCCGCATTAGAGGGTGTTGCAATCAATCAATGGCGAGGCAAAAATGCTTGGGAGGCGGAATCAGACTATCGCCGCGTGGCTGATGAATTACAGCGTGATTGGAGAAAATAATGGCTAGGAAACAAAATCTTTCTGACTTAATTCAAGCAGAAGCACAAAAATTAACACCAAATAGTGCAGTAGACGAAGGTGCAATCGAAGTTCCGGCTGTGGAAGTTGTGGAATCAACAACAGCCGCAGATGAAGATGTAAATGAATCAACCACTGCTAAACGTAATACTCCCACCAAAGCAGACTTAGAAGCTACTATTAAAGACTTAAAAACAACTTTAGAAAAAAATCAGGACACAGAAAAAGCTCTACAAAAACAAATTAAAGAATTACAATCAGCTTTATCAGAACAGCAAGCCTCTGTAGAACGCCTAACCAAAGAACTAGAAGAAGCAAAAACCACTGTACTTCAACTGGCAGAAGCAAATTCTAAACTCATCGAAGAAAATAAAGCCCTACAACAACCAAAGGCTAGTATTGTTCCTCAGAAAAAAGACAATTATCATCAAACTGATTACAGAAAATCTCACCGCGTCCCCGAAAAACTCCCTGATATGCCAGCAGAAACAAAAGATGATTTTGCGGCTAATACTTGGTTGTATGACTAAATATCAGTAACTTAAAGCCCTCAGACTGGAAGTCTAGGGATAGATAAACAAAGCCTGCCTAGCCAACGCAGGCTATTTGTCTTATCTTTTGCGTGAAATTTGATAAGACCAAATTAAGTAATGGACTGACACGACTAAAATGTTGCATTAGAGATGAAATAAAATTAACCGCAGATAAACGCGGATGGACGCGGATGGAATTTCGATGATTGCCATAAATTAGCTGTGTCAGTCTACTAGTTTGCTTCTGGCATCAGATAAATTATTGTGCGATAAATAATTATTCATCAAAATATAACTTGCACTCTACTTAAATTATTGATTTTGTCGCTGGCAAGTATCACTGAGGGAGAAAACATGAAATTGTGTGGTTATACGATCGCAGGTACTCTTGTGACAATTTTAGTAGGAGCGATCGCAAATGGATGTACTAGTTTTGCAACTTCCAATGTGCAGCAAAGCAAAAGCTTAAATCCTCCCACCACCACAAATCAAGCCCAACTTCCTCACACTAGCAATCCCGTCTCCAAGCTGAATCTCCAAGCAGGTATGCCATATCAAAAAGCACGAGAACAAGTGCTTCAACAAGGTTGGCAACCGAATCTACAAGGCGATGCGCCTAATCTTCAAGATAGCTCTGTGAAAGAATTATATGATTTCGGATATACAGAGGTGAAAGACTGTTCCGGGACAGGTGTTGGTGCTTGTCGATTTGAATTTACCAACCAAGCCGGAGAACTATTGTGGATTTCAGCCACCATCGCTGACCGTAGTAATACAGAACGAGTTGTTTGGCATTGGTCAATTGAGAAAAATGGCAATCAACAAACTTCACAGTCTTCTCGTCCAGAAAAACCACCATTTATCGGTACTCGCTCATTTAATTTTCTCGGAGGCAGTGGCACAGGTCAATCAATTGCGATCGCACCTGATGGCACTACGATAGTTACACTTCATGGTAAATTTCAAAGTTCCATTCAATACCAAGGCAAATTCTCCAATCCCATCATCTTGCAAGATGGCAGTGGTTTTGGATTACTTTTTAAAGACGGTAAAGTTTACAGCCTTGCAGCTAATGGACAAATTGCCAAAGGTTGCAAAGGTGATGCAACAGTTTGCGAATCAGCTTTAATCGCAGCTACATCTGCGCCAATTAAACCAGGGTTTTATGTACTTGGCGGCACTGATCAAGGTTTAGAAGTCAAAGGAGAACAGTATCGATATTATGATGAGGCTGGCGAACAAGAATGGAGACCAATTTCAGAATTAAATTATATTCAAGAAAATCTCATATTTGATGGCAAAAATTATTGGTGTATTCCACCCAGAAGCGAAGCCGGAGTATGCACAGAAAACGGCTGGATGCCTGTCAGATAATAAGTTGATTAATGTGAAAAATTGATAAATATTTATGGTTAAAAAAAGTCAAACCCCTGTTAAAAAAACATGGATTAAAGAAATACTGAGATTTCAAGGTTCTGTAATTCCTGGGGTTTTAGAACGTTCTCTGTTTTGTGGTGCATTTGGATTTTTGATTTCTTGTCTTCACTTTTGGCAACTACCAGTTTCTGAACCAATGTTAGGTGGTGTGATTCCTAGCATTGTTTTGGGTTTGTTGTTAGTTTTTCGGACTAATACAGCTTATGAGCGATTTTGGGAAGGGAGAAAACTTTGGGGGAGTACAGTTAATACTGTCCGCAATTTAGCTTGGAAAATTTGGGTCGCCGTGGATGAAGTTGAAGCCAGCGACAGAGAACGCAAAATAGCCGCTTTACGTTTATTACCAGCATTTGCGATCGCCAAAAAATTATATCTTCGTTATGAACCAGCCAGTGAAGAATTAAAGCCTTGGGTTTCCCCGGCTCAATATAGCAATTTGCAAAATATTCAAAACATGCCTTTAGAAATATCCCGCCTGTTAGGAAAATACTTACAGCAAGAATATAAACGCGGTCTGTTAACGAATTATCAATTGACTAGTATTCACACTCTCATGAATAACTTGATGGATAATGTCGGCGGCTGCGAACGTATTTTAAAAACACCAATTCCCCCGGCTTATGTAATTCATCTCAATCAATTATTACTCATCTATTGTTTAATTCTGCCCTTTCATTTTGTTAAAGATTTAGGTTGGTGGACAGGTGTATTTGTCGCTCTTGTCAGTTTTGCTTTGTTTGGTATTGAAGAAATTGGCGTAGAAATTGAAAATCCTTTTGGTTACGACCATAATGATTTGCCATTAGATAAAATTTGCCAAACTATTCAAAATAATATTGAAGAATTTATTGCTTTTCAAGTAACCCAAGACCAAGACAATATAGAAAAACAAATCAACTTTTCATACAGCAATCCAGATATCTAAGCGTTTTTATCTGCGTTCATCGGCGTTTAATTATTCATTTGAAAGCTTGAACGCCAGGAATATTAAGACTTTTTCTCCTGCCTTTTGCTATAAATAAAGTGCGATCGCCTATACTCAAATAATTCATCTTTATGAAAACTCTTGGCATTCATCACATAGCAATTATTTGTTCCGACTATGAACGCTCGAAAAGATTTTACGTAGAAGTTCTCGGCTTTGCCATTATTCAAGAAACATTTCGAGCCGCCAGAAACTCTTATAAACTAGATTTACGTGTTAATGAACATACCCAAATTGAATTATTTTCTTTTCCCAATCCTCCCCAACGATTCAGCAATCCTGAAGCTTGTGGTTTAAGACATTTAGCCTTTGCTGTGGAAAATCTAGAAGCAACCGTGGCTGACTTAAACTTGCACAACATAGAGACAGAAAATATTAGGGTTGATGAAATTACGGGTAAGAAGTTTACCTTTTTCCAAGACCCAGATAACTTACCATTAGAAATTTATGAAGTTTAAAAACACAATTCTTGGCTACTTAATTTGTCAGTCTCCATAGATGGGTTTGAGTTGCAAATCCAATATTTATGCTTACTTGCAAAGAATATGCTGTGTGTGTGGCTCAAGATGGATGATTGAATTACTTATTTCATATATCACAATATCTAGCAATTAGAGCAAAGCTTAAAATAAAAAAAATGAGCAAATAAATCCCTATACAATAGATATAAATTAAAAATCCAGGATTTGCGGATGACTCAGATTGATTCCTTATCATCACAATCGAAACAGCCAGATTTTGTTATTAATGCAGAAGCAAAAACATCTCCAGGTATTCTCATTGCTGGTCTGATTTTAGGATTGTGGGTAATAAGTATCACACTATTTTTTTTAATCAATATTTATCAAACCCCAATTCCCTTAATAGCTATAGTGTTACTTTGGCAGACATTTTTATATACAGGATTATTTATTACTGCTCATGATGCGATGCACGGTGTAGTTTTTCCCCAGAATCCTAAAATTAATAATTGGATAGGTAGAATATGTGTATTTTTGTACGCACTATTTTCTTATCAAGAGCTACTCCAAAAACACTGGTCACATCACCGCTATCCTGCTACTAAAGATGACCCAGATTTTTATGATCATCAGCAGCAAAACTTTTTCGCTTGGTATTTTAACTTTATTAAATCATATTGGAATTGGCGACAACATCTAAGATTTATATTGGTATATATTTTTCTGAGATATATCTGTAATATACATGAAGCTAATCTGATTTTATTTTGGTGTATACCATCTATTTTGAGTTCAATTCAATTATTTTATTTCGGCACATTTCTTCCTCATAGAAGACTTGCAGAAGGATACACAAGTCCGCACTGTACACGCAGTACACATTTACCTGTGTTTTGGTCATTTATTACTTGCTACCATTTTGGTTATCATAAAGAACATCACGAATATCCTCATGTTCCTTGGTGGCGATTACCAGAGGTTTATCAGTCCGGAAAGCAGCAATAAGTTTATCGAGTATTTGAGCAACCTAATTTAGTAATTTACTCAAATACGACTGTGCGATTACCATAAACTAACACACGGTTTTGTAAGTGTAATCGTACCGCTCTAGCTAATACTATTCTCTCTAAATCTTTACCTTTTCTGACCAAATCTTCTACTTCATCGCGGTGGCTAACTCTCACTACATCTTGTTCAATAATTGGCCCTGCATCTAAATCTTGAGTCACATAATGAGAAGTTGCACCAATGATTTTTACGCCTCTTTCAAAAGCTCTGTGATAGGGATTTGCACCAACAAAAGCTGGTAAAAATGAGTGGTGAATATTAATAATTTGAGGAAATTGAGCAATAAAATCAGAACTGACAATTTGCATATATTTTGCCAATACAACCAAATCAATTTTGTATTGCCGCAATAATTCCAATTGTTTAGCTTCTTGTTCTGGTTTGTTTTCTTTTGTAATGGGAATGTGATGAAAATCAATCCCAAATTGCTCGGCGGCTACTTTTAAATGAGGATGATTGCTAATAATTAACGGAATTTCGGCGGCAAATTCTTTAGCACGGTGTCGCCAAATTAAATCATAAAGACAGTGGTCTTGGCGGCTGACCCAAATTGCGATGCGTGGTATAGTATCAGAAAAATGGAGTTGCCATTTAGCGCCCAAAGGTTGTGCGATCGCATTAAACGCTGGGCCAATTAAATCTTTAGGTAAGTTAAATCCTTCTAACTGCCATTCTATACGAGTGAGAAACAACCCCGCCGAAAAATCTGTGTGCTGATCTGCATGAATAATATTGCCACCATTGGCATAAATAAAGTTAGCAATTTTGGCAACAAGTCCTCTTTGATCAGGACAAGAAATGAGCAGGGTGGCAGTTGTCGTGGACATAAAATAATGCGTAATTCAATAAATTTTATTTGAGTTTATAGCGTTTCTTGGTTGAGTGCAGTACAAGTAGATGGAGAAAAGAGGCTAGAGGCTAGAGGCTAGGGAAATGTACCTCACTGGAATGAGAACTGCTATATTCACTTTTCATACTTCATACTTCATACTTCTTCTAAGGTGTTGGGAGAGGAAGATTAGTGGGTAAAGGTGTTGATTTACTGTTATCAACAGTTTGTCGCCATTCTGATAACTCCCTGTTAACGGCATTGACAAAATCGGTAGATACTAATAATACATTGATATTGCCGTTTGGTTGTGTACCTGAGTCAGCTTGAGCATACACAAAACGATTATTAAAATTAGATTTGCCCAAAATTAACTGATGGGTTTGCTGATTTTTCAGTTTAATCTCAATGGTGGCGTTGGGTTGAGCTAAACCAAATTCTGTTAGTTGGTTAGCAGAGGTTGATACAGTGTTATTGCTTTTACCTTTAACCAACAAATCCGTTAGGTAAGAAACGATCGCATCATTGGCTGAATCTGATACTGGATATTTCAGCAACCATTTAGGATTACTCCCCTGAGAGTTGCGTTCCAACATCAGAGTGTAAGCTTTGGTTTTCACTGTCAAAGACTGCACATCATCTTCCGCAAACGTGAAAATTTGCTGTTGTTTCGCCTTGACTTCTTCTTGCTGAGTTGCATTTCTAATTTCATAGAAATACACGAAACCACCCAAACCCAGCGCCAACAATACCAAAATTAAAGTTGTCTTTGGAATAGTCATTTGTTATTTGTCATTTGTCATTTGTCAATGGTCAAAAAGCAGAATAATGAAATTTCAGACTTCAGACTTCACACTTCATACTTTCCCTCTTCATCTTCTTCGCCACCAAATAAAAGCAGCTGTTAAAAAGCCAAGCAAAGGTAATACCAACAAAGATGACAATGTTAAAACATTGGCTTGTGATGTTGATAAAGTGATGCGACGATTTTTTGGTTCTTTGGGACGAATAGAAAGAGTCTGCTGATCTTGTTGACTCAGCCAAGATACAGAGTTGAGAAATACATCACCATTTAATTGCTGTTGAAAAACTCCATCAGTAGCAAAGTCTGAATTTCCGAAGACTACCAAGCGTGATTCTTTCGGAGTTTGTTCAGATTTCTCGGCTGTTGTAGGTGTGGGAGTTGCTTGGGTTATTGGAGTTGGTAAAGGTGAGGGTGTTGCTGGGGTTGTTGGTGTGGGTAACAGTGATGGTGTTGCTGGGGTTGTTGGTGTTGGTGTAGCTGTGGGAGTAGGCGTTGTTTGGGTTGTCGGTGTGGGTGTTGCTGGTAATTTTCTCGTCAACGCCGCGCCTAAAGTTAGTGGCCCTTTGAGGTCTTTGTCAGGGTTGAATTCTAATTTTTCGCTTTTTAGGTCGCTTTCCGCCCAACTATTAGGATAGGCTTTGGTTCGCACTAGGGGCGTAGACTCAACACCAGCCACGGAGGTAATTTCTACTGGTCTAGCCAAGCGATAAAAAGAAATTCCGTTGCCAAAATCCTTGGTAATTGGGTGTTGTCCGTAGTCTGTGATGATGGGTGCTGCGGGGCCGAGTCCCACACCTGCACCGGAAACATCGACGGCTAAACGATTATCGAGACGCACACCCCACTGTTGTAATAAAGGACTGAGTTTGGGGTCAGTATCAGGGTCAATCATCAACAGCAAGTTACCGCCACGATTGAGATAATCTTGTAAAGCTTTCACCTCTGCGTCAAAAAAGCCACGTTTAGCACCTGCTACTACTACAACAGCAGCATCATTGGGAACTTGCAATTTATCAGCTAAGTTGAGTGGTTCAACGGTGTAACCTTTCTCGCTTAATCCTTGCACAGCCTGAGAAATACCGCTTTCACCACCAGTCAGGGGATGTTCACCGTGACCTTGGACAAAGTAAGCTTTAATAACTGTGGAATTAATTAATTGTTGTAGTCGGTTAGTTAATTTAATTTCTGATAAACGTTCGTTGACATTTAAAGATTGCACTAATTGGCGTTTGTTACCCGATTCTAAATAAACTTCTCCATATTCTTTCACCCCAAATCTTTCTGCGATTCCGGGTCGGCTTTGGGGGTCAACATATTCAAATTGAAATTTAGAACTTTGACGTTGATAATTTTCTAATAATTCTCTATCTTGGGGATTTTGATTAGTATCAAATACCCAAATTTTGACTGTTTGTGGTAGCCGGCGGACTAATTCTTGTGATTGGGGTGCAAGGGTAAATAACTGAGTTTCAGTTAAATCTTGGCGTAGTTGATAACGAACACCTAAAAAGTTAATTAACCCTAAAATTACCAACACAGCCGCAGTCGCAACAACCGCATTAGTTCCGGCTTGGGTAGAACGACTCGCCCACCAACGGCTGTGCTGACTTTGCCAAAATACCCAAAATCCAATAATGGCAATTCCGGGAATCATAAATGCTAGGGGTAATAGTCCCCAGCTACCAGATACTAACCCGGCTGTGAAACCGACCATAAATAGAAACGGCCCCAGCCAAAACAAATATTTCCAAGGTTGCTTTTTTGTGATTTTTTTCATATTTTGTCCTCTGTCATTTGTCTTAACCAATGAACGCCAGTTGCTACAAGTCGGCGAAGCCGCCCAACGCACTGGCTCCTAATGACTAATGACTACTTATTTATTGCCGTTGAAAACGCAGAGCATCAATTGATTGTGCTGTGAGAAAGATACCTAAAAAAATGTAACTAGCAAATAAAATTAAGGCGCTGGTGTCAAAAATTCCTTGAATAAAGGTGTTGAAATGTTTGAGTAATGATAAATGAGCGATCGCTTCGCCCACGGGGCCGCCTATACTTTTAGCTATTAAATCCACAAATAACAGTAATAAAACTAAGGCAAAGGTCATCACAGCAGCCAGAATTGTACTGTCTGTTAAGGAAGAAATAAACATTCCCAGTGATAAAATTGCGGCTGCCAGCAAAATTAAGCCTAAATGACCAACTAGAAGAATCACTGGCGACATGGGAGGGTTAGAAGCACCAATGGCGATCGCTTCAAATATCAACAGTGGTGCGACCATTGTAATTAAGAATGTCACCACACCTAATAATTTGCCAACTGCTACCGCCCAATTGGTTAAAGGTGAGGTGGCTAATAACTCTAATGTGCCGCGTTTGCGTTCTTCGGCGTACAGTCCCATCGACAAAATTGGCAAAATAAACAGCAATAACCAACCCATCCGGTCTAAAAATGCCCGAATAAATTCATAAGGGACATCAATTAACGGGACTGGTACACCTTGTTGACCTTGTAAGTCGATGGCTGCAACGGCTGGTAAAATTCCATCGGGGCCGAACAAAATGGTGACAAAAAATAACCCGGAGATAAACCAAAATACCCCAGCGATCGCATAAGCTAAGGGCGAGACAAAGTAACTCTGTAACTCTCGGCGATAAATGGCAATAATATTCGCCAGTACTATACCCATTTATGCTGCTTCTCCTTCGTTGGCGATTGAGTCTGTCTCTGGTTCAAAACGCTTTTCTTCTGTAGTTAGTTGCAAGAACACATCTTCTAAAGTGGCGCTGACTCGGCGCATTTCTTGTAACCCAAACCCAGCGCGGATTAAGGTGGCGGCGATGTCTCTTCCTGGTTCGGTTCCCGGTTGAGCAATCACGCGCAAATAAGCCCGTCCGTCTGTAGGATTGATCAGATGATGACCAGGAATTGATTCTACCAGACTCACGCCTGCAACATTTTGTAATACTTGTTTGGCGAGATTCGCTTCGCCATCAATTTCCAATTCATATCCTGAGCCACCTGTCAACTGTGTCATCAGACTTTCGGGAGTATTAGTAGCTACGACTTTTCCCCGATTAATAATAGCAACACGACTACAAGTCATACTCACTTCTGGCAAAATGTGAGTAGACAAAATGATGGTATGTGTCCCAGCGAGGCTTTTAATTAAATTGCGGACTTCAATGATTTGGCGGGGGTCAAGTCCAACGGTGGGTTCATCTAAAATAATGGCTGGTGGATCATGGACGATCGCCTGAGCGATACCAACTCTTTGGCGATATCCTTTAGAAAGCTTGCGAATAATGACTTTTTGCTTATCTTCTAAATTACAGCGTGCGATCGCTGCTTTGACTTTGGTAGTGCGATCGCCTGCGGGTACGCCTTTGATTCTGGCGACAAAATGCAAAAACCCCTCCACCGTCATCTCTGGATATAATGGCGGTGTTTCTGGTAAATAACCAATGCGTTGACGCACCGCCAAAGAATTATCATGGACATCAAACCCAGAAATTTTCGCTGTACCGCTAGTTGCAGGTAAATAACCCGCTAAAATTCGCATCGTTGTGGTTTTACCAGCGCCATTCGGCCCCAAAAACCCTAAAATTTCCCCTGGTTCAACCCGAAAAGTTACATCCGTAATCGCTGGGGTAGAACCGTAAGTTTTACTGAGATGTTCAACTTCAATCATCGGTCTGTGGGTGATCGTCAATTAAACAATACCCAACAATCTTAGATCAATTCGTAATTCGCTGCGGGCGATCGTATCGCCACCCCAAATGAACCGCGAAAATCCAACGATGATTTCTGCACTTGATGTAATTCGTAATTAAAATTAATCGTAGGTTACGCCGTGTGCAACTTTTTCTCGAACCTAACCCCCAACCCCTTCCCTACAAGGGAAGGGGAGCAAGATTCAAAGCCTCTCTCCGCTTGCCTAACGGCAGGCTAACGCCAACGGGGAGAGGTTTGGAGAGGGGTTTCAAGAATAGGTTTCACATCATGTTAGGTTTGTCTTCCTTGACTTTTACACCCAACACCTGTTTATGACAGCCTCCTCTCAATCAAACTATTTCACACCCGAAGAATACTTGCAAATGGAGGAAACAAGCTCCATTAAACATGAATACATCGACGGCTACATTTACGCAATGGCTGGAGCAAGTGATCCTCATGTTACCGTTGCTGGAAACCTTGCTGTACTTCTACGGAGTCATGTGCGCGGTTCTGGATGTCGTGTTTACATTGCCCAGATGAAAGCGCGAATTGAATCTTTAAATCGATATTACTATCCTGATGTGATGGTGACTTGCAACTCTAGAGATCAAGAAACACCTGTACATAAAAGATTTCCTTGTTTAATTGTCGAAGTTCTATCTGACTCAACTGAAGCCTTCGACAGAGGTGATAAATTTGCTGATTATCAAGCAATAGAAAGTCTAAAAGAATATGTTTTAATTAACACAAAACGTAAGCGAGTTGAATGTTTTCGACGTAATGAAGATAATTTGTGGGTTTTACAAACATACACATCCCAAGAAAAATATTTTCAACTCAATAGCATTAATTTTGAGGCAACAATCGCAGAACTTTACGAAGATGTAATGTAATAAACAGGCGTAGGTTGGGTGGAGCGCAGCGCAACCCAACAAAAATCTCGGACACTCAACATGGATATACGAATTACGAATTAACGCCGTGTGCAACTTTCTCTCAAACCTAACCCCCAACCCCCTACCGTGTACACACAAGTCAAAAATTTTCGTGTTCAACCACATCCCGCCTAGAACTAAAGTTCCAGGCTCATAGCCAAAGTCCACCAAGCGTGGACTGGAATACATTTTTGGTTGAGTCATCTTCAGATGACTTGCGCTATGAGACTCGGAATTTATTCCGAGGCGGGACAGATGCACTTAACGAACATTTTACCGAAAGGGTTTGCCGACTTGAGTCGACTGGCGTGAGAGGTTTGGAGGGGAGTTTCAAACCTAAGTTGCACATTGCGTGAATTACGAATTGTCATCGCCACTCGCCTTGCAGAGTAAAAGCAGCCCAATACAAAGGTTTACGCCAATTGGGATTTTGCCACAAACTTAATTGTGCGGCACGGAGAGCAGCAACAGGAGATTTCCCTTCTTTCCACATTTGGCGATAAAATTCACTCATTAATTCCTTCGTTCCTTCATCATCCACATCCCATAAAGACACAACGAGTCTGGGTGAACCTGCATACATAAATCCTCTTGTCAACCCAACTAGCCCTTCTCCCTGAATTTCTTTACCTTGTCCAGTTTGACAAGCACTCAACACGATTAAATCAGCCGGAAAATCCAGGTTGAAAATATCATTTAATCGCAGATATCCTCTTTGGGGTTTACCTTGCTTGTCTACAAGGGAAAGTACAATGCCTGATAACTCTGGGTTAATATCATCAGCAAAACCGTGGGTAGCAAGGTGAATTACACTATATTGACTCAGTTGCGGGTTTGTTATCCAGTCATAATTAGCATCAAAACCAAATGCTGCTAGGCTATCTTTTGCTGAACCGAGTTTGAGGATTGCTTGAGCTTCTTCACGAGTTCCGTTTAATCTTTCCCAATCGTTGCGGTTAAAATTTCGCGCTGATCTGGAGAGTGCAGAACGTTGTAAGTCTAAGTCAGAAGTGATGGAATTGTCCTCTGGTTTGTTATCTTTATTATTTGCATCAGCAGGACTAACATCTAATTCAGGAGTGATAGAAAGTGGCTCTGGTTTACCTGTCACCCGTGAATCATCAGCCTTGTATACGGGATCTGCAAGAATCGCTATGGCTTTGGGTGCTTTGGGACGTTTTTGCGTTTCTTGTCTGAGGATGGCGATGGTTGAGGCTGAAGGAAGATTGACAATTTCGTGATTGATTAGCAGTGGTTGATAAGATTCTTGAGTGGTTGGATCAGTGATTGCGGCGAAGGGAATATTTTGTAAAACACCATCGGCGACAATTACCAAGCGTTTGTTTGCTAACTTGTTGGCGACTGGAGCGAGGATAATTTGACTGAGTTGTGTTGCTGCTGCTGCTTGTTGTTTAGAGGTTGCTGATGGTTTAACTAAACTTTGGCGGAAATTATTTGCGGCTTTTTCTATCTGTGCTTGCGCTGGAAGTTCATAGCTATCAAGGGAATTTGGTGTCACCACCCAAAGATAGCTGCGTTCTTTACCTAATGAATATTGCAACAGCACAGTATTTGCATCGAGTTGCTGCTGAATTTGCGCTGATTTTAAGGGTTCAGGATCTGTGAGTGCAGCATATTTGGGGCTAGTTGTGCGAATTTGAGTTTGCAGTTGTTTGTATTGATTAAGAAGATTGGCAATTTCTTGTTTGAGTTCTTGAATTGCTGCGGCTGGTGCTGCTTTGCTGATTAAATCTCGACGCAGTTTATCTTTGGCATCAATCTGTTCTTGCAGACTTTGTTCTTGCGCTAATAATTTAGGATCAACGCCTTTACGGATTTTAGCATTGGCTTCTGTTAATAGTTCTAATAAAACCCTAGCGCGGGCGCGTTCGCTGATGTGTAGTGCTTCGGCGGCGTAACCTTTGGTTGGTGATTGTTTGTGCAGTTGCATGAGCAAGTCGATGTAAAACTTGTAATAGTCTTGTACGGTGGCGAAGTAAGAAGTACGCAAATCTTGACTTTTAATTTCGGTGCGTAATCCTTCGATGATTTTGACTGCTGCTTCGATTTGGGTGAGTGCAGTTTCTAGGTTGCCATTGTCTCGTTCTACGGAAGCAATGTTGAAGAGAGTACCAGCTTCCCCAGAGCGATCGCCCACCGCACGTAATAGGGGCAGAGCTTGGTTATAAAATGACAATGCCTGCTGCTTTTCTCCTAAATCGTCGTAGACTGTACCAATGTTATTGAGAGTGGTCGCTTCCCCAGAGCGATCGCCCACAGCACGTAATAGGGGCAGAGCTTGGTTGAGATATGACAGAGCTTTTTGCTTTTCTCCTAAATCGGAGTAAATTTTACCAATGTTATTGAGAGATTCTGCTTCCCCGGAGCGATCGCCCACTGCACGTCTGAGGGACAAAGCTTGGTTGTAAAACGACAGTGCTTGCTGCTTTTCTCCTAAATTGGAGTATACAAAACCAATGTTATTAAGAGTAACAGCTTCCCCAGAGCGATCGCCCACTGCACGATATAGGGGCAGAGCTTGGTTGTGAAATTCTAGGGCTTTCTGCTTTTCTCCTAAATCTGAGTAGACTGCACCAATGTTATTGAGAGTAGTGGCTTCACCGGAGCGATCGCCCACCGCACGTCTTATTGGCAGAGCTTGGTTGAAAAATGACAGTGCTTTCTCTTTTTCTCCTAATGTGAAGTAGACTAAACCAATGTTATTGAGAGTAACCGCTTCACCAGAGCGATCGCCCACCGCACGTCTTATTGGCAGAGCTTGGTTGTGAAATTCTAGGGCTTTCTGCTTTTCTCCTAAATCGTCGTAGACTAGACCAATGTTATTGAGAGTATTAGCTTCACCTTTGCGATCGCCCACCGCACGTCTTATTGGCAGAGCTTGGTTGTAAAATTCCAGTGCTTTCTGCTTTTCTCCTAAATCGTCGTAGACTGCACCAATGTTATTGAGAGTGGTTGCTTCCCCCTTGCGGTCGCCCACTGCACGAATTAGGGGCAGAGCTTGGTTGTAAAATGACAGTGCTTGCTGCTTTTCTCCTAATGCGTCGTAGACTGCACCAATGTTATTGAGAGTTCTGGCTTCCCCAGAGCGATCGCCTACGGCACGATATGGGGGCAAAGCTTGGTTGTAATATGACAATGCCTGCTGTTTTTCTCCTAAATCGGAGTAGACTTTACCGATTCCAATCAAAGTTAAAGCTTCGTTAGATTTATCGCCTAATTTCTGCCACAGGGGTAAAGCAATTTGCAATTTTGCAAGTGCTTGTTGTAAGCTTTCGGCTGTGCCTTGCTTGAATAACTCAAATCCTTCATTAAATGCTTGTTGTGCTGCGGCGCGGGTTGCGTCTGGTTGGGTTGGTTGTTGTGCTATCTGGAAGTCTTGGGTTTTTGATGTGGCTCTCACTGCATCGGATAGCAGCAGCGAACTCAGCAATAAAGGCAAAAATAATAATTTGTAATTCATAATACTTCGTCTTCCTTCGGCTTTGCTCAGGGCGAGCCACTCAGTACAAGTTCGTAATTTGTAATTTGATGATGGGTTATTAGATCCCCGACTTCTTCAAGAAGTCGGGGATCTGACTAAATCTATTCACCTGTCATCAGAGATATTGCGTAAAATCTATTGTTATCTTACTAAGTCGTCTGATTATTTCTGTTATTGTTGCGTTTTTTGCAACAATGTTCTCTCTTCCCCACCTACACCAGTCCAGTAGTCCAGTAGGGTGTGTTAGGCGTAAGCCGTAACGCACCGAAAACTTTGGGCTAGAGGCGTTACGCTGTCGCTAACACATCCTACTGGCGTGGCAAGGCTAAAGTAGTGCATTAGATTTGGATAAAAACGCAGATAAACGCTGATGAACACAGATAAAATCTATTTTTTAATGCAACATTTAAGGCTTGCCACGCCACTACGTACATTTCAGAAATCAAATATTAGTCCTATATGTTTTGCTAAATTAGATAAATAAAAAAGCTCAAAATGCTATTTACACCTCAGATATTTTGGCATTTTGGCAGTTAGTTAAAATTTGTCTATGCTAAATTGAAGAATACTACAAGAATGACTTTGAGCTAAACACTAAGCATGGTGTAAAAACTCTTCTTATTGTCTAAATCATCAGTCTTCTTGACGACCTATTAAGTTTAATTACTATTCTTTTTGATAATCCAAGGTGTGTCGCCACTTTCAAGCTATTTCGACGGGTGCAAGCCCGTCTTTTATTTTGCTGATATAGCAAAGCTTAACCCTAATACAAAAGTCGGTAATTATATCAGCAGTTTTGAATTTTGAAGGATTTTATGGCAATTATTTTATTTCAATGTAATTAAGAATACCTGTCTCGCTTAATATCAGCTTTTATAAGTTTTGGATACATCCTATAGGAAGATGCTACAAAGTAAAAATCATGAGTAAATAAATGCGGGATGTTGTTATGCACTGGATTTATAGTCAGGTTTGGTGGTGAGCCAAACCTTTTTTCTTTTTGCAGTTATTCAAAGAATTTGACACAGCTTACTTAGGTAAAAAAGGAATTGATTGCTGCTGGAAATTTGCAATTAAGTAGGTAGATACAATGATTTAGAAGACGCATTTCGACTTCTCCCCAAGGGAGACGCTACGCGAACGCTCAATGCTCGATCCTTGAAAAGACAAGGGTTGAGCGCAGCGATGCACTGAGCCTGTCGAAGTGTCGAAACCCGGTAAATTTAAGTTAGGTTTAATTTAGTCCTTCTACTTAACTGCAATTATCCATAGCATTCCTCAATCATTTATCAACAACAAGACCCCCGACTTCTTGAAGAAGTCGGGGGTCTGAAAGTCACGATACTAAAACAGAAATGTACTGCGAAGAATACCAATAGTAACTGGGTCACTGTCTGGTGTATGACCAGGTTCCAATATATGAATTATCCCTGGCGTAATGTAGATGTTATCTGTCATTTTAAAACGATAAAAAGCTTCAATTTGAGTGGTGGTTCCTGGTTGTCCGCCTGCTCGTCCTAAACCTGTATTCTCAAAATCAGGGACATTATTACCCACAGGTAAAGTACTACTAGTAATTTTTGGTGGTTGTCCGACATAAATACCACCTAAATTCCCTTGAGCAAATAAATCGGGGAAGTTTAAAAATACCATGTAATTAGTCGTTTCCACACTACCCGATCGCCCAGGAATCGAGGAAGTAGTATAACCACCCCACGCGCCGACAGTGAAGCGGGGCGATATTTGCCAACTGAGTGTCCCACCATAGGCGTTGGTTTGTAAGGGTGCGTTAGTCGCTGTTAAACATTCATCACCAACAAAGGTGAGCAAACAACCATCAGAAGCATAATTATTAACGTAATACAAACTCAAATCAACAGTATCAGTCGGTGTTAATAACAATTGCACTGCTGTAGTTGTAGTTCCATCAAACAAACCACTACGTTCACCCGGTTTCCCAGGAGTATAACTAGTATATAAAGCTTGTAAACTGGCACGTTTAGCAAATTGCCAATCTACAGCAATTCCACCATGACCAAAGCCAATATCTAAAATCGGGTTTCTTTGGGCTAACCAAGATAAAGGCCCTGTAGCTGCACTCTCGACTCGCACCGGGCCTCGGAAAGCGTTGGTCATATTTACGCCTTCTGTTCCTACCATAACCGCTAATTTGTCATTGACTAACCAGCGATAATTCAAGTCAATCACAGTTAATTTGTTATCTGTGGGATATTCGTAACTCAGGGCAAAGTCATTACTTAATTTAGGTTTTGTGGTACCATCAGCAGCCACTAAGCCGGTAAATAGATAACTACGGGGCGTTAATTGAGTAGTTAAACTCAGGTAGGAAAAGTTAATAACGTTAAAGTTTGTGCCATTATCATCTGAGTCTTTGACACCATCTCTAGGGTTAACGTCACCACGGTTAGAACTCCGCCCTTGAACACCTACAATTAACAGTCCGTTAAGTTTAGTTGTGGTAGAAAATTGGTTCGCTTCCAGTTCCGCAGTCCGCGCTTCTAAACTATCTACTCGTCCCCGCAAGGTGGCTAATTCGCTGCTAAATTCAGATTGTAAACGTTTAATTGTATCCAAGTCTGCACGGGTCACTAATTCGGCGCTGGGTGCTGCAACTGCAAGAATTTGGTTGATTTTATCTAAGCAAGCATTCATCCCAGCAGCAAATTCATAGCGAGAGACAGCGCGATCGCCCCGAAATGAATTATCAGGATAGCCAGCAATGCAGTTATAGCGTTCTACTAAAGATTGCAACGCGGTAAAAGCCCAATCACTTGGTTGGACATCATTCAATTGTGACACCGATGTCACTTGTGCCATCGGTTCGGTATTTTCTATTACACCCTGATCAATAGAAGCGGCAGGAAATATTGGAGAATCTTGATTGTCTAAACTTAAACTTGGTTGTGTTTCAGTACTAGTATAATCTTGGGCGGAGGCTATCTGTGATCCGCCGTTTAATCCCGCCATCACAAAAGACGCAATTACCCAGTATTTGAGATGATTATAGCGAATCACGTTAAGTTCCAATTTATTAAAGTCTACATTGAATACTGAAGTTCGAGTGTAAGCAAAATTATCAGTTTCGGCATGAGAAATTTTACCGAGTTTGTACCAAATAAGACGAA
This sequence comes from Nostoc sp. FACHB-190, assembly GCF_014696905.1. Taxonomy (NCBI): domain Bacteria; kingdom Bacillati; phylum Cyanobacteriota; class Cyanophyceae; order Nostocales; family Nostocaceae; genus Nostoc; species Nostoc sp. FACHB-190. Next base: position 249,867 of record NZ_JACJQW010000004.1, read on the forward strand.
ACTGATTCTGGTCAATAGGCGAAAACGCGAGTATAAAAGTAGAAATAACCAGCCTTGCACCACCTATTAGATTGACCGAGAAGCACTATGGCACATCAATCGCGCAGACTATCGCTAAAATTCTTGAAACGCAATCAAACTTCCCCCGAAATTGCCGAAAAAGTACCCCAAGAGGGAAGTTTACTGTCATCAACGGTAGCGGTTACTGTTTTATTCAGTAGTGCTGGGTTAATTTTGATATTTGCTTGGATTAGTTGGCTGTTTATCTTCAATCCCGACAAAATCGTTTGGATGAACAAGTTTTTACCAGAATGGGCGCAAATTCCCTTTGGTTATAGCGAACATCCCCACACCCTTTCCGAAATTCAAGCCAGCATACAAGCACAAAAACAAACATCCGGCGAGACTCTAGCTTTAGATAAAAATAACAACGAGTTTTTATTGCCGGTTTTTCAGCAACGTCCTAATTGTCAGTCTGATTGTGATGAACTGGTAGCATTGCGAGTTTATCAACTAGCAACAGACTCAGAATTTCAATCAAAAAGCGAAAAATACTATCGTCTAGCAACTCAATTATCGGTAACTGGGATAGACAAGTCATTTGTAGATAGTAAAGCCGAGAATGAGGATAATAACCTCTTACCTTTCACCACAATCAAAAGTTTTGATGATGAAACGCCTGCTGCTGGTGTTTGGTTTAATGTGCAAGGAGAATATCAAAAAAGCTCAGGTGCGATCGCTTATGGACAGATTTTATATTACAATCCAGTCCGTTCTAACTTAATTCAACTGCTGTCGTGGAAGAGTTCTAACGGCCAATCACCAAAATGGCAACAAGTGACTGGTAATGATGATAAAGAATTAATCTTAGACCAAACAGCCGGTTTAGAACCCCAATTACGGGTTTACCAAGTTAAACCAACCAAACTTTATCTCAACCCAATTCAGTTAGATAAAATTTCTCTCAAACCACCAGCTATTAAAGAGACTCCTTACCAAAACGCCATCTCAATTGCCCGTAGCGGTTTATGGACACCAGCCCTAGAATCGTTAAAATCTCTGCAAAAACAACGCAGAAACGCCTTACCCGCCACAGCCCAAGCCCAAGTTGATTTTATTCGCTTACACTCGGAATTCACCAAAGCACAAGCCGAAAAAACTTGGGCTAGTCCCAGTGAACAAGTGTTAGCAGATTTAATTGATGGTCGTTGGGATAAAGCTTTAAAAGTATTTAAAGCATCACCTCAAAATGTTCAAGAAATTTCTATTCTGTTAAAAGGCGAAAAAGGCAAGTTGTGGAATCGTGTAGCATCAGCATTAGAAGTTAATCCACAACAGCCAGATGTACTCACATGGGGGGCTTTAATCTTAGCCGTTCAACAAGGAGATGCAAGTGCTATTGCTTGGCTAGAAAAACAGCCAAAAATCTCCAAAGATACCATTGCAGAAATTCAAGATTTACTCAAACGACTGCATCATGAATCGGAAAAATGAACAGGCAAAATCAAGTCAAAAGTCAAAAGTCAAAAGTCAAAATTTTTTTACTTTTTACTTTTTAATTTTGACTTTTTTTAGGGGTGTAGGTGTGAAAAATCCTTACACCCATTTTCAACATATAGCCTTTATGCGTGAGTTTTGAATTTAATTGACAATAAAGTGACAGCACTGACAGCTAAAATAGGTGCGATCGCATCTGATTCAGGAATTGGGATAACTCTCCCCGAACCACTAATTGTATTAGTAAAAACGCCAAAATCAGCTACTCTCCGACCAGTTGTCACTAAAAAGTATTTGCGTTGTGATGTTAGTTGTCTGTTGAATGTCACAGTATCGCCAGTGGTGGTTGTACTTGCGATTAAAACATTATTCAACTGTTGATTAAGATTAAAACTATCCTGATATAAAGCCAAGAAAATATCCCATCGAGAATTACTTCCAGATGTACCACTGATAGTATATGTTCCTGATTGATTAACGATAAAATCGAACACATTATAAGGTACACTCATTCCTAATGTGCCATCTCTTTCACCAGAAATTAGCGTAGGTGGATTACCCGGTGCGACACGCCGCCAAATAGGTTGATTTGTTGTATCACCCTGATAAGTAAAGTTGGCTGCTTGAGCCTGTTGAGTAACAGAAATTGCTGTTAATGTTAATCCTAGAGTTACTATTAATTTTTTAATAAAAAACTGAATTTTTAACATAAAACTTTCGCTATAATGAAGTACAAAAAAATAATTAACCGCAGATAAACGCGGATGGACGCAGATGAATCTGGGGAGCATCCCACTTTTTTGAATACGTCATTGCGAGCGCAACGAAGTGGAGTGAAGCAATCGCAAAATCCCTCACTAACAACGAGTCCATGCGATTGCTACCCTGCGGGAAGTCTTACGCCTACGTCGTGCCTCCTCTCTGCGAGACGCTACGCGAACGCAATGACAGGATTATTATTTTGCTGAGTAATAAAAACTGGGATGCACCCATGAATCTGTGTCCTATCCAAGTTAAAAGTGCTATGTTTTGATGTTTTGAAAAAATTAAGGATAGCGAAAATCTTTCAATTCTAAAGGCGAAGGTGGTGCAGAAAGTATGACAATATTTCTTACATTACTAACATAACGTCCACCTGCTCTATCACCAGGAACTACTAAACGAGCAAAACCTTCATCTGTTAGTAATTGAACTGTACCGTCGCTGGCTTTTTTGGCAAATGCAACCAGTACAGATTTATTTTCAAAATTCGGATGAATTTCACCAACAGCTACAACTGCACCATAACAATCAGTCGCTTCAACTAAAACATATTGTCGCAAAAAAGCATTTTTAGTATTCTGCCCAGAATTACCAGGTTTTAGTCCGCCACCAGCTTTTGTATTATTAATCAAATCCCACAGTGTAACTCCATAATATGTTTCGGTTCTGGGGCCTGAACCTGTTTGAAAACTCACTGTGAGTTCTGTAACTGCTGATGGATTTTGAGTTTTGATAGTATCTCTTAATTCTGTAAGTTTCTGTAGAGTAAAATTGCTGGCTTGATTTACTTCTCCACTTAGGCGAAACTTATCTACAAATCCTCCCAGACATCTGTTTTTTGCCCAAGGTGCTGGTGTGTCCTGTCTTCGCCAAGGTGAAAAATTACCAGGATCAGCTAAAGTTGGTTGCCAAAATCCGAGTATGGACAGCATTAAAGAAACGCTGGCTATACGGCGTGTAAAATACATACAATATTCCCGAATTACAGTTGATATTTCTATTCAGAAAACTATGGCTGCGCGTACCAAATTAACTTAGTTTCCATCAACTTTGTGAGCAGAAAATGTTTTTCTGTCTCACATTCCTGGAAAAACTAAGTAAATATTCTGATGAGGTAATAATACCAACTTTATTGGATTTAATCAATATAGTTGGTAATTATGAAAGATTTAGCAGCAAATACTGTTAATATATATAGCAAGTAGCAGGTTATAACTCTATATTTATTGGTAATGGCACAGTACAGAAATGATGACGGAGTAACTTTTTACTATAACTAATGCCTATTTTTTCAAAAACTATCGAATGTTTGATTAGCTCTAAAAAGCGTCGTTTGTCAAATATACCTTGAATTAGCACATCTATTTCTGTTGCTTGGGGATGGGGAAAATATTCATAATAACTCTTCTCTCAGCGACTCTGCGTCTCTGCGTGAGATTTTCATATCTGTTTGCATTTTAAGGAAAAAGGATGGGAAGCTTATGTTTCCCATCCCCTCGAAAAATAAACAACCAACCAAATAGTAGAGAAGGAGAACAGTCTAAATAAAATACTAATTCCGCATTAAAAAATCGAAAAAGTTGCGGTTAAAAGCGGTAAAGCGAAAACATCCAAAACAATTAGTCAGCTATGAGCATACCTCCAAATTTTGCTAGATAGAGTGGGCTATTTTCGCCCACCTAAGCTTATTCAGTCGCTAACAAGGTTTACCCAGCAACTATTTCTACGTTGCCTTTTTTGATTGCTTCTAGTGCTTCACCTTCAGCATCTTCTTGGCGCTTTTCTTTCTCGTCTTGCGCTTGTGCTGTGGCGGTGAGTTTCTGCACTTGTTCATCGCTTTCCAGAATACCAAACTCAATCAACAAGTCTTCTAACTCGTCCATCTCTAGAGGAGTTGGAACAGCCATAAAGTCGTTGTTGATAATCTTTGTAGCGAGTGTGCGGTATTCATTCGCTTGGTTACTTTCGGGTGCGTACTCGTTCACTGTCATCCGACGTAATTCAGCGTGTTGAACGATGTTGTCACGAGGTACAAAGTGAATCATTTGAGTGCTAATTCTTCTCGCTAATTCACTAATTAAGTCCCATTCGCGGTCTGTTTTACGGCTGTTACAAATCAAGCCACCTAAGCGCACACCGCCAGAGTGGGCATATTTGAGAATACCGCGAGAGATGTTGTTAGCTGCAAACATCGCCATCATTTCACCAGAAGTAACGATGTAGATTTCTTGCGCTTTGCCCTCACGAATAGGCATGGCGAAACCACCACATACAACGTCACCTAATACGTCGTAGGAGACGAAATCTAGGTCTTGATAAGCGCCGTTTTCTTCAAGGAAGTTGATGGCGGTGATAATACCACGACCAGCGCAACCTACACCGGGTTCAGGGCCACCAGACTCCACGCATCGGATATCACGAAAACCATTGATAACGACTTCTTCGAGTTCCAGGTCTTCGACTGCACCTTTTTCGGCGGCGAGGTGTAGTACTGTGGTTTGGGCTTTACAGTGGAGGATCAAACGAGTAGAGTCAGCTTTGGGGTCGCATCCCACAATCAAAATTCGCTTACCCATTTCTGCCATTGCAGCGAGGGTGTTTTGAGAGGTGGTAGATTTACCAATACCACCTTTACCGTAAAAAGCTATCTGTCTAATTCTTTCGTCAGACATGATGATTTAGTCTCCTAGTAGTGTGTGAATTTGTGTGGGTCTGCGATGTGAAGAGTTCGGACGATGTAGAACGTCGCTGGGGGCGATCGCTCTACGCCCACAACCGTTAAAATCAAATACATATTCAATGAAGTGAAAAATCTGAAGTGTTTTCGCCTTTGGCGTTTGTGTGGGATAGTATGAAGTCTAAAAAGTGTTATCCTTCCCTACTCCCCACTCCCTATTCCCTATCCTAAACAGTCGCTACTACTTCCCCAATTCTCCTAATGTCGTAGCCACCGAGAACTTCTAACTGTGAGTGAACCATACGATGTCCCAAGGTACTCAGCAATTGTTGTATGGGTGCTTCTTCGAGATATTCCTTGAGAATTACTAAGTCGTAGCGTGATTGATGTAATGGGATAAATCCTAACCCGAAGGTTGCAGCGATGGATGCGGTGCTAATACCTGCGTCGGCTAAACCTAACGCCACAGTTTGGGCAACATCTTGATGGCTGGTAACGATTTGGTCAAATCCTTTGACAGCATCAAATGATATCTGCGCTTCTTGCAGTTTGCTTTCTAACAGCATCCGGCTACCAGCACCAGGTTCTCGATTAATAATGGTTGCTTTAGCTTTGACTAAATCAGATAATGTTTCCCAGCCTTGGGGATTACCAGATTGTACTAATAATCCTTCTTCCCATAAACCAAGGGTGATGATAACTGCTGATTTGTCGGCTAAAACTTCTCGTACAAACGGAACATTATGTTCGCCTGTTTTGGGATCATACAGGTGCATCCCGGCAATGTGGGCTTCACCTCTGCATAAACTGTGCAATGCAGCCATGCTGTTGGCAAAGGTAAAATGGACTCGCAACTGCGGATGCCAGCGTTCGGTAGCCCTTGCCCAGAGCGAAATTACAGGGGAACAACCAGCAATTACTACTGTATTGTGCAGTGCTTCGAGGTTGTCATCCAAAAGCCGGACTATGACTTTATCTTTACCTATTTGCTTTGCCGCCTCACCCTCCGGGTTCGACAGTTTGCTTATGCCGGGTAACCCTTTCGGCAGTTCCTTCTGGGGGAAACCCCCAAGATCGGACTGCCTCACCACCGCAACTGTCTCACCATCAGCAGGTGTCATATCTTGACGGAATGCGTCTTTTCCCACTAAGGGGTAAGCTATCCATTGTCCGCCGACTCTCGCTAGGCTAACGCGCAGAGGTTGATTAATTGTGACAGGTTTGGCGAGAGTGGCTTCAATTTCCGGTAAATCTTGCTCTAACCAGAATAGATCCTCTACTTGACAGCCAAGAGCTTTCGCTAGTTTCAGGGTGATGGCTACAGAAGGAGCATACTGCCCTGACTCTACACCACTAATAGTTTGACGAGTTACCCCAGCAATATTAGCTAAATCTTGCTGGCTCATCCCTAAGCGGGTTCTAATTGACTTCAAGTTGTTGCGGAGGTCGCTATCCTGCTTCATTGGCTGCCTTTTTTCTCAACTGTAACTAAGCCTGAGCGGATTTACCTGTATCGGTGCTTGCAAAAGGTTTGCTTTGTTTTTTGCTTTGCCCTTTCGTTTCCCTCTACAGAAAGAATAACATACGTCTTGCTAGTTTTCTTGCTAAAAAATCAAAAATTTTTGCGCCAAGTTGATTTTCCCTGCTTAATGTTAAGAAATTGGAAAGCCAGAATGCTGATAAAATCCGCTTTTCGGGTTTTTAGGCTGAGATAAAATTTTTCGGAAATTTTGCCTTCATCTTTTTTGTTTATACCATTTAAGTTGGTAAATGGCTGTATTTGATACAGTTTTTGGGTTGAGTTTGGGTTTTGATGCTTTTTAGGCAGGCAGGTAATCTCGCTAGTGAAGTATATACCAACCGATATTGTGACAGGGATCAAGCGATCGCACCATTAACGATTCAATATCACAATGACTTACGCACAAAGATTGGCTATTGAGACTGGGTATATACACCCTTAAACCCCTACACCCTCCCTTGATTTGTCGTCTCACTGCGTAAGTCAATATCCCTTCCTGCAAGATTTTAGAGGCAAGCAAGTATGATTACCGAAGAAGATTTGGCACAGCAATTTGCGACTATTGTCGAACATACTCATCCTAGTGCATGGGAAGTCATTCGCCACTGTTATGTGAAAGTCAATAACCCCCAATTTCAATATCTGCATCCGAGTTATTTTCACAAACGATATGTGACTGTTTATTGTCCAGATAAGCTAATGAGTGCTGTCCTCACACAAAAAAACTTACTGCGAGAAGTCGCACAGTATTTGGGACTGGTGGAAGTTGCGTGCTTGAATGCTACCAACTTAGTACGAGATCCCATGTCTCAACTTAAACACACCCATCCGCAATTATGGTTAGATTTATTATGGATTTTGTCAACCAAACATGAAAGTTAATTCTCATAATTTCACCTGAAAAACTTCTAGATTCATTACTAGAGATGGATGTTTTTTCAGATGCGATCGCCTGATTTCAAATATGACTTGATGTAGTAGAGAATTACCCATAATAAAGGGCAGTAAATCTGCCCTTTATTTGCTGTATTAATAAACTGATTTAAATTAATTAATCAATGGCAATCATCACATCAGTAGCTTTAACAATGGCATAAACTTCTTTACCTTCAGAGAGTTGCAGATTTTCTGCCGATGATTTTGTAATGATTGCTGTTACTTCTACACCATTGGCAATTTCTACGGTGACTTCTGTATTGACACTGCCAACTTCAACTTTTTTAACTGTCCCTTTTAAAGCATTACGCGCACTGACTTGCATTTTATATTGCTCCCTGGTTCGGTATTATTGACAGATTCAATATAGCATTTACTATCTTCAAAATTTAGCGATATTAGGATTATCACTCTTTTTTAACCATATTTTTATATTTATCTTATCTCTGTAATTTATACCAATAAAGTTGGAATAGTTGAATAAAGTTGGTAATTTGGCTGTAAGATTATCTTTGAAGACTGAGTGTAAGAATTCAAGGATATAGGGGTGTAAAAGCTTTTCCTCACCTATACCCCCACACCCTTCTTACCCAGAGGATGAATATTTTCCTGGGTTATTAACATTCCCACACAACTTTACTGGGCAAACTTTTAAACTGTCCTTAACCCGTGATAAACTAGCTTTACCAACTTTATTGGTTTAGTATATACTTTTACCAGTACAGTAGTGTAATTCAGTTCAGGTGTGAGGCTCATGAATAGTGTTTTCCGCAGCGCAGTATGGATCAGTCCAATACTGTTACTTGCTAGTTTTGTTACGACTCAAAAGGCGTTAGCAAATTCTGTAGTTCAGTCTCCAGAGGAATTACAGGCAGAAAGTATCAAGTTAGGTTCACCACAACTAAAAGATCATCTGGTTGCTCAAACGGAAACTGAAGTCAATCAAACCTCTGTATCAGAATTAACGCAAGAAACTGATAATTCCGATACCATGAGTCAAGTAACATCCGTATCGCAACTATCAGATGTCCAACCAACAGACTGGGCATTTCAAGCACTACAATCTTTAGTTGAACGATATGGGTGTATTGCAGGTTATCCCGATAGCACCTATCGGGGTAATCGGGCGATGACGCGCTATGAATTTGCGGCTGGGTTAAATGCTTGTTTGGAAAAAATTAATGAATTAATTGCCACAAGTACCGCCGACGCTGTGAGAAAAGAAGATTTAGAAACCTTACAAAAGCTGCAACAAGAATTTGCTGATGGTTTAGTTGAGTTGCGTGGCAGAATTGACCCATTAGAAGCACGCACCGCCGAACTAGAAGCCAATCAATTTTCCACCACAACCAAATTATCTGGGGATGTGATCTTGACCTTTGGTGGTGTGTATGGTGAAGAAAAAGCTTTAACTTCCGATGCGTGGCGGACTATCAATAATACCCCTGGTGGAAGTAGAACCGCTAGAGAAGCCGCAGCCTATAGAAGTGCTGGCGGACGCGACTTAGCAGATAACACAATTTTTGCTGACCGGGTGCGAATCATCTTTGATTCCAGTTTTTACGGTCAAGACCGCTTGCGCGTGATTTTGAGAGCGAATAATACTCTGGCTTTCAACGCCACAAATCAAGTCTCCGGGACAAATATGACGCGGTTGGCTTGGGATACGACTCTTGAGCCAGATAATAGTTTTGGCTTGGCTAAGTTATTTTATAACTTCCCGATTGGGGATAAGTTAAATGTGACGGTTGATGCTATTGGCGGTTCGTTCTTTGATAATTTCAACACCGTTAACCCCTTATTTTCAGCTGCAACGACAGGCGCTATATCGCGGTTTGGTCGTTTCGCGCCCATTTATCGTGCAAGTAACTCTGGTCTGGCGGTTGGTAGAGGTTCTGGTGTCAGTGCTATCTTCAAGCTGAGTGATGCTATTACTTTGTCAGGTGGTTATATAGCGAGAAATGCCGAAAATCCTCTGGATGGTAGAGGTTTGTTTGATGGGAGTTATGGCGCGTTAGGACAAGTGGCGTTTCAACCAAATAAAGATTTGACTCTGGCTTTTACTTATGCCCATTCTTACTTTAGTGCGGTTGATGGTAATGGCGTTGCAACTGGTGATGTGAATGTCTCCGGTTCGGAAGGAAGTGCGTTTGCGAATAATCCATTTGGAACAACTGCAATTCCTATTGCCACATCAGCTAATCACTATGGCATTCAAAGTAGTTACAAGTTGAGTAATAAATTCATCATATCTGGTTGGGTGGGTTACACACAGGCGATCGCCGAAGCCAGTTCTGGAAGAAACTCTGTTACCAATACAGTCAATAGAGGTGATAAAGCTGATATTTGGAACTGGGCTGTGACTCTAGGATTTCCCGACTTGGGTAAAAAAGGTAATGTCGGTGGGATTATTTTTGGTCAACCGCCAAAGGTAACAAGCAATGATTACGGGCCACGCACTCTGACGGCGACAAGTGCGCGTCGGGAAGATAGCGATACTTCTTACCATTTAGAAGCTTTGTATCGTTATCAAGTTAACAGCAATATCTCAATTACCCCAGGGTTGATCATTCTGTTCAACCCCGAACACAACCGCAACAACGACACTATCTATGTGGGGACAATTCGGACAACTTTCCGATTCTAGAAATTCTTAGTCAAATCTTTTAACTAAGTTGTTTGAGTACTCAACTGCTCAAACAGCTTTTTCATTCTATTCACACTCAAACCTCTCACCACGTACAGAAGATCAGTAGTGTACACATATCCTCATAATTTAGGATAGTGGTAGATTAATCTGTACAACAGGTTTTCAGTGTCAAAACTTGTTTAATTTTGATAGCGATCGCCAAAGTTAGGTTCTCTGGTTAGAAAATTTTCTCAACTAAGTGTTTAAGCGTTTATTAAAGGTTCAGGTTGATGTTATGTCGGCGATCGCTTTGGTTCAGGGAACTTATTCTTCGTCAGAATGAGTCGCCGCTAACCGTTGTTCTTTCAAGTTTTGCAACTGCTGTAACAGAGAATCTACCTCGGCTTCCAGGTTCTTAAACTTGGCTTGCTGATCTGCTTGATAATAGGACTTGTTTAGTTCGTTAACTAAAGCAGCTTGGGATTTCCGTTCTGAAACACTAGATGTAGACATTGTTATATTAAATAGATACACAACTCAACTCACACCAATATTAAATATTATAGTAATGTCGGTTTAAGGTTTGTTAAATGATTGTATAGTTTTAATCACATCATTTAATGGATTGTGAGTTTTGTGATAAGCGACGGCGATGAGTAGTGGAGTGTTCCAAAGTTTCGCACTGACGCACCAAGTTTGGCTGTTGAGGATGGGTGTAAGGGTGTGGGGGTATAGGGGTGTAAGCCTTTCAGCCTCACCAAAACCCTTGATTTTTCCTCTCACTCTTAAATCCTAAAAAACGTAGGTGTACAAAGGCTTTATGGTAAACTAACTATCTGCACGAAATAAAAAAATCTCAAAAACTACACCAAACAAAGATAATATTTTTCTGGAATAGGTGGAGAAAGAAAGCTCAAACTTGGCTTTCGTATCCATAAATTAATCAATCTTTAGTGAAAAACTGTTAAAACCTGTGACTGTGAGCTTGTCTGTTGCTAAATCTCATCGCCAACCTTGGCCCGGACTGATAGAAGCCTACCGTGAGTACTTACCTGTCAGTGACACAACGCCTGTTGTTACCTTGTTAGAGGGTAATACTCCTTTAATTCCGGTGCCAGCGATCGCAGAACGCATTGGCAGACAAGTGAGTGTATTTGTCAAGTACGATGGCCTCAACCCGACCGGTAGTTTCAAAGACCGGGGAATGACAATGGCCATTTCCAAAGCCAAGGAAGCAGGCGCAAAAGCCGTAATTTGTGCCAGTACTGGTAACACTTCCGCCGCCGCCGCCGCCTATGCTAAACGTGGTGGAATGAAAGCCTTTGTCTTGATTCCTGATGGTTACGTCGCTTTGGGCAAATTGGCACAAGCTTTATTGTATGGTGCCGAAGTTTTAGCAATTAAAGGTAACTTTGACCGCGCCTTAGAAATTGTCCGGGACATGGCTGAGAGTTACCCAATAACCTTGGTAAATTCCGTTAACCCTTACCGTTTAGAAGGACAAAAAACCGGAGCCTTTGAAGTGGTTGATGCTTTGGGTAACGCTCCTGATTGGCTATGTATCCCGGTGGGCAATGCGGGAAATATATCAGCATATTGGATGGGTTTTTGTCAATACCACCAAGCTGGTAAATGCGATCGCCTCCCCAAGATGATGGGATTCCAAGCCGCAGGTGCAGCACCATTAGTCAACGGTCAACCAGTAGCCCATCCTGACACCATCGCCACAGCCATTCGCATCGGGAATCCAGCCAGTTGGGATAAAGCGATCGCCGCGCAAACTGCGAGTCAAGGAAGTTTTGCAGCTGTCACTGATGCAGAAATTCTCGATGCTTATCGCTTATTAGCTGCATCCGAAGGTATTTTCTGCGAACCAGCCAGCGCCGCTTCTGTGGCGGGATTATTAAAAGTCAAAGACCAAGTACCCACAGGTGCAACAGTGGTGTGTGTATTGACTGGTAATGGTTTGAAAGACCCTGATACAGCAATTAAGCACAGTAACAGTCAATTTCAGCAAGGCATCCCCGCAGAACTGAAAGATGTAGCCACCGCAATGGGATTTTAAAAGTTGTTTTTGGCGATATGCGATCGCTTTTCGATCAACTAGAACCCCAGCTTTGTGAAAAAGTTGGGGTTTTATGTACCAATTGCGTATCAATATCATTAAACTTCTTGCATAAATACTTTGGTGTTGCTAACAATACTATTTAAAAGCTCACGCAAAGGCAAGGCAGTGCGTTGGGCGGCTTTGCCGACTTGAAGCAACTGCCGCGCAAAGACGCAAAGAGTAACAGAAAATTCGCTTCAGGTAAGGAAATATTAATACTGCTCATAACTTTGGTAGTTCAGTTGAACTTTCTTCTATGTTATCAGGGTTCTTAAACGTTGCCTTGGGGAGAAATGTAGCGATCGCAGCCTGAAATTTGCCACAAGGGTGATCAATTCAAAATTATGTAGGTGAAAAATCAAACCTATTCTTTAGGATAGATATACCCTTGCGGGAAATTGTGTTTTAGAAAACTTTATGAATATTTTTATACAAATACCGTTGATTCCTTGTAATCATAGCGATGCTGGGCAATCAATGTTGTTATGGCTGCATATTGTATCTGATAGTTTGATTGCGATCGCTTATTATTCTATTCCCTGCACCCTACTATATTTTGTTTGCAAACGCCGAGATTTGCCATTTAACTGGATTTTTTTGCTGTTTGCTTTATTGATGCTCAGTTGTGGTACAACTCACTGGATCGAGATTTGGACACATTGGCATCCTGTCTATTGGCTGAGTGGTGTGATGAAAGCGATCGCATCTGTAATATCACTGTACACTGCATTAGAACTGATACATTTGATGCCACAAGCAATAGCTTTTCCCAGTTCTGTACAACTAGAAGCCACAAACAAAGAACTAGAGCGAGAAATTAGCGAACGCCAAAAAATAGAAGCGGCTTTAAGATGTAGTGAAGAACGTTGGCACTTAGCTGTGGCTGGTACGAGTGAGGCGATTTGGGATTGGGACATAGCAACTAATCAAACTTATCGCTCAGAACGTTGGTTTGAAATGCTGGGATATGAGCATCATGAATTAAGCTGTGAGGATGATGAATGGAGTAAACGCATACATCCTGATGATTATGCACAAGTAATGGCTGCTCAAACAGCTTATTTATTACAACAAGCCCCAGAGTATAACGTTGAATATCGATTACGCCGTAGAGATGGTAGTTATGGATGGTTTAGATCCCGCGCCAAAGCTGTTTGGGATCAGCAAGGAAACCCTGTGCGGTTGGTTGGTTCATTGGCAGAGATTACAGACCGCAAACAAGTAGAACTCGCTTTGCAAGAACGAGAAGCAATGTTGCGGCGAATTGGCGATAACTTACCGAATGGGGCAATTTACAAAGTCATTCGAGAATTAGATGGTAGCGATCGCTTTTATTATTTAAGTGCGGGAATTGAAAATATCATGGAAGTGAGTGCCGCAGATGCACTCCAAGATGCCAGTCTACTTTATCGTCAGTTTATCCCAGAAGACATCCCCCGACTTGAAACTGCTGAAAATGAGTCAAAACAGCATCTGAGTATTTTTGATATTCAACTGCGAATCTGTACACCCAGTGGTAAATTGAAGTGGTGTCATTTTCGTTCCTCGCCACGTCGGTTGGAAGATGGTCGCATAGCTTGGGATGGCATGGTAGTTGATGTTACAGAAATTAAACGCACTGAAGAAATACTCCGCAAAAATGAAGCTTTGTTAGAAGAAGCGCAGCGCGTTGCTCGTTTGGGTAACTGGGAGTATGACTTGGCTACAGGCAAAATTAGCTGGTCAAAAGGGTTGTTTGAACTTTTTCAACGAGACATTCAACTTTCAACACCCACATATACAGAAAATTTACAGCTATATCACCCCGAAGATCAAGAAAAATTAGACCAAGCTGTAGCGCGTGCTATTACCACTGGTGAATCTTACAAACTAGTTCTGCGTGCTACTAGAACTGACAATGTTGATATTTATGTGGAGGGGATTGGCTATGCCGAGTTTAATAGTAATGGAGAAGTAGCCCGCCTTTACGGTACCGCTCAAGATATTACAGAACGCAAACAAGCAGAAGCCGCTTTACAAGCCAGCGAACGTAGATTTCGTGGCATTTTCAACAATTCATTTCAGTTTATCGGGCTGCTGAGTGTTGATGGAACTTTGCTAGAGGCAAATCAAACTGCGCTCGATTTTGCAGGAATGAAGCCGGAAGATGTAATTAATCGGCCATTTTGGGACACACACTGGTGGACAATTTCACCAGAAACTCAAGAGCAACTTAAACAGGCAATTGCTTCAGCAGCTCAAGGAAACTTTGTCCGCTATGAAGTGGAAGTTTTGGGAGCAAATAACCAAATAGCAACCATTGATTTCTCCTTGCGTCCACTCCAGGATGAAACTGGCGAAGTTATTTTGTTAATTCCTGAAGGACGAGATATTACTGAACGACAAGCGGCATTACGCGATCGCATTCAAGCAGAGGAAAAATTACGTCGCAGTGAATTACAGCTAAATGCTGCCCAGCATATCGCCCATGTTGGCAGTTGGGAATGGAACTTGGGTGATGAACAGCTAATTTGGTCAACGGAAACCTTTCTGATTTTTGGTCTTTCCCCCATTCAACCAGCACCAACTCAAGCAGAATTTCTGCAAATGGTTCACCCAGATGATCGGCCAGTTTTGCAAGCTCATTTTTTAGCGGCGATTGTTGATGCTGTCCCGATTAACGTAGAGTACCGGATTATTCGACCTGATGGCTCAATGCGCTACTTAGAATCAAAAGCAGAGGTAGCTTATGATACAAAACGTCAACAGGTGAAGTTATTTGGAGCCGTTATTGATATTACAGAACGAAAACAAGCTGAGTTAGAAATTATCAAGAGCCGTGATTTGCGTGAAGCCATTTATAACGAATCTGCTGATGCTCTGTTTTTGGTTAGTCCCCAAACATTATTAACCATCGACTGCAATTATCGAGCCGTAGAATTATTTGCAGCGCGATGTAAAGCTGACTTGATTGGAATAGAAGGACATACCCTGCATAAACGACCATTTAATTCTCAGGAGGTAGCTGAGATCCTCGCAAAAATGAATCAGCAAGGATATTGGAGCCAGGAAATCGAGTATGTTACCCAGCAGGGCAATTGTTTTTGGGGAAACACCGCAGTTAAACAAATTCAAGTTGCCCAGCAGGTGATGAATCTGGTACGAGTAACTGATATTAGCGATCGCAAACAAGCAGAACAAGCATTGCAAGAAAAAGAAAATTTTTTACGCAGTATTTACGACGGTGTAGCCCAGGCAATTTTTGTGGTTGATGTGGTTGATGATGATTTTCGTTATGCTGGTTTGAACCCTACTCACGAAGAACTCACGGGTTTTTGTTCCGATTATATCCAAGGCAAAACCCCAGAACAGTTGCTTCCTCCCACGGCGGCGATGAAGGTGAGACAACATTATCAAGATTGTCTCAACGCAGGCACAACTATCACTTATGAAGAATGTTTACCATTTAAAGGCCAAGAAACTTGGTGGTTTACCAGCCTGACTCCCTTGAGAGATGATCATCACCGTGTTTACCGCATTGTGGGAAGTTGTATTGATATCACCAAACAAAAACACGCTCAACAAATGCTCGAACTGCAAGCAGTGATTACACGCAACATGGCTGAAGGAATTTGCTTGGTTCGCGCCAGTGATGGAATTATCGTTTATGCCAATCCTAAGTTTGAGAAAATGTTTGGTTATGACACTGATGAATTAATCGGTCTACATATCTCAACTATTAACTATGCTGAGGATCAAGCACAAGCAGAAGCGGTAAACCAAGCCATCAGTGCAACTGTTTTAGAACATGGCGAAGCCAGCTATGAAGTCCACAATGTGAAAAAAGATGGCACACCTTTTTGGTGTAGTGCGACAACTTCTATGTTTGAGCATCCTGAGTATGGAAAAGTTTTCGTTGTCGTTCACCAAGACATTACCGAACAAAAGCAAGTCCAAGAGCAACTAAAAGCATCTCTAAAAGAAAAAGAGGTTTTACTCAAAGAAATTCATCATCGTGTCAAAAACAATTTAGGCATTGTTAGTAGTTTGTTACAAATGCAATGCCGACGGACGCAAGACACCGAAGCCGCAGCAATTCTGCGCGATAGTCAAAACCGCATTGCTTCTATTGCCTTAGTTCATGAAAAACTCTATCGTTCCGCCGATTTAGCAAACATAGATTTTGCCCAATACATCCCCGATTTAACCACTCATTTATTTGATTCTTACAATGTCACGTCTAACTGTATTAAACTTAAAATCCAAGTTAATAATGCCAGCTTAGACATTGAAACAGCCATCCCTTGTGGTTTGATTATCAATGAATTAGTTTCCAATGCTTTAAAATACGCTTTTCCTCATCAAAGTACAGGAGAAATTACCGTTAGCTTAGAGCAACAAGATAATTACAATTTGATATTAATCATTCAAGACAATGGCGTTGGACTACCTCAAAACTTTGATCCTAAACACACAAAAACATTAGGGATTATTCTTGTCCAAGGTTTAGTGAAGCAGTTAAGAGGAACTATTGAAGTTAATTCTCAACAAGGAACAGAATTTAAAATTACTTTTACAAAAAGTAGGGCATGAATATGATAGATATCTCCTCCGATATAAGCACAACCAAGACAGTGAAAGTCTTGGTTGTGGAAGATGAGTATATTCTTGCCATTAATTTGCAAGAAAGTTTAGAGTCTTTGGGCTACACCGTTGTTGATATTGCAGATACCGCAGAAGCCGCTATAGAAAAAGCAACTGTTCTGCGTCCAACCTTGATTTTGATGGATATTAGGTTGCGGGGAGAAAGTGATGGTATTCAAGCCGCAGAACAAATCTGGAATAATTTACAAATCCCGATTATCTATGTTACAGGCCACTCTGACCAAAGTACTGTAGAAAGGGCAACTCTCACTTTTCCCTTTGGTTATATTCTCAAACCCATCAGGGATCAAGAACTCTACGTAGCCATTCAAACGGCGCTAAATCGCTATGAACGAGAACAGTTTTTAAGTACTGTATTGCGAGGTATGGGGGATGGAGTGATTGTAGTTGATCCCCAGTTACAGATTAAGTATATGAATCAAGTGGCAGAAACCCTTACAGGCTGGCAATTATATGAAGCGAGAAACCAATTATTAGAAAAAATTTTTTCCCTAGTTGACGAACAAAGTAAAATACCTGTATTAAATCCCATTCATACAGCTTTAGAACAAAAAACTACTGCATATTTAAGCGATCGCACTTTATTAATTACCAAAGATAAAAAAACTATTCCCATTGCCGATAGTGCGGCTCCTCTGCGCGACAACCAAGGTAAAATTACAGGCGCAGTCTTGGTATTTCGAGATGATACCCAACGCAGATTAAGCCAAGAACGCAATCTAGCCAGCGAACGCGCCCATCAGTTAGAAATTCAAATGGCAGAATTGCAACGACTAAACCAATTAAAAGAAGATTTTTTAGCAGCTACTTCTCATGAAATGCGTACGCCATTATCAAATATTAAAATGGCAATTACAATGCTGGAAACTATTCTCGACCGCCGACGGATGATTCAGTCTGGTAAACCTCCTGAATTAAATGCTGTAGCTCGCTACATTAATATCTTACGTTACGAATGCGAACGCGAACTAAATTTAATCGATGATTTATTAAATATGCGTTTTGTAGACGCAGATATGTATCCCTTAGAATTAACTTCTATGCGTCTACAAGATTGGCTACCTCATATTACTGAAAGCTATCAGGATATTGCCCAAACTCAACAGCAAATTTTAAAAGTTGAAGTTCCTCCAGATTTGCCGAATGTGACTACTGATTTGGCTATCTTGACGCGGATTTTATCAGAGTTATTAATGAATGCTTGTAAACATACTCCCTTGGGTGCAATTATTACAGTGGGAGTTCAATTAACCCAAATCTTTAATCAATTAAATTTTCCAGAAATTTCACCTGATGTGCCAATTTCTGGAGTAGAAATTATTGTGAGTAATTCTGGTGTCGAAATTCCGGTCAAAGAACAAGCTCAAATTTTTGAACCGTTTTATCGCATATCCCAAAATCAAAATCAAGATAAATTATCAATTTTTGATTATACCCAAGTTATGCAAAACGCATCTACATTTAATCATGGTAGTGGGTTAGGTTTAACTTTGGTCAAAAAACTCGTGGAATATCTGCAAGGAAATATTACAGTTACTAGTTCTCAAGGTTGGACAAGGTTTATAGTTCAGTTACCATTAACCTTGTCAGAGCATGTTTAGTGAAAAATTGATCATAAAGACAGTAGGAGACACAGGGGACACAGGGGACACGGGAGACACGGGAGACACGGGGGACAAGGGAGACAAGGGGGACAAGGGGGACAAGGGGGACAAGGAAGCAAGATTTATACTTTACATTTCTACCTTGTCTACCCCCTCTCCCTTGTCTAATTCCACTCAGCACTTTTTCAAAGGCCTAAATGTTGGCGTAGTGCTTGGCGCATAATCTCAACTGGTACAGTTTCTGTTTGTAACCAAATTTTTAAGGCTGCTGCACCTTGTTGAACTAGCATTTCTAAGCCATCAATGACTATAGCGCCTTGATTTTGGGCTTGTTGGAGGAATTTTGTTGGTTTGGGGATGTAAATTAAATCATAAGCGATCGCACCTTGGGGTAAATCAGCCATTTCTGCAACACTTAAAGGCGAGTTTTCTACTTGGGGATACATCCCAATGGGGGTTGTATTCACCAATAAATGTGCTTGCGGAATCAATTTGGACAAACTAGCCCAGGGATAAACCTGCAATTTTTCGGCTATGGGTGAACTTCCCCAACTATCACGAAACTCGATTAATCTTTGTTCATTGCGCCCCACAACATAAATTTCTGCAAAACCCAGTTGATAACAGCCTGCAACTACAGCCCTCGCTGCACCACCATTACCTAAAATAACTGCTACTTTCTGACTCCAATCTTGTTGGTATGTTGTTTGTAAGGGGGCGATGAATCCTTCAATATCTGTGTTTGTCCCTATCCATCCCTGATTTTGGCGAGTCACAGTATTAACTGCACCTATCGCCTGGGCTACGGGGGTAATTTCTGATAATAACGGCATAATTGCCTGTTTATGGGGAATTGTCACACTAAAACCTTTTACCCCAATTGCCGCAAAACCTGCGATCGCTATTTCTAAGTTATCAGGTGCAATCGGCAAAGGTAAATAAACGTAATCTAACCCTAATTCTGATATCGCAGCATTGTGCATCAACGGTGACAGTGAATGTTCCACCGGATGTCCAATTACCCCTAATAATTTGGTAGTGCCTGTAATTTTAGTCATTGGTCATTTGTCATTTGTCATTGGTCATTAGTTCTTCTCCCCCACACCTCCCACACCCCTATACCCTCACACCCCTATACCCTCACATCCTCTACAATTATTAACAACTACTTAACATTACTTAAAATTATGCAAGTTAGTACAGCCCCTTTGACAAATCCGGTTCCTGGGCAATATTGGCAGTGGCGAGGGCAGAAAATTTACTATGTACATGCAGGAAATTCACAATCCCAACGTCCACCGTTGCTGTTGGTGCATGGGTTTGGTGCTTCTACAGACCACTGGCGAAAGAATATTAGTGGATTGTATCAAGATTTTGAAGTGTTTGCGATCGACTTGTTGGGATTTGGGCGATCGGCTAAACCCAAACTCCAGTACAGTGGAGACTTATGGCGTGACCAACTGCATGATTTTATCAGTGAAATCATTGGTCGCCAAGCGATCGTTGCAGGTAACTCTCTTGGTGGCTATGCAAGTTTGTCTGTTGCTGCCCAATATCCTGATAGTGTTGCTGGGGTAGTATTACTCAATAGTGCTGGCCCTTTTAGCGAAACTCAAGCCACAGCAGAACCAGAAGCGTTACAATCACAAATCCAACCACCCAAACAACCATCACCCCTACAGAAAATCTTGGGTAGTAGTGTCAAGTGGATTTTTAAACAATCTTTTTCCCGGTTTGTGATATTTCAATATGTGCGACAACGTTGGGTAATTCGCCGCACTTTAGAAAAAGTTTATTTAGATAAAACTGCAATTACAGACCAATTAGTAGAAGAAATTGCTCGCCCTGCTTATGATACAGGGGCTTTTGATGTGTTTGTTTCTGTTTTTAGCAGTCCTCAAGGGGAAAAAGTTGATGTGCTGTTACAACGCTTAACTTGTCCTTTATTATTACTTTGGGGCGAAGCTGATCCTTGGATGAAGGCGCGAGAACGTTCACAAAAATTCCACCAATATTACCCCCAACTGACTGAATATTTTCTCAGGGCTGGTCATTGTCCCCATGATGAAATTCCAGATCAGGTCAATCAACTTTTAAGAGATTGGGTGATATCTATTTCTGAGTAAAAATTTAAAGTCATAATTCTATGTGAAAACGAGTGACATACTCTTTCAAGTAGGTTGGGTGTAGGGGTACAGAGGTATAGGGGAGCCAAGTGGCGTGTGTATGTATCTAAAACCCTTACGCCACAAACCCTTACACCCTTATACCCAATCTTAATAGACAATCTTGGTGCGTAAGTCCTGAAAGAGTGTTTTTTCAGAGTATATGCACCGTTTTCTCTGGAGAAATAATGATATTATTTCTCAATAATCCTCAGATTGTTCGAGAGATTGAATGCTCAGTAATGAAACGACTGCAATATTGTTTGCCCTAATATCGGCGTTTTTTGCAGCTTTAACGACTATCTTTGCCAAGATAGGAGTCGAGACGATTAACCCCAATTTAGCAACTGCGATCCGCACCGTAGTTATTTTAGTCATGGTTTGGGGTTGGGTTTTTGCCAAAGGACAACTAGATACACTGCTGACAATTTCGCCTAAAACTCTGTTATTTCTCGTCTTTTCTGGTTTATCAACGGGTTTATCTTGGTTATTTTACTTTCGGGCTTTACAAGTCGGGAAAGCTTCTTTAGTCGCGCCTTTAGATAAATCGAGTTTACTTTTGGTACTGGTTTTTTCAGCACTGTTTCTCAAAGAACAACTAACGCCGCAAGTGATGTTGGGAACTGGCTTGATTTTAGCTGGTACACTGGTTTTGATTCGTTAATATACGCTAATACAATTTAAGCTTTATTTGATAACAGGACTTACGCACCAAAATTGTTTGTGGGGATTGGGTGTAGGGGTGAAAGGGTATGGGGTGTAAGGGTTTTGAATACTTACACCCTTACAACCTCATACCCCTGCACCCTGTTCTAAAACCTTATTTTTTCGTTTTTTTGCGTAAGTCCTAGATATATTGAATGACAACCGCCTCACCATCTTAACTTATAACCAATGAGACTCAGCATTTCAAACCACATGCTGCACTTGGCGATCGAGAAAACGTTCTACCTCGGAAGTATTTATTAGCTTGATAAAATCAGCGACCAACTAAACCAACTGATGACAAATCAACCGCCTCAAACTTTGGATGTGGGTTTTAAGAATAGCCACGCTACAAAAAATGTCGCTGCTGTGAATAGTTGCGTTAAATCTAAAGCAGAGAGATAACCATCTGCAAAAGAAGCGATACTGCGATCGGTAATGCCAAAGACCCAAGAAGAGAGTCCAAATAGCCAAATCCCATTCTTGAGATTGCCTACGAACTCTTTAGAGTCGGATGTTTTTTGGTCTTTCATGTCTTCTACTCCGATGGTGGAAAATCCAGTATCTGCAAATAAAGAACGTTTTGATTTTTGACACTGATTTATAACTATATTAATAAATATTTCTTGGTCTTGACTAAACTGCCAAAAGACACATCTAGTAAATTCATCATTTATCTTTGGTAGTTATATCTCTGGGAGAATACCTAACCAGGGCAAAATTAAGTCACAATAGCAGTAGGCAATCATAGAGGGTGCTGCTATGGATCGTCTAGTTCAAATTCTTCAGAATATCTTTATTCGCCTTGAAGGTTATTTTTCTGTAGTTTTTAAGGCTGTTTTCGGTTTTTTTGGAAGTATTTTTGGCTTTTTTGCGAAAGTTTTCGGATTTAATAGCTCTGGCTATTATTTGGAATCTGATGCGGCGCAAACTATCAAGCGAGTTTCAGAAGAACCAGCAAAAACAGAGCAGAAAACCACCTCGGAAACTCCTTCATTTGTCCGCCGTCGTTCTCAGAAAAAAGTAGAAGACTATTACCTCAACATGGCTCGTGATGTTGGCAAGAAGTAAAAATTAACTGCCAATATCAATCATCTTCAGGTGGGCAATGTTTACAACATAACAGTCTGTTGAAACCCGATTGTGAACTATTGGCTCACCTGATTTTAAACTGGGTCACACTGACTTCAGCTTCATCAACCATCATCATCTGGCGGTGCGTTAGGCGCTTGTATGTAGTTGTTGTGATTCATTCGCTCACAATATGCGCCTAACACACCTACAAGAACTTTTACTTTATCAGGACTTATGAAAGTGTCAAAATTGGTAGTTGGTGCGTGACGCTATCAATCTTATGACTACGTTCAAATCTTCTCTTTGCGTCACACACCCTACAGAAAAAATATGTCAGTTGCGTAAGTCCTATTTATAAATAACCTCTAAACCATGTGTTGCAGTCGAGACAAACGCTCTGAGTAGTTTTTGATGACGTGTAGTGCAAACATAGGTGTTTCTTGAACGGCGAAGAGAAATCTTCTTTCGTCTAAGGAGACGAGTTTGCATTCAGTTTTAGCGATCGCAGTGTAAGTCCGATTCTTGATGCCTACAAGTACCCCTGTTCCAAACACATCACCAGTTGTAATTGTCTCTACAACTTTGCCGTTCACTAAGATGTTAATTTCTCCTGCGATAATACCAAGCATAAAATCACCAGCCTGTCCTTCTGCAAAGATGATCTGACCGGCTGCATATATTTGAGGTTCGGCTTGTTTTTGAAATATCTCAATGGTTACAACTGGATTTAACAACATTAGAGCAGTACCAAACTTATACTTAGGCGATATAAACCAGAGTAGATTATACTACTAGGGTTTGATATGCCAGTGACAAACTCAACAGATATTCATGCAGTTTATGGAAAGGTTTAAAAACCTGTAGAGTCAGATTTGAGATAAGAAGAATAGAGACAAGGGGGACAAGGTAGATAGATATTTGTCAATCAAATAGGATTGCTATATATAGGATTTAATTTGATTTCTGAAAAAATCACTACATCCAGAAAAGATTTCTTTTCTACTCCCTACTCCCTGACTACATCAGTAAATTCGGAAATAAAACCATATTTCTATATCTTTAGATACTAGTATTTTCTGTAGATTTATCATTTTTTGCTAATTATTGTTAGTTTTTATTTACTAAAGATGAATGGCTAATGACGGATGAATAAATATTTTAATATCGCTAAAATCATTGACAAGTTTGGATTTTAGCTAAGGTTTGAATATGCGACGTATTGCTGATTTTATGTTGCTGATTGTTTGTGGCGGGGTTTGGTATTTACTGGGGATTTTATCAGCGATCGCTACACCACCAATGCAAGTTAGAGAAGAAAGTCAAAGTCGCAAACCCCAAAATTTACTTGATAACAGTGATTGTTTATATAATGCGCGATCGCCTTATATTCAATGTGCTGTAAATCCAACACAATTGTGTGAGCAATGTATGTATTTTGTAGAATATAGCAATCCTCAATAATTGGTCTTTGTTTGTCACATCTCAAATCAGACTGCTATATTCTCAGACACTTACCCTCTCATCCTGTAGAATTAAATTGAAGCTAACCCAGATTTGAGGGTGAAGTAAGCAGCACAAAATCGACCACCATCGGGATGTTTGAGTACGGCTTTTCCTAAATAAAAATCATCATCAATTTGAACTAATTGGTCTACCAACTCCCGAATCATAAATCGAGGGTTTTCTGGTAAATCGAAGCTCAAACGTAAAACGTCAATATCTGGTTCTAATAAACATTGATCACGGGAGGTCTGAAATTTAAATGCCAGGGTTCTTCCTCTCGTATCTGCCACATAACCATTATATGAAGGCCAAATTAAGCGCCCTAGTAATAAACCATCATTGGTAAAAATATTATCACCAGTGTGATTGTTGGCATCAAATGTTTTACCTTCCCAAGGTAGCCACATCTTTGTGATGATATCTAACCAACTATCTAAAACTGGATTGAAATTAGCAGTCAAAAACTCACCCCAATAGCGACCGTTTAAAGTTTGTTCTGGAACTTTACCTTGGCGATAAATCTGATCTAAGGCGGCAATTCCACCTTTTTGGTCAGATTTTAACTGTCTTTTCGCTACTTCCAGTTCTGCACGTAAATTAACATTGAGTTGCTGATCAATATTCATGAGTCGCCTCACTGAGTTTAGTTGATTCCTGAAGGCTAGGATTGACGCAATGAAGGAGATTTCACTATTGAGACTCAATCAAGTAACTGCTTATATTATGACAATTCACAACGCTAGATTCAGTCACCAGCGCCAGATTGAGTAAATTTACCTGAATCATTCGGCTTAATTATCCACCTCAGACTTCCCCAGACAGTAAATTTGACTACCGTTGAATTTTTAATTTTTGCCAATTTGGCAAACAAATTGTTGTGAATACTGATATTGTTTGTATTGTGCAAGGGGTGTACCAGAAGTTGTCCTGACTTTATGGTCGGGGCAACTTCTCCAAAAATATTACCAGCAAGAAAAGTAGTACAGATAAACTGAGTCACCCAAGTCGTCTCAAAGTATTGTTCTCCGGGGTGTTAGTGCTGAGTTTTAAATAAGGTTAATAAAAGATAAAAATTAAATTAAAAATTTATAATTTATATATATAAATTGCAATAAATTCTGACTGCTGGGCGAAAATTGATGGTTTTTATAAAGTGTTAAGAGTTATTATCGATCCCAAGGAATAAATTAACAACTTGTAAAAAATCATATCAATTGAGTGAACTACCCAAGCGTTTACATTTCGGAACAAACCAGTCCCATAAATTTAACTGGCGATATGGGACAAGCTGTGCAAATTTCTATTCATGCACCGAGTAAATATATATGTACTAATTGCGAACGGATATTACCAGATTGGAAACAAGAACCCTTTTTTTGGGTTGTGGTTGTTTTGCAGCGATCGCAATTTTCTTTAGTGGAAAGCACCAAAGAAATCGAGGCGGAGAAACAAAAGTTACGCCAAAGGTTTATGGGATTTGGTTGTGATGTGGCTTTTGAATTGCGCGATCGCGGTTATCTCTCAGACTTAATTGATCCGCGTACAGGCTATCCTTTACTTTCGCGTCCCGGTGCAATGCCGCACAATGATACTGCTGTAGTTAAAGCGTTACTTGGCTATCCAGTCATTAAAAATAAATGCTGTGTGCTGGTTCATCCAATTTGGGGTACAGCAATTTATCCGAGTATTTTAATCTCCGCCGCACCGCCAACGCTGATTGAATTTGTCGTTAAAGAAATCGCCTGTCAACATGGATGGGAAGAGGAAGCCTGAAGTAAGCTGTTAAGCATTTAATTTGCACATTTAGGCCGCAGAGGGGCAGGGGGCAGGGAGCAAGGGAGAGGGTTTACAGCGTTTGCCAAAATGAAAATGATGCAATTTAAATGACGATTAGCTTATGAAAGTTTTTTTCAAGGATTTTTATGATCCAGACATTAGTAATGATTTTACTTCTTCCTCCGGTTGGTGAGCGAAGCCGAACCACTGCCTTCTTTTGCAAGACTGCGATATTCCCAAGGGTTGGTAAATTTGCTATCACTCCAAACACCTAGTTTTTGCTGTTGTGCTTGTGCTTCTGCTTTTTGAACTAAATCTTTACTCGGACATTTGTTTAGATAAGGGCGATAAACCTTAGCTAAACCTTCTTTTAATAAGACTTCTTGGACAAAAGTACCATCTTTTAAGCGGACTTCTGCAACCTTTCTACCATAGCGATCGCTATCTGTAATCGTCAACATCACGCGATCGCCTGATTGTTTTACTAATTGTTGTAAGCGTGCTTGTGCTTTGCTACCCCAGTCAAATTGATTGCGATCGCTGGCGAGTTTACTGTTCCTTTCTTTTTGGGAATGGGGTACTTCTGGCGCATCAATACAAGCAAAGCGCACATTGAATTTAATTCCTTTCGCATCTTTGACAGCTAAAGTATCCCCATCACTCACCCTTTCTACCAAGTCTCCAGAAGCACCAAAGAATTTATCACAACTCACCAAACCCAAAACCATCACAACTGCACTTAGCCAAAGTACCATCTGTTTTGTTAATTTCTGCATTCAACCTCACCTAACTCTGATGGATGATACTATATTTGATTTTTGAAATAGATGCGGCTCCGATTGAAGTGCCAACATTAAAAATAGTGATATATTTACTGAGATCGGTTCTGATGGGGAGCAGCCATCAGACGTAAGGGGGAAAGTTCGGTGAGAATCCGGCACTGTCCCGCAACTGTGAACCAAAATTGGGTGAGTCAGGATGCCCGCCGATATAACTGAATATATTTACATAAATCTGCGAGGTACAGATTATGAACAGAAAAAAGCAGGCTTTAGCTAGTCTATGCCTGATGGCAGTAATTAGTTTTTACTTAGTAGTTGGTTTACCCAAACCCGCCTACGCAATGCACATTATGGAAGGTTTTTTACCAGTGCAGTGGGCGATTTTTTGGTGGGTTGTAGCATTGCCATTTTTTTTATTAGGGTTGCGGAGTTTGACACGCATTACCCAAGTCAACCCGCAACTTAAACTACTACTCGGCTTGGCGGGTGCGTTTACCTTTGTACTTTCCGCCTTGAAAATCCCTTCGGTTACAGGTAGCTGTTCTCATCCTACCGGCACAGGGTTAGGTGCGGTGCTGTTTGGCCCCTTAACTATGTCGGTTTTGGGTAGTTTAGTATTGTTGTTTCAGGCTTTGTTGTTAGCACATGGCGGTTTGACAACCCTGGGAGCAAATGCGTTTTCAATGGCGATCGCCGGGCCATTTGCCGCTTACTGGATATATAATTTCACAATTAAATTAGGTGGTAAAGAAAAAATCGCCATATTTCTCGCCGCAGCCATTTCAGATTTACTCACCTACATTATTACTTCTATCCAACTCGCCTTAGCTTTTCCCGCGCCTGTTGGTGGCTTCATTGCTTCATTTACCAAATTCGCCGGAATTTTTGCCTTAACTCAAGTCCCTCTCGCAATTAGTGAAGGATTGCTAACTGTATTAGTGTGGAACTGGTTGCAATCTTATAATCCTCAAGAATTAGAATTGCTGAAATTAATCAAACGGGAACCCCAAGGAAATGAATCAGTCTAAAAAAGGGTTGAGTAACTGGTTATTAGTATTAGCTGTATTGGCTTTAGCTGTTGCACCCTTAATCTTTGTCCGTAATGCAGAATTTGGCGGTGCTGATGGCAAAGCACAAGAAGCTATAAGTGAGATACAACCAGAATATAAACCTTGGTTTAAATCAATTTTTGAACCAGCTAGTGGTGAAATAGCAAGCTTATTATTTGCTTCGCAAGCAGCTTTGGGTGCGGGAGTAATTGGTTACGCAATTGGGTTATATAAAGGCCGTTCCCAACAACAAAAGCATGAAGAATGAGTTTGCAATTAGATACGTTAGCTTATACTAATCGGTTGCGAAAATTACCACCAGAGCATAAACTAATTTTTGCCTTGACTACTCTTGCTATTGCCCTTGCTACCCATCCATTCGTGCAGATTTTAATAGCAATTTGGATGGGTGTTTGGACAATGGTTTATGCCAAAATTCCGGCTAGTATTTATTTCCGTTTGTTATTATTTACCATCGTTTTTTGTTTGACAAGTTTACCCGCCTTAATCATCAATGGTGTGTCAATTAATGATTTGCCAAAGGTGCAGTTAGATGCTTTATATGGGCTAAGTTTTGGACAATTCTATATTTATGTTAGTCATCATGGCAGTCTGCAAGCCTGGGCAATCTTCACCAGAGCATTAGCCTCAGTTTCCTGCTTATATTTTCTCATGTTAACTGTTCCGTTTACGGAAATCTTACAAACTCTGCGTTACTTGCGATTTCCAGTGCTGTTAACTGATTTGTTATTACTGATGTATCGGTTTATTTTCATTTTGCTGAATACAGCCAATGAAATATGGACAGCGCAAAATTCCCGTGGTGGCTATCGCACTTGGCGTATTTGGATGAAAAGTTTAGCCATATTAATTGGACAACTTTTACAGCGCACATTACAAACATATAATCAGTTTTCTCTGGGTTTAGAAGCGCGGGGTTTTGTTGGGGAATTTAAAGTTTGGCATCCTCGCCGCTATCATCCCCAAACCAGATATATTATCGAAGCAATTTGCGGCTGTATTTGTTTAATTGGATTGGAATTTTGGCGAAATGCAGGAATATTTATTAGAATTTGAGCAAGTATCTTACACCTATTCCGGCGCACAGCAATCAGCTTTGAATGGTCTTAACTTAAAAGTTCCATTGGGTAAAAGATGTGCGCTCATTGGGCAGAATGGTTGTGGGAAAACCACGTTATTTTTATTAGCTAATGGTTTATATAAACCTGATAAGGGTGTTGTACGGTGGCGTGGAGAACCGTTAACTTATCATCGTAATTATCTGGGGAAATTGCGTCAACAAGTCGGGCTAATCTTTCAAGATCCCGAACAGCAATTAGTAGCTTCTACTGTGGAAGAAGATATATCTTATGGTTTGTGTAATTTAGGACTGCCAGTTTCGCAAATTCAAGCACGAGTAGAACAAATATTATTAGAATTTGGGTTGACAGCTTTAGCTGAAAGACCAGTACATCATTTAAGTTTAGGACAAAAAAAGCGGGTTTCTATAGCAGATGTGATGGTATTGAATCCTGAATTATTATTGTTAGATGAACCAACAGCTTATTTAGATGTGAAGCATACGCGGAATTTGCTGAAAACTCTGCAAAAAATTCATCGAGACGGCAAAACTTTAATGATGGCAACCCACGATTTAGATTTGGTGTATCGTTGGGCAGATTGGGTTTTTGTCATGGATAAAGGACAATTGATAGTAGAAGGTGAACCGCAAGATGTATTTAGTCAGCGTTCTTTATTAGAAGAGTTAGAGTTAGGCGTACCGTTGATATATGAAATGTTATTCGATGGGTTATCAGGTGAGGATGAAGCCGTTAGAGAAAGAGTAAGGCAAAGAATATTAAAATTATTTCATGATTTTGCGTCGTGATATAGCAATCCTAAATGAGTCGTGAAAAACATAGATAAGGAAACGAACCGCCAAGAACGCCTTCGCGTAGCGTCTCGTAGAGAAGGACGCAAAGGTAAGAAAGAAGAAAAAGATATAGAAATTTTACAAATGATTTAGGACTGCTATATAGTTTAGACTTGTCAATAACTGTGGTTTGCTAAAGTGAGAAGTATCTAATAAATCCCCAGCTTGGCAAATGGTGAAAACACAAGCAATACCTCCTTTGGAAAGTGGCGATCGCTTAACTCGTCCTGAATTTGAACGTCGTTATGATGCTGCACCCCATATCAAGAAAGCAGAGTTGATTGAAGGAATCGTTTACGTGGCCTCTCCCTTAAGACATGAACAGCATGGTAAACCCCACAGTCGGGTGATGACTTGGTTAGGAGTCTATCAAGCCATGACTCCTGGTGTTGACTTGAGTGTGGAACCAACAGTCAGATTAGATTTAGATAACGAACCCCAACCAGACGCAGTGCTGTTTATTGAACCTGCGGCGGGTGGACAAACTCGATTAAGCCGTGACGGTTATATTGAAGGTTCTCCCGAATTAATTGTGGAAATTGCTGCAAGTAGCGTCTCAATTGATACGGGTATTAAAAAGCAAGTTTATCGTCGGAATGGGGTGTTGGAGTATGTTATCTGGCAATCTTATGAGAATCAATTGGCATGGTTTTGCTTAGTTGATGGCGAGTATCAATTGCTATCTCCTGGTGCAGATGGCATTATTCGTTCTCAGGTGTTTCCGGGGTTGTGGTTGGCAGAGGAGGCGCTGTTAAATAATCAGATGGCGCGAGTTTTGGAGGTGTTACAAGAGGGGTTGAAGTCGTCGGAATATGCTGCGTTTGTGCAGCGATTTGTTTAACTAACCACAGAGACACAGAGAACGCAGAGAGAAAGACTCTGGGTTTCAAAATCAACGCTTCTCCTCCAGCACAATTGTAGATTCGGCAGTGCGTCCAAATTCTTCTGGTGCATACTGCAAATGTGCTTCTGCGCCAGGCCATGTATATGTACCGGGAGTCACAGAACGGACTAGGTAATGTAGGCTATAAACTCCTGGTTCGAGGTGGTCGGCGTAGGCGATAATGCGATCGCGGTAAATATTGCGATAACCAAGTTGCCAACTATCGGCTTTGGCTTGCAATGCGGCTGTCGCAGTTTGAAAACTCTGGTCTACGGCTTCAAATCCTGCTGGTAATGGGTCTTTAATGACTATATGGTCTACAGGATGGTCTGCAATTATTTCTAAACCAATATCAAATACTTGTCCACTATCGACAGTTAAGGGTTTATCTACAGCATACATCCCGGTTTTTTGCAGAACTTTTTCTTCTCCGACTTTGCTAATTTCGCGTGTGACACGTAAACCGTTAAATCTCCCTGGTTGATTACCTTGCAAGCGATAATTATAGGCAACTAAATAATGTAATTTGCCCCTACCCGATTTTTGTATTATCAAATCATGACGACCACGGGGTAATTTATCCATTGCAACATTTAGTTGCAAGTTAGGATTTTTGTAACCATCAAAGCGATTTTCACCTAACTTTTGACGAGCTAATTGAACTGTGGTGGCAAAGTTTGGTGGTGTGGGTTGGAGTTGACTATATTCTACTAATGCTGTTAAAGCTTGAGCATTATTATAGTTAGTTTGCCATGTACCATCTCGGCGTAAACTTAATAGACTTTGGAATAATTTATCCAGAACTTCCGGTTTACTTTGTTTGGCAATAAATAACCTTAAAGCTTGCGCTTGGGCGGTGGTAGATGAATTCATCCATCCCCAACTTTGGGGTAAACTAATTACGGCATTGCGTCCAGTTTCATAGATATTTTTTTGTAACTGGTTCAACATTTGTTGTGATTCATCTTGCCATTCTGGGAATTGCGATAAATATCGCGCTAGTTTGATTTGGGTGACGATATCAAAGTTATTGCGTTGTTGGTAAATATCGCCTAAGAAACTATTGCTTTTATCACCTAATTCTGCTAAGGCGATTAAGGCGTTTAATTGCAGTTGATGTTTACAAATTTGCTGTTTACAAAATTCATACTGTCCTGGGTTTGCTACTACCTTTTGCAGATAATTTTTCAAGCGCGTTAATGTTGCAGAATCGATAAAACCAGGAAATGCTTGATTAGCTTTTACTAAAGATTCCGCCGAGTATGCAGAAACCCAAGGGTCTGATTTTTCTTGTCCTGGATAAGCAGCAAAACCACCATCGGCTATTTGTAATTTTTGCAGTTGGGTAATGGCTTGATTTGCTTTTTGGCTAGGATTAAATTCAGCGAATGTTTGACTATATTGTTTACCTAAAGTTTGCAGGTTAGCAGCAATGATTAATTGACTGGCGGCTGGTTCTGCGAAGGGTAAATCATCATCTTCTAAAACTTGTTTAGCTGGTGCTTTAATTTCGGGTATTAATGTACTCGCTAATTGAATATCTAAACCACCTGCTTCGGGGTAGATATTTTTATCAACATTCAGGGGAATTTTAACTTGTTTTTCTGTTACCCCAGCTTCGACAACTTGTTCGGTAATTTCTAATGGCTTCACTTCTAAAGGCAGTTCAAAAGCATCGGCTGTATTATTTAGTTGAGTGGTGAACCTAACTTTACTTTCGCCAACGCCACCTGCAATCATGGGGAAGCGATAAGCTTTGGTAGCTGGTTCAGCGTTGGTTTGTAAGGAAGTCGTGCTGGGGTTATTTTCCGCAAACTTGACTGTACCGCTAAGTTCGCCGTTAATTGAGAGGTTTCCGTTATTCCCGGTGGTGTTGGTGACAGATAAACCAGCGAAGATGCGATCGCCTGGACGGACAAACTGTGGCAAGATAGCATTAGTTAGCAGTGGTTTGGTGGTGATAAATGTCGCATCAGCGTTACCGAAGCGTAAGTTTCCATCGGTAGCGACAGCCATCACTCGCCATGTGGTGAAATCATCCGGTAATTTAAAGGTTATCTGCGCCTTCCCACTCGCATCAGCTAAAACTGAACCATTGTAGTAAGCTAAGGCCTGAAAATCTGTACGGACGCGGGTATTTGCTGCACCCACAGAAAAACCACCGCCATAACCCCAACCTTTGGGTTTGGCGATATCTTGGGGTTGTATCACCACATCAGGACGATTATCGCTGAACCGGGTAGATATTTGCTGTTCTGCGTAGACTGTATCTACCAAGTTTGGCGGACGATAACCAGATAGTTGCAACACCGCTTCATTCACCACCATAACAGTAAATTGCCCTGGTGTGGGGTTATTTTGGTTGTCTTTCAGTTCTAATTGTATTGTTTGTTCTGCACCCGGTTCTAAAGATGCTTGCAAAGGTGTCACTTGCACTTTTAAATATTTATCTTGCAAGTTGACTTTAAAAGGTGAGAAACCAATTTTTACTAATTTATCTAAACTTCCTGGTTCTACTTGGTTGAGAGGTGCGCCTTGTCTAACTAATACAGCTTCTACTGCTGCATTAGGTAACATTTCTGGTGTGACTTGAAACTGAATTTGGGGTGCGCCTCCCTTGATTTTGGTGACTTGTTGATAAATTGGTTTATCTTTAATAACCGCAAAATATAATTCTGCTTCGGGGTAGGGAGATTGAATTAAAGCTGTGGCAGTTTCCCCTGGATTATACTCTTTTTTATCTAGTTTAACTTCTAGGCGATCGCGGTCTTCCGAACTCCAATAAACTGGGGTTTCTCCTGTTGCCCAAATTTGTAAATCTGTCGCCGTTAATTCCTCTTTTGTATCCCTAAAATTAGCTCTAATTCTGTATGAGCCTGATTCGGGTGGTGTTAAAGTTAATATCTGGGGACTATCAGCAGAAGTAATATCTGTTTGTTCTACTGTTTTATATTCCAATTGATTTTTCGCAGTGCGACTTCCTTCCACTAACTGCGTCACACTACTATATTTCATCTGTTGTAATTCTAAATGTACCCGTTGACCTGTGATGGGTTTTCCTGTAGGTTCAGTCACTATCATTTCTACAGGTAAAGCCTTACTAGCATCAGCAATAAAATTACTTTTGAGTCCAATAAGTTTGTTACTGGGTAAAGCGGTAAACTTTTGGGAAGCAGCCACAGATAAATTAGAAACATCTGCAACTTGCACATCTACTTGATAAGTCATTGGGTAAGGTAAATCTTTCGCCACCGTCACAGTTTGACTCGTTTTACCACTTGCATCTAACTTGTCACTAGTTTGCAAAACCTCACTGGTTAACGATGGACTTTCTTCCGGCCAAAACCATTGTCTACCAAAACTAAATTCTTCCCAACCTTTAGGGATAAAACTAGTTTGTTGGCGCGTGACAAAATATTTTGCTTCCCCAGCTTCTACAGGCGCACCAAATAAATAGTTACTCGCGGCTTTCGCTTCTACTTTATCATTAGCTAGGGCAAATTCTTTATCTAAATTAAGTTCAACTTTAAAGTTAGGCGGTTTAAATTCAGCCACCCGAAACTCGCCGGAAATTTCTTGTCCTTTTTTGCCTTTACCCTGAATTGTATAGTAGCCCAAAGCCTGAGTTTTCTGAATGGGTAACTCTAAAGAGAAAGTCCCAAACTCATTGGTAGTTTTGCCACCTAATTGGGTTTTCTGTCCGTCGGGATTAATTAGAGTTAATTGATAAACAGCGTTTTTATCTTGCTGGAGAGTCCCATTTTCTAAATAATCGGCAAAACCAGTAAACCAAGCTTTTTCTCCTGGCTGATATAAGTCTCTATCAGAAAAAATTACACCTCGTGATTCTGCTTTAGCTTCTTGCCAACCTGCATCAATACCATAACCAAAAGACCCGCTATATTCTTCGGTTCTGGCAAAAGCCCAATCTTGATTTTCTCGCGCAATTACTAATAGTTGTGGCGATTTCGTAAATCTTTGATTATCAGGAAAACACTGTTTTAAATTATCAACTTGTAGTCTGAAAGTGCCATTTTCATCAGTTGTACCAGTCGCGCAAGGTACAGCATTACTGGGATATTTTTCCTCTAACTTTGATGGATAAACTTCAATAGCTGCATTCTTAGCTGGTGAACCATCACTCAAATGATGTACACGAATTAAACCAGAGTCAGGAAACCATTGACTAAATACACCTAAATTTGTTAATTGAACTAAACCATAAGTTACAGGTTCCCGCCACAATTCTTTGCCATTATCTTGATATTTATTTGTGCGTGCTTGGACTCCATAAGCTAACATCCCTGTTGGACTACCAAGCTTTTCTCGTAATGGGACATTGACATCAACAAGTTGATTTTTCTTAAAGTTTACTTTAAAGCTTTGCCATGAATTTAGCTGTGGTAATAACTCGTTATCATTGCCTTTCGGCGAAGCACTATTAAAATAAACTAAATCGCTGGGCTGAACTACACGAAAAGCAGCTTTATATTTAGACTCTGGTAAATTAACTGTACTAATATTTAACTGTAAATTTTGATTGGAAGGAAAGATATGTAAATCTGACGGAACCCAAATATCACCCGCCAAATCGCCAGTATTATATTGTAGGGTGACAGGTTTATTTAAAGTCTGTCCGAATTTATCTTTAATATTTTTCTCAATAGTAATTTTATAATTAGTCGCAGGTTCTAAAGCGTAGGGATTAAGCGTCACCACATTAGATTCTTCTGGAACTTGGAACAGTCGAGAGATATCTTTTGGTGCTGGGTCAACTTTGATATTATCTTTAACTGAATCTGCCAGTAATATATTATTAAATTCTAGCTGCGGACTACCTTTAATGAATCGCCCATAAGCTCCGTTAACATCAGGCTGTCCGTAAAAGTTGATTGTTTTAAATTCTAAAGGTGAATAAGTCGCCAACTTACTCAACGACTCTTTATCTGTTGGTAAGTTACCGTAATTTGGTAATATACCAGGGGAAAATACCAGACGGTAATTAGTCGCTTTTTCTAAACTTTGCTGCGGTATGAGATTATAAACCCAATTACGTGCTGAAGGGTCAAACTTTTGTAATGGGTCTTCACCTTCTGTTGGTTTTTCCTCTTTCGCTAAGTCTATATTAAAACTGATATCTTTATTTTTACCTTCGGGGACAAGCTTAAGATGTTTTTGTAATGAATCTAAGTTTAATTCGACATTTGAAGTAAATTGCAGTTTTTGTTTTAAATCTATAGGTTGAATCTCTGCCTTTTCCACAGGATTCACACCGGGTAAATCAGTCAACTTAATAGGTTCAGTGTTAAAAGTCCAAGCTAAATCTTGATTTAACTTGTGATTTTTTAAATCTGCCAAACCCGCTTTTAAAGTAACTTGAAACCTAGTCGCTTGTGGTAGTGCTTTATCTGCTTGAAAACCTACCATACGCGGTGTTAAAAAGCGAAATTGACCGGGTAAAGGCGGCCATAAAGTAAATTTTTGTAATAAATTTTGTTGTTCTGCACTATCCAGACTTTCAACAGGAATTAATGCTTCCTTAAAGCGGATACGAATTTGATTTAAAGGTGTAGCATCACCAATAGGACTAATTTGTTCAATCCAGTCTGGTAACTTTGGTGGGGTAAGGGGAGAAACGGCGGGTAACGGTTCTTTGTTTGAGGATACACCTAATAAACTACAGCCGCTAATGCTGAGTAAAAAGGTCAGAATAATAAATAATTGCAGAATAATTTTAATAATCATATTAAATAGAATAATTTTGGATCACGCAGAGACGCAGAGGCGCGGAGAAGAGATTAAGAGTAGTTATACTAATTCTGTATGAAGATGCACAGAATCTTAAGAAACGAACCGCCAAGAGCGCCAAGAATTTTGAGTTTCATAGAGTGCAGCTTCACATTAAATTGATATTAGAATTAAAATTTAAACACTCATACTCTCTGCGCCTCCGCGCCTTTGCGTGAGATTCTTTTCCTATATGGATAACTAACCGCCCATAGCCATTTACAAAAATCACTACAATTCTTAATTTAAATTGGTATAAATTGTTAAGTCTTTGCAATATTACCTGATAAACAAATAGCCAGCACGTCACAATTAAAGTAGGTTTTACTATCCAGGGAGTCTCTGATGAGACTAAGTAGGCGGCTCATCCGAAAATCAAAATTTTTCTTAGCTGTTGTATTTGTATGTATAGTGGTGCGGCTACTGCCCTATTTTGCGCCTATACATACCGCAGATATAGCCCAAAATCAACTGGCTTTGGAATTTAGCGATCGCAATGGGCTACCATTAGGAACAATCCTCACCCGTGACCAAGAACATACCGCCGTCGTCCCCTTAAATCAAGTTTCTCCCCAATTTATCAAGGCAATTATCGCCGCCGAAGATAGTAGTTTCTACCATCATGGCGCGTTGGATATCAAAGCAATTATCCGCGCCATCAACCAAGCCATTCACGCCAAACAAATTGTTTCTGGTGCTTCTACAATTACCATGCAGTTAGCACGAATGTTAGAACCATCCACACGCAACTTCTCAGGGAAATTGCAGGAAATTTGGTTAGCTTGGCGGTTAGCGGCGGGAATGAATAAAGAGGAAATTCTCGCTGCATATATCAACCGTCTGCCAATGGGCGGCAATATATATGGTGTAGAAGCCGCATCCCGGACTTATTTTTCAACACCCGCCAGTGAGTTAAATCTTGCCCAAGCGAGTCTTTTGGCTGCTATCCCTAATAATCCCACCTACTTTGACCCGCTACAACATTGGGATAGACTCAAACAGCGTCAGAAATACGTCCTCAACCGGATGGTACAGGATGGCTATATCACTCAACAAATAGCCGAGAAAACTCAAACCGAAAAGGTGGTTTTTCAGTCTCGCCAACGGGGAATTATCGCTGCACCTCATTTCTTGTTTTGGTTAGCCAAGCAAATGCAGATCCCCCCAACCCCCCTTAGTAAGGGGGGCGATGTTCCTTTTACCCCCCTTAGTCCCCTCTTGGAAAGGGGGGAAACAAGCAAATCTAGTTCCCTCCCCTTTCCAAGGGGAGGGTTAGGGTGGGGTAATTCCAACACTAGTAGTAATTCGATAACTGATGGGTACATGGTAGCCTCAAAGAGGGATCATCTCATCCAAACCAGCATCGACAGACCATTACAACAATTCGTCGAAGCCCAAGCACAACAAGTCATCTCCACCCTCGCCGCTAACAACGTCCACGATGCAGCAGCTTTAGTAATTGACAACCATACGGGCGAAGTTTTAGCTTACGTCGGTTCACCCGACTATTTCAACGAAACCAAACTTGGACGTAACGACGGCGTACAAGCCCTACGTCAACCCGGTTCTACCCTCAAACCCTTTGTTTATGAGTTGGCGTTAGAAAAAAAACTGATTCGCCCAAACACCATCTTGGCTGATGTCCCCGCCCACTATGCCATTCCTGGGGCGAAACTTTATAGCCCTACAGATTATACTCAACGCTTTCTCGGCCCGGTGCGGGTGCGGATAGCGTTAGCAAATTCTTTAAATGTGCCGGCTGTGAGAGTATTAGAGAAAATTGGCGTACCGAACTTTCTGGAACGTCTGCATGAATTAGGCTTTACCCACCTCAATCAAACCCCAGAATATTACGGTTTGGGTTTAACTCTCGGTAGTGGCGAAGTCACGTTATGGGAACTCGCTCAAGCTTACGTCACAATGGCGAGACAAGGACAAAGCATCCCACTTGTAACAACACTCTCTTATTCCCCACTCCCCACTCCCCACTCCCCACTCCCTACGATATGGCAACTGATTACTGATATGTTGAGCGATCGCCACGCCCGTGCCACCGCTTTTGGTGTAGACTCAGTGTTAAACTTGCCCTTTCCTGCCGCCGTCAAAACTGGTACTTCTTCCAACTTCCGCGATACTTGGACTGTGGGCTTTACCACCGACTACACCGTTGCAACTTGGGTAGGAAATTTCAATGGTGAACCAATGCGTCAAGTATCTGGCGTGATGGGTGCAGCACCTTTATGGAACCGTATCATGTTGCACCTGCACGAAAACCAAGAACCCGCAGTGTTTACAGTTCCCCAAGGATTAATTCAACTTCCTATCTGTGCAAACTCAGGTTTACGCCCCACGTCAGATTGTAACTCTGTTGTGCAAGAGTATTTTTACTCAGAAGATAAAATTGCTTACGCCACTCAAGACAAGTTTAATTTACCGCCCGAATATAATGATTGGTTAGCCAAGCAGCAATCAAATTTTGTCTCTAGTAACTTACGAATTGTCTCCCCCCAAAATGGTGATTTGTATTTACTATATCCAGGTACAGAAGGACAGCAAAAATTAGAATTTAAACTAGCCGGAAATCCATCATCAGTTGAGTGGCGGTTAAATGGCGAACAACTAGATACACAATCAACTAATCTATTTTGGTATCTGCGTCCAGGAAACTGGAATTTAGAAGCGCGGAGTGCAGACACCAGCGATAAAGTGAGTTTTCAAGTAGAATTAGCCAAAATTCGACCAACAAAGCGGGGTTTTTCAGTTGTTAATTCTCAGAGGTAAATGTGGTTTTTGAGTATACCATAAAAAGTGCCAAGTAATAGCTAATACTGGCTATAGCAATTCTCAATTATGTGAGAAAAGTCGGGTATCTAAATTTCTCATCTTCACACATTAAATATGTTTGCCATCGTTCATCTTGAGTCAAGATTTGGGAATACTAAGTTTACGTAAGTTAACACAGTACTAGCAATCTCTAGCATGACATTGGCATTTGTTCCCTATTCCATTTACGTGACTGGGTTTATTCCACATGGACATTGTTATCTCTGGAAACCCGAACTTGTATGGCTAAATATTATTTCTGATGGTGCGATCGCTCTAGCTTATTATTCCATACCTCTGCTATTAATTTACTTTATTTCCAAACGTCAAGATGTCCCCTTTAATGGAGTATTTCTGTTATTTGGGGCTTTTATCTTGGCTTGTGGTAGTGGACATTTAATAGATATTTGGACGCTTTGGCATCCTGATTATTGGGTTTCATCGATTGTCAAAGCGTTTACAGCAATTATCTCAATATATACAGCCTTTGCCTTAATTTATCTCATGCCACAAGCTCTGACGCTGCCTAGTCCAGCACAGTTAGAAGCTATCAATAAAGTGCTTAAAACTGAAATTATTGAGCGTAAACGTATCGAACAAGAACTACGCCTTGCTGAAGAAGCTGCTAAAAATTCTAGCCAAGCCAAGAGTGAATTTCTTGCTAATATGAGCCATGAATTACGCACACCACTCAACGGTATTCTTGGCTATACACAAATTCTCCAACGCACAGAAAAATTAAGCGAAAAAGGGAGTAAAGGTGTCGGAATTATTTATCAGTGTGGTTCTCATTTATTAACCCTAATTAATGATATTTTAGATTTGTCTAAAATCGAAGCTAGAAAACTAGAATTAAATCTCATTGATTTTTATTTACCTGCATTTATCGATAGCGTCAGTGAAATTTGTCGTATCCGCGCTGAACAAAAAGTCATCGGGTTTCATGTATTACTTGACCCAGATTTACCTATCGGGATTCGGGCTGATGAAAAACGCTTGCGCCAAGTGTTGATTAACTTACTTGGTAATGCTATTAAATTTACGCAACAAGGCAGTGTTACCTTTAAAATTAAAGTTATTAACCAAGCTATTCATGATGAAGGTAAAATTATCTATAAACTTCGTTTTGAAGTGATAGATACTGGCACAGGTATTACACCCGAACAACTCGAAAAAATCTTTGTACCGTTTGAACAAGCAGGAAGTCAAAAACGCCAAACAGAAGGCACAGGATTAGGACTAGCCATCAGCCAAAAAATTATTTCATTGATGGGCAGTCAAATTCAAGTAGTAAGTGAATTTGGCAAAGGCAGTACTTTTTGGTTTGAAATAGAATCACCAGAATCTAAAGATTGGGCGAAAGTTTCTAGAGTAGTTGAACAGGGAATTATTATTGGTTATCAAGGAAAAAAACGCACAATTTTGATTGTGGATGATAAATGGGAAAATCGCTCGGTGATTGTCAATTTATTAGAACCAGTAGGGTTTGATGTCATAGAAGCCATTCATGGAAAAGAAGCATGGGAGAAAATCAACACTCATCAACCAGACTTGATAATTACTGATTTAGTCATGCCTGTGATGGATGGGTTTGAGTTGATTAAGAGTTTGCGTCAGGCTAGTCAATTTGCCAACATACCTGCGATCGCTTCTTCTGCCAGTGTCTTTGCAATTGACGAATATAAAAGTATTGATATGGGCGCGAATGCCTTTCTCTCTAAGCCAGTAGAAGCAGAAACACTCCTGGAACTACTGCGGCAATTTCTACAACTGGAATGGTTATACGAAAATCAACAAAACACTATAAACCAACCTAAAACAGATACTTTAGATAATTTTATTTTGCCAGCAAAAGAAGTTTTACAACAATTCTTAGAACTCACTCAAGATGGCGATGTGCAGAACATTTTAGAACTAGCTGAACAACTCGCTTCTCAGCCGCAGTTCCACAACTTTACTAATCACATTATCCAGTTAGCAAAAAACTTTCAACTCAAACGTTTAGAAACTTTTATTCAACAACAAATTAGTTAATACAGCATCATGAATCAGGTTTTAACAAAGGGATTTATTTTGATTGTGGACGATAATCCCACCAATTTATCTGTACTTTCAGAAGCACTCGCGGGTGAGGGTTGGCGTTTTCGTGTCGCGGTGGATGGCGAAAGTGCGATCGCTCAAGCCGAACGCAACCAACCAGAATTAATTTTACTTGATGTCCAAATGCCCGGTATTGACGGCTTTGAAACCTGTCGTCGTCTCAAAGCGAACCCAGCAACACAAAACATTCCGATTATTTTCACCACAGCCTTAGCTGATACAGAAAGCAAAATTCACGGATTTTCCCTGGGTGCGGTTGATTATATCCCCAAACCCTTTGCCCAAGCAGAAGTTATTGCGCGAGTGCGTGTGCATTTACAACTCCAGCAATTAACCCAATCTTTAGAAGAACAAGTACGCGATCGCACCACTGCGTTACAAAAAGCCCAAGTACAACTGGTACAACAAGAAAAACTCTCAACTCTTGGAGAGTTAATCGCGGGAATCGCCCACGAAATGAACAACCCCATTGGCTTTATCGTTAACAATATCCCGCCCTTACAAGAATATATTGCTGACATCACCAAGCTACTGCAACTGTACGAACAAGAATATCCCGTCCCAACCGCCACAATTACGACTTTTATACATAACTTGGATTTGCCATTTGTGCTTGAAGACTTAGAAAAAATTGTCAGTTCCATCGAGGTAGGTTCCGAACGCATTCAACACCTTTCAACCTCACTCCGCAGTTTCTCACGCTCAGATAGCGACACCAAATTACCTGCTGATTTGCATACGGGTATGGATAGTACGCTGTTGATTTTACAACATCGCCTCAAGCCTAATGGCGATCGCCCGGCAATTGAAGTGATTCGCGCTTACGGTAAGTTACCTCATGTTCCCTGCTACATCGGTGAAATGAATCAAGTATTTATGAATCTGCTGGCTAACGCCGTTGATGCTCTGGATGAAGCAATTATCCAAGGTAAAATGAGCGATCGCATCCCGCAAATTCAAATTACCACCGATGTCAATTCCCAACAAATGGCGGTAATTAAAATTGCTGACAATGGTATCGGGATTCCTGAAAGACTCAAACAAAGACTGTTTGAACCTTTATTTACAACAAAACCCGTCGGTAAAGGTACGGGACTTGGTTTATCTATTGCCCATCAAATTATCGTCGAAAAACACAACGGCACAATGGAAGTTAATTCTCAGCCCGGTATCGGAACCGAGTTTACCATCGCAATTCCCATCTCATGACGATACTTTACTTAGATGACGTAGACCATAGGTATAGCAAAATGCTTGGAATTGGAGAATATTTTTATACCTTGCGATCGCCTAAATAAACTTAATAATACCTCTTCAGAAATTTGCTGTTTTGAAATTGATGATTTAAAGTAGTGCTGAGTTTTTCGGAAACAATCATCAATGACTACTTTAACGACAGAAAAGCAAAAATCCACCAAGCAGAAAAAACAGTCTTTTGGGCGCGTAGATATCGGTTCTCCCAAAGTTCCATTCCGCAAAACCAAAAAAATCAAACAAGAACATGAGTTACTCAGTGACTGGGAACACGCTAGTTAATTAATTACGACTGGCAAAACTCCACTGACACAATTGAGATACTGGTGTCATTCGGGGGCGATTGTATTGGTAAAATCCCTCAAGATTGAGTAAAGCTTTGCGGTACAAAATCCACGTAGCACTATCCTCGTCAACATTGACGGTATTGAGGATATTTGCCTGACTAAGTGTTAAATGTTCTTCTGCATCCCACTTAAATTCAGCAGAATCAACTGTATTTTTCTGCGGAATATCCCACACAATACTTAGACCTTCGCCTGTGATCAGATTTTTATCTGCTATCCCACGCACACAAACAAATTGATCAGAGTGCGGATACCCATAATAACCATTCACTTGATTTCCAGTTTTAGAGAAATTAAAACAAACTCCAGCCCCATCCCGCCAATCTTGGGGGTCAGGTTGACTGCAAAATTGATATTGACCATTTACTAAACGGGCAATATTGACTGGTTGATTTGTTAACTGCAAGTCTTGAGCAAAAAGAACCTTACCAGAAATCAGTGAACCTGTGAATAAAGTTAAACAGACAATACCCATTGGTAAGAAATTGCTCATGATTAGCATTATCTCACCGCTATATTTCTGGGAGACTTGGTTGGAGAAAAAGATTTAAATTAACTAATTTCTACACAACTGGGGACGCAGCAACCACCATAAACATTAGCAATGCCAACATCAAAACCAAGAGTTTGACAATTAGGTAAGTTGTAGGATCATAAAGTGAAAAATCGCTAAACATGAGACACCTCCATTAACCATGTTTGCAAAGTTAATTTCAGCAATAAACCTGAAGGGGAAACAGAGGCTAATTTCTATTTTTACCTTTGTTTCCTACATTTATATTTTCTCTCAAAATTCTCTGACCAGAACCATTATGTAATTTTAGGTAACATTTCTCCTGTGTAAGCAGGGTGGGCAGTTTGCCCGCCCAATTAATGCGATCGCAATTTTAAGTATGTTGACATAATTATTTATATTTAGAAGACGCATTTCGACTCCCTTCGACTACGCTCAGGGCAAGTCGCTCAATGCTCAATAGCCTTGCTAAAAGAGGGTTGAGCGCAGCGATGCACTGAGCTTGTCGAAGTGTCGAAACCCGCCAATCTCAAGTTAAGTTGAATTCAGTCCTTCTACTTAATTTAACTTTCAGGTACATCAATCAAAATACTACCTTCTTCCACACGTATCGGAAAAACTGGCAGTGTTTTTTGTTGCGAAACTAACGACAATACCTTACCGACTCCTGGCGGCCAGGGACACCAATTATTCACCTGGCCAGTACCCAAATCAAAAGCACTGCGGTGAAACGGGCAAACAATCGCGCCGTCTTCAATTTTGCCATTCTTCAGAGGTAATTTTAAA
This sequence comes from Nostoc sp. FACHB-190, assembly GCF_014696905.1. NCBI lineage: Bacteria > Bacillati > Cyanobacteriota > Cyanophyceae > Nostocales > Nostocaceae > Nostoc > Nostoc sp. FACHB-190. The sequence continues at coordinate 293,726 of NZ_JACJQW010000004.1, forward strand.
TGTGGGCAAGTATTTTCTACTGCATATAATTTATTCTCATGATTCAGCAAGAGAATTTTGCGCTTACCGACATTCACAACTTCTCTCGCACCTGGGGCAAGTGCATTAGCCGCCAGAACTTTAGTCCAGCCCATTGAGTTCTCCTTCATTAATGGATCTGTTCTCAGTTTCCCGCAATTGTGACCCTAGTGTGTATTGTTGCCTCCTGACTGCTTCCATAACAGGCGGTATAACATAGAGTAGACAAGATACTCACTTTAAATTACTTTACAAAGGTCGGAAAAAATGGGTCGCATAAATCCCTACACCCTGCAAATGCAAATTACCCGGATGTTTGACCAAGGACAATCATTTTTCGCTACAACCAAAGTCCAGGAATGGTTAAAAGAACGCAATCAAAATCCCCTAGACTACGATATTATTTTCCACCAAAAACCCGCGCCTCCTGGCTCTAAAGAAGTCATGGTGGTAGAAATTGAACTCCGCCGCAAAGATGGACAGCCTGTAGATGCTTGGTTGCAAGAACAAGCCAACCTTCATGTGTAAGTCTTGAAAGTGCTGAGTGCTGAGTGCTGAGTAGTAACCCAGTTCCTCGCAAATGCTTGGTGGACTCCTATAAAATTTAAGATTTTGGATTTTAAATTATCCGTAAGAAGGGTGGACAAAACTTTGCCCACCCTTCTTGCTATCGAAATGATTAATTCTGACTTCTGACTTCTAATACCAAATTGAAGAATGATTGCGACAAATGAATTGCTCAAAAGCTTACCAGTAAAGCCTGTCTCAATCCAAAATCTGTCTTGAAAAGTTTGCTCAAGTCGGGGAACCCGCCCACGCAACTTTTCGCAAAATCTAAAATCCAAAATGGTATAACTTCTTCATCAATGATGATGATGGTGATGATGTTCAGTTAAGTGAGGATTCACTGTCACAGCTTGTTCTGACAGCAAATCGGCAATATGAGAATTTGCCCATTCTGCCGCCATTGCCAAAAATTCTGGATTGTCGTTCACACAAGCCATCTGCACATAATCCACACCAGAATGCTGCTTTTCTAAATCATGAATAATGTGGTGGACATCTAATAAAGTTTCATGGTTTTCCGTAGCAAAACCAATGGGCATAAATACTATGACTTTTGCCCCTAATTGAATCAGGTTTTTAGCAGCTTGTTCAGCGTTCGGCTGTGTCCATTCAATTAAAGGTGTATCGTGATTCAACCAACCCACCGATATTAAAGGATAGCGGTTAATCAACTTATCTCGGACTAAATCATACAACGCTTGGCTTTCGGTGATCCCAGAGGTGAAACCTTTGGCTTTGTGGGGACAACCGTGATTCATTAATACAATCCCGATTTGGGAAGGTAAGTAATTTGCGGCTAAATCAGCATCGATTTTTTCTTCCACCAGATGCGCCATCAAATCGATGTATGCTGGTTCGTTGTAAAAAGACGGAATGTAACGCTGTCCTTTCACCCAGTGTTCTTCTCCGGCTGCGATTTCGGCTAAAGCGTTATTTACTTGCTCGATCGCAATTCCACTGGTAAAAATCGAATCAACAACCAACAGGGGGTAAATTAACAGCTTATCAAATCCTTGGCTTTGGATTTCTGCTAAAACTTGCTTGGGTAAGAAAGGCGCACAAAAGTTAAATGCTTTGAATACTTTAACGCGATCGCCCCACTTCGCCTGTAAATTCTGTTCAATGCCGGCTCGTTGCTGCTCAAATATGGCGTTGTGTGGCGAAATAAAATCATGGTGTGTATGACCCCATTCATGGCGGTCAAATAACGCCAACAGCCTTGCTAGAGGCGGATAAATCCAAGTTGGAACGGGTGCAAACTTCGCTGTCAGTAAATTTAAAGCCTGTTCATTATAATTGGCAAAATCTTCGTAGCTTTCGACTTCACCATAGCCCATCAATAATACAGCTACACGGTCTTGACCAGGTAGATGCTCATGGGTGTGTTGCAATTTTTCTGGGGTAGCAACCACAATACATTCCTCAATATAAATTCAGAGTCAAGAGCTAGGTAATAACTCTCGTGTATTTTTCTGAATCATAAATCATTATCCCTTCCGGGGGGATAGGATAACCAGAAAATTAACAACAATACTTCAAAAGACATACTTAGAATTAATCCTAGATACTGAGTATGACAAAATAATTACCGAGTATCCTCAAGAAAAATTTAACTAATTCGTTCTATTTATGCAAGATTTTTAAGTGTTTTTTATATCTTTTTGTTTAAATAGAAATACTTAATCTAATTCTGGATGAATGAACAAAAACACTAGAACGAGCAACTGTAACTTGTGAGCATAAAAGATAAATGATGATCATCCTTTGCCCAGGAATTCATGAACCCGAACTCACGGAAAACTTTATTTCAGGATGTTTAAGCCAAAAAAGAGATAAAATTATGGTGTTTCCGGGGCAAGGTGTTTTAGCATTATCAGCCCCACATATTTTGCAATTTTTAGGCGATCGCTGCAAAAATCGTCAAAATTCACCTATTGTATTTATTAGCTTCAGTGCGGGAGTCGCGGGAGCGATCGCCGCCGCCTGGAACTGGCAAATCTTGGGAGGACAAGTCAAAGCGTTTATTGCTATAGATGGATGGGGTGTACCTTTATGGGGGAATTTTCCTATTCATCGCCTCAGCCACGATTATTTTACACATTGGAGTTCTTTGTTACTCGGTAGTGGGCATAATAATTTTTACGCAGAACCAACCGTTGACCATTTATCTATGTGGCGATCGCCCCAAAATGTTCAAGGTTGGTGGGTAGACTCTTCTTATGAAGATTTTCCCCAACAAATGCGCTTGACTGCTGCTGAGTTTTTGCATTTGTTGCTAAAACGCTATGAATAAAAATAGTCCGGAAAACAGCGTCAGTAAACAGGAGTGAGAAATAGGAAGCAGCCAGGGAGCAACTCTACTCCCCACTCCCTACTCCCTACTCCCCCAGCTGTTCTATCTACCCTAGTCGTTATCACTAAGAACCGATGTTTCCAACTGAACCTGCTGCTGTCAATCATGGGTTTAGCGCACTGCTAAAAAACCGTGGCTTCATGCTTCTGTGGATTGGACAACTTATTTCCCAGTTGGCAGATAAAGTCTTTTTCGTATTGATGATTGCCTTACTGGAATTTTATCCAGCCCCACCAGGATTAGCCGAGAACTCGATGTACTCAACCTTAATGGTGGCATTTACCATCCCCGCCATTTTATTCGGTTCTGCGGGCGGTATATTTGTCGATCGGTTGCCAAAAAAGTTGATTATGGTAGGCTCCGATATTGTGCGTGGGCTATTAACACTGTGTCTGCCCTTTTTACCAAGAGAATTTTTTATTTTATTAATTCTCACCTTTTGCATCTCTACAGTAACGCAGTTTTTTGCCCCCGCAGAACAAGCAGCCATCCCTTTGTTAGTGCGTCGAGAAAATTTAATGGCAGCCAACGCCCTGTTTAGCAGCACCATGATGGGCGCGTTGATAGTAGGTTTCGCCATTGGAGAACCCATATTAAGTTGGGCTAAAACCCTAATGGGAGAAGAATACGGTCAAGAAATTATCGTTGGCGGACTGTACATTTTATCGGGTGTGATGATGCAGCCGATTCAGTTTAAAGAACATAAACCCCATCGAGAACATCGAGTATCTGCAAACCCTTGGGCGGAATTTAGAGAAAGTGTGCGCTATCTCAAGAAAAACCGCTTAGTATTAAACGCAATGCTGCAATTAACCACCTTATATTGTGTGTTTGCAGCTTTAACAGTCCTGACAATTCGATTAGCAGAAGAGTTTGGTTTAAAAGAAAAACAGTTTGGCTTTTTCTTAGCAGCAGCTGGAGTCGGAATGCTGATCGGGGCGGGGATTTTAGGTCACTGGGGAGATAAATTACACCACAAACCCTTACCTTTGATGGGATTTTTAGCAATGGCACTCGTTTTGGGAGTTTTTACATTTACCCATAACTTATTGCTGGCATTAGGGCTGTGTACATTGTTAGGTATAGGTGCGGCCTTGATTGGCGTACCCATGCAAACTTTAATTCAGCAGCAAACACCGCCAACCATGCACGGTAAAGTATTTGGCTTTCAAAACCATGCCGTAAATATTGCTTTATCTGTACCTTTAGCCATCACTGGGCCATTAACAGATGCCCTTGGGTTGCGTGTGGTATTAGTGACAATGAGCGTTGTAGTTGCGGCCGTTGGTGTTTGGGCATGGCAAAACACCCGCCGAGTATTACAGGATGTGATTTAAAAAGCTTGATAACTCATCGTTAGCGCAATTTGAGGATGAGTTTGGTGAACATATAGCAGAAGGCACTCCGGCAAAGCCGGAGAAGTCAAAAGTAAAAAACCAAAAGTCAAAAGTATTCTTCATTTTTGCCTTTTTACTTTTGCCTTTTGACTTACCGCTACGCGGTTGAGGCAGAAGGCAGGAGGAAAAGTCTTACTATTCCTGGCATTTAAGCTTTCAAATTGTCCTAACATATCTGACTACGGCTATAGATGAAATAAGGGAGAGTATCAAAGCAGGCGATAACATTCTCGCCAAGAAATCGTAGAGTCTGCGTAAGTCATAAGGGAATAGCTCGTGCCTCAAGAAAAAAATAAGGGGTGTGCTGGAACACATTCCCCTGATTTGCTTTTAGCGCAGTTCCAAGCCCGTCGCCGTGAACCGTAACCGCTCTGGGCGTACTCCCAAGGCAGTCTCTAGGGCTACCCCGGCAACCTCGCGGTAGGTATTGAGCAATTCTTGGTCGTTCTGCTCAATTGCTACTGTGTAGCCTGCCAAAGGTAGGGTCGCCATCAGCACGAAGGTTTCATAGAGTTTTTGGCGCTCTTGGCTGTTCAGTGCTTTAAAGGTCGTCGATGAACCGAAGGCCGCATCGCTATTTGCTTGGAGATTCATCAGCGCGGCTTCGGTGGGTTCTTCGCCGTAGTGTACCATGTAGCAAACTCCCACCAAGTAAGTGAAGGCCATCGCCACATTGTTGGGGCGGCCTAAACGGCGGGCTTCTTGCTCGAAAGCTTTGAAGCCCTCGGAGAAGGCTTTGGTTGACTCGCGTACTACGGCGGGGTCACTGCTCAAGCTGCGGGCGAACTGCGTCAGCAACAATCGCTGCGGGACGGGTCGAAAAGTGGTTTTTGGGGCAGTTTGGGCTTGGGTGCGGGCGGTGGTTTGGGCGCTCCGGTTGCTGTTGTTGCTCCGATTGATGCTGTTGAGCCTTCTCTGAGCTTCACGCACCAGCGCAGCATTTTGCTGAACGCTGAGATAGGCGTTCATGTTGCTGAAGCTGAGACTACTGGGTGCGCCAAATTGGGCCATAGTTGGTTTACCAGAGACACCAACGACGATGGCGGTAGTGAGGATGACCTTGATGTATGGGTTCATGGGTTTTCCTGTATGGGTCTTGGGATTTACACAGTTGAAAACTTGAGCATTACAGTGCCATTTTTCACACTTACAATTAAAATGTTACACCCTACACAACTTGCCAAAAACGATCGCCTACGGTGGGCAGATGCCCTCCCGCCTTCTGCTATGATTTCAGCAAACTTATACCATTTTGGATTTTAGATTTTGCGAAAAGTTGCGTGGGCGGGTTCCCCGACTTGAGCAAACTTTTCAAGACAGATTTTGGATTGGGTAAGGGTTAATTGGTAAGCTTTTGAGCCATCCATTTGTCGCAATCATTTTTTAATTTGGTATTATCTATCCTGCATTGCGCGAACGGTGAGTGATAATCATGCTGAATTGTCTATGATTAAAAATAGTCAGCTTTGCTGATTAAAACCAGCGCAGCTTTGTTATTTCATATTTTTAAGATATTCAGCACAAACAGATAAATCTGTTTATCACTTCTATCCTGTGATTGATATTTAAAAAATCGGTAGGCACTAAATCGAACTTTTCCATTAAAATGAAATCTTAACTACAGAATTTCAGCGTTAACTTAGCTATTATTTGAGGTTCGATCGTGACCTTGAGCTTGCCTTCCCCGATTAGTCCCGCAAAAACCGAGAATCAACACCAGTCTGCTGCTCAATCGTCAGTTGTGACACCCAAAAGGGCAACTGGTGGTTTCGCTTTACTAGATAGCCTGCTGCGCCACGGCGTTGAGTATATATTCGGTTATCCTGGTGGGGCAATCCTGCCGATTTATGATGATTTATACAAAGTAGAATCCACTGGTGCGCTAAAGCACATCCTGGTAAGGCATGAACAAGGCGCAGCCCACGCCGCAGACGGCTATGCCCGCGCCACTGGTAAGGTAGGAGTTTGCTTTGGTACTTCTGGCCCAGGGGCGACAAACTTGGTAACAGGCATTGCTACAGCCTACATGGATTCAATTCCAATGGTGATCGTCACGGGACAAGTACCCCGGAAAATGATCGGTACAGATGCGTTCCAAGAAACCGATATTTACGGCATTACTTTACCCATAGTCAAGCACTCTTATGTGGTGCGTGACCCTAAAGATATGGCCAGAATCGTGGCTGAAGCATTCCACATTGCCAGCACCGGCAGGCCAGGGCCAGTTTTAATTGATGTCCCCAAAGATGTCGCCTTTGAAGAATTTGATTATGAGCCTGTAGAACCAGGTACAGTCAAATTACCGGGCTATCGCCCCACCGTTAAGGGAAACCCGCGCCAAATCAATGCGGCAATTAAGTTACTGAAAGAAAGCCGTCGTCCATTGTTGTATGTTGGTGGTGGTGCGATCGCATCTAACGCCCATGAAGAAGTTAAACAGTTAGCTGAGTTATTCAATATTCCTGTCACTACCACATTGATGGGAATTGGCGCATTTGATGAACATCATCCTCTGTCTGTGGGGATGTTGGGAATGCACGGCACAGCCTACGCTAACTTTGCTGTGAGTGATTGTGATTTGCTGATTTGCGTGGGTGCGAGATTTGATGACCGCGTAACAGGGAAATTAGATGAATTTGCTTCCCGCGCTAAGGTAATTCACATCGACATCGACCCAGCAGAAGTCGGGAAAAACCGCATTCCCGAAGTACCCATTGTTGGTGATGTCCGCAATGTACTGCTTGATTTGTTGCGGCGCTGCAAGCAATCTGGGGTTAAACCCACACCCAACCAAAACCAAGAATGGTTGAATTTAATTAACCGTTGGCGGGAAGAATACCCCTTGGTAGTTCCCCAACACCCCGACAGCATCTCTCCCCAAGAAGCCATTGTCGAAGTTAGTCACCAAGCACCCCACGCCTTCTATACCACAGATGTGGGTCAGCATCAAATGTGGGCGGCGCAGTTCCTCAAGAATGGGCCACGCCGTTGGATTTCCAGCGCGGGTTTAGGAACGATGGGTTTTGGCTTACCTGCGGCTATTGGTGCGAAAGTCGCCTTCCCCAACGAAGAAGTGATTTGTATCAGTGGTGATGCGAGTTTCCAAATGTGTTTACAAGAATTGGGAACAGCAGCACAATATGGAATTAATGTCAAGACTGTAATCGTCAACAACGGTTGGCAGGGAATGGTGCGCCAGTGGCAGCAAGCCTTCCACGGTGAACGTTACTCTTGTTCCAACATGGAAGTCGGGATGCCTGATATTGAGTTGTTAGCGAAAGCTTACGGTATCAAAGGCATTGTAGTTAAAGAACGGGAGCAATTAAAAGATGCGATCGCCGAAATGTTGGCACATAACGGCCCTGTCATCTTAAATGTTCACGTCACCAGAGACGAAAACTGCTATCCAATGGTAGCCCCTGGTAAGAGCAACGCTCAAATGGTCGGTTTACCCAAGCAACCACCAACCAGTTCTGTAGAACCTGTTTGTTGTAGTCACTGCGGTAGCATGAATGCACCGAACCATAACTTCTGTTCTGAGTGTGGGACAAAGTTGTAAGTTAATTAACTTTGGGTGTAAGGGGGTAAGGTAGGCAGAATGCAGTCCCAATAAAACAAGCTTCATCGCCAAGCATGAAAGTGGGACTAGCATTTTAAGTAATGAGTGATAAGTAATGAGTAATAAGTAATGGGTATTTACTCATTACTCCCCACTCATTACTTATAGGACTTACGCAAAAACCCTCTCGAATCCTCTTAACTTCGTGTCCTTTGCGCCCTTTGCGGTTCGTTTTTTCATGATTCTGTGTAAGTTCTGACTTATTACTCCCCACTCATTACTCATTACTCCTTACTTATTACTCAATAGGGATCAGAATTAAACCTCCCTCGCTTCACACTCCTAAAGTAATAACCCCGATTTGGTGGGTTTCTCAGGTCGAATGTATCGCCACTGGGAACCCGCCAAATTTTATAGTCATGGTAAGTCAGAGGTGTTCGGGGTTTACATATCTCCGGCGGGTGGTCGCCCAAGACAAAGTAGGCGGCGTTTCTCCCCATCACCTTGGCTAGACCATATTTATCGATGACAAGGGATGTCTCCTCGCTAATAGCTATTCCTAAAACGCGGTTAGCTTTGCCATCCTGAATTTGTCGTGCAATAAAAGCCATAATGCGACCCATACGTTTGCGGCTATCAAAGTGGGTATCGATGATGGTTCCGCGCAAATGACCCCATTGAAAAAAATCATAAGAAAAGGTGATATTTCGATAAGGGTCTTCGAGTATTTCTCTGGTTTCTATGCTGTCTTCGCAAGCACAAGAATCGTAGATATACTCACTGTGAATCATTGCACCTGCACTCGTCCCGCCAATTGCACCGCCTCTGGCGTAGACTTCTCGCACAGCGTTTTCTAGTTTGGTGTTTTTCCAACTGCGGATATATTGACATTGGTCTCCCCCAGCAAAGAAAACTACGCCAGCTTTTCTAACTTTGGTGACGATATCTTCGCGGTTGGCATCATTGCGGTTACTGATGATGAGTGTTTTGACTGAGTTCACACCTCTCATACCGTAAATCAGGTGATTGTAATCTTCACTGCCATAGGCGCGGAGAACTACCACATCAACTTTATTGGCGCTGCTACTAGTATCTCCACGAACTTGGTCAATCATCCATTGAATAGCCTTCTCAACATCAGGGCCACCGCCGCCTAAATTTAGTACGGGGCCAGCTAGACGAGGAAGGTGGGAAAGGGGCGGAACAACATCAACAGTGTTGTCAATGAAGTGGCGTTTCAGGTATGCTGTAAGACGGGTTATTAAACTGGCACCCATTCTTAACAACACAGTTCCCAAATTCTTCCAGAACTTTGCTATATCTGGGAATGCCTTCGTCATACTAACTTTATAGAGCAAACTGCATTTACTGTTTACTCTCGCATCAGAAGGCTTGAAATTCCCAGCGTACAGGTCTTGTAATGTTTTTTAACGTCAAATAGTCCAGAGTAATCATTTTTTCTCTGGTTTAGGGGCAGTATGCTCAGTTTTACGCTGTGTTTAATTACCAGATAACTTGCGATCGCTCCTGCACCACTCGCTGATAAACTGACTCTGTTTGCTGGGCTAGTTTTGACCAGCTAAAGCGGCGTTCTAAATCTTCGTAAGCGTTATCTACCAGCCATTGCCGATATCCGGGGTTTTTCAAAACCTCCAAAATTCCCCATGCTAAGGAATCAGGATCATTTACCCCAGTGACGATACCTGTTTTGGTATGCTGAACAACTTCCGGGAAACCACCTGTGTCAGAAACTACTACGGGTACGCGCGATGCAAAGCTTTCTAAAGCCACAATCCCAAAGGGTTCATAAAAACTAGGGAATACAGCACAGTCGGCAATGGTTTGAAATTTATCTAAGTATTCATCAGATAAGAAACCAGTAAAGTAGCATTTCTCCCAAATACCTAAATCTGTGGCTTGGCGTTTAAGATGATCGGTATTACCGCCACCAATAATCACAAATTTGACGTAACCACCCATCTCTGCAAGAACTTTGGGTGCAGCATTTAATAATACTGGTACACCTTTTTCATAAGTCATCCGCCCGACATAGTAAACAATTTTTTCACCATCTGCGGCAAATTGGCGGCGAAAATCTTGCGCGTGAAAATCTTGGTGATGCTGTTTTTTCTCTGGACGGATACCGTTATAAATCACATCGATTTTATCCCAAGGGCTGCTGAGGGCGCGTTCTACCTCTCGGCGCATATAGTCCGTACAAACGATAACGCGCCAAGCATCGAAAGCAAGTAAGTTTTCTTTGCCGTGAATATAGCGTTGAATATCGTTATGAATGCCGTTATAGCGTCCATGTTCTGTGGCGTGAATTGTTGCAATTAAAGGGATTTTAAAAGTATGCTTGAGGGCGATCGCAGCATCACCCACTAGCCAATCATGGGCATGGATCACATCAAACGGCCCTTCCTCCAAAATTAACTTACCACCGTGATGACCCATGCTTTGGTTAAGATTGACAATCCAGTGAAAAAAGTCATTACTATGTCCCACTGGTACCCGATGCACATTTATGCCTTCCACTACCTCATACATCGGTGCTTGACCAAATTCCACTGTAATTAAGTGAATTTCATGTCCTAACTTAGCTATTTCTGGATACAACTCAGCTACGTGTCTCGCAATACCGCCGACTATTCTTGGTGGAAATTCCCAACTTAATACAAGTATTTTCATGTACTAAAATCTCCAAATTTTTATAAATTTCTCAAAAAACTAGCTGTATCTCAAAAATACAAGGAGAAGAAATCTATTGAGTCGGTATGTTTACCAAAGTTTTCTAATTTTTTAATAATTTTAGGGATAGATCACAGGTTATCAAGGTTGAGCAAATTAGCAAATACCTTATGAAACTTACTAGATTAATTGATAAATGTTCCTGTGGGGATGAAGTATCTTACCCCTTTGTTGAGTTTTATGTAAGGTGTAAGGGTTTAGGGGTGTAGGGGTTTGAAACACTTAAACAACCAATACGCCTTGATACCCTAAACTAAGTTAGTCTTAATTTCCAGACTTAAGTAAAAACCATCAGGACATAAATAAAGGAATGTCAAGAGAATCTTCCCTTAGACATTCCTGTAGTTGCTGTATGCAGTTAATAACAGTCTTGATTTAATAGGACTTATGCAGTGAGACGAAAAATCAACGTTGTGGGGGAGGGTGAAGGTATTCAAACTTCTTACACCCTCAAGCCCTCACACCTTGCACCCATTCTTAACAGACAACCTTTGTGCGTAGTCCTGTTTAATTTTGATCTAACCGTAAAACAGCCATAAAAGCTTCTTGGGGTACATCTACTGTACCTACAGCCTTCATCCGCTTTTTACCTTTGGCTTGCTTCTGCAAAAGTTTCTTTTTCCGGCTGATGTCACCGCCGTAACACTTGGCGAGTACATCTTTGCGTAAGGCAGGGATATGTTCACTGGCGATGACTTTACTACCAATGGCGGCTTGAATTGGCACTTTAAATTGATGGCGGGGAATTAATTCTTTGAGTTTCTCAGCCATTGACCGCCCGACGTTATAAGCTTTATCGCGGTGGACAATCATTGCTAAAGAATCCACGGGGTCGCCGTTAATCATGATATCTAGCTTTACCAGGGGATTTTCACGGTAGCCAATGATATGGTATTCCATACTGGCATAACCGCGCGATCGCGATTTCATTTGGTCAAAAAAGTCGGTGACAACTTCCGCCAAGGGTATTTCATAAGTTAAGGTGGTACGCCCTTGGGTGAGATATTTCATGTCTTTGAAAATACCACGGCGATTTTGTGACAACTCCATCAATGTGCCGACAAAACCTTCCGGTGTAATCATTTCTACCTGTACATAGGGTTCTTCGATTTTCTCGCGATCGTTGGGAGCAGGCAAATGGCTAGGATTATCAATATATAATTCCTCGCCCTTAATAGTAGTGACTTTATAAACCACTGAAGGCGCAGTAATAATTAAATCCAAGTCATACTCGCGTTCTAGCCGTTCCTGCACGATTTCCATGTGCAGCAAGCCTAAGAACCCACACCGGAAACCAAAACCCATCGCGCTCGAAGTTTCTGGTTCATAGTGCAGCGCCGCATCATTGAGTCTGAGCTTTTCTAAAGCTTCCCGCAAGTCTTCAAATTGGTCAGCATCGATGGGAAACATCCCACAAAAGACCATTGGGTTGGCTTCGGTGTACCCTGGTAAGGGGTCTACGGCTTTGGCGTTAGACAAGGTAATGGTATCGCCTACCCGCGCATCGGCTACGGCTTTAATGGCGGCGGCTAAATAACCTACTTCCCCGGCGTGGAGTTCATCAACTTGCTTTTGGGTGGGAGACAAGACACCCAACTCGTCGATTTCGTATTCCTTGCCGGATGCCATTAGATAAACGCGATCGCCTTTTTTCACGCGCCCATCCATCACCCGGAAGTAGACAATTACCCCCCGATAGGGATCGTAATAGCTATCAAAAATTAACGCCCGTAAACGTTCATTAACTCTATCAGGTGCTGGCGGAACCCGTTCCACAATCGTCTCTAAAATCTCATTAATGCCAATTCCTTCTTTGGCTGAGGCGAGAATTGCCCCACTGCAATCAAGACCAATAATTTCTTCAATTTCGCTAATTACCCGGTCTGGTTCGGCACCAGGAAGGTCGATTTTGTTGAGAACGGGAATAATTTCCAAGTTATGCTCTAACGCCAAGTAGACATTCGCCAGAGTTTGCGCTTCCACACCTTGAGACGCATCTACAACCAATAGCGCCCCTTCACAAGCCGCCAAACTGCGCGACACCTCATAAGAAAAGTCTACGTGTCCGGGAGTGTCAATTAAATTTAATACATACTGCTGACCATCTTTAGCAGTGTAATTCATCCGGGCAGCTTGCAGCTTAATGGTAATGCCGCGCTCCCGTTCTAAATCCATATTGTCGAGAAACTGCTCCTTCATCTGTCGTTCATCAACAGTGCCGGTAGCTTGCAACAGGCGATCGGCCAGGGTTGATTTCCCGTGATCAATGTGAGCAATAATACAGAAATTGCGAATGCGAACTGCCGGAACGTCAGTCATATACTATCTTTGCTGAAGCAGCAACCAAGGTTATAAAGAGCGATTTACTTAATGTATTTTAATGCTTTCTTTGCCAAGACGCTGCTATTTAGGAGAGGGAGTGGGGAATGGGGAGTAGGGAGTTGGGGAGCAGGGGGGCGAGGGAGACAAGGGGGACAAGGTAGATAAGTCTGTAACATGGCGAATGACAATAACTAATGACCAATGACAAATGACTATTGACCCTTAAGTATTTTGCAAATCTATATAAAGTCTCTATAATTAAGTCTATTTTTCCTTGCAGGTATTGAACAATCAGCAGCGTACAATAAAGATATATAAGTACATAGTGTAGGGATCGTGGGCAGTTACACCTCGTAAATGCTCGGATCTACTGATTTACTGACAAAACTTCTAGAGCATTGAAAAAGTGAGTTCTATGAAAATGGCCACTTAAAAATCTCAAGCTGTTATTTTTGGTAGGAGTTCGGGGAACTATGTATCTATACCTTTAAGATTTGTCAGTAAACTAACCCGAAACTTGAGTAGAACTACTTTACAAAGCTTTGGAAAAAACAAATTCAGAGTATATAAACCTATGAATATGAAAGAGAGAGCTACCGAAGGGGAGCAAAGACAAGGCGATAAGGTAGAAATTGCTGTCCGCCTAGATTCTGAGTTATTAGAGCAAATTCAGCATCTTACCAATGATCCTAGCAAAGTCATTGAAGTGGCAATTCGCCAATGGTTACGGGGTGAGATTCCTAGAGATGATGAACTGACGCGGACTCCTTATCGCACACCTGTACCACCTAGAGGTGAGTGGAATGATTGACAGCCACAAACAAGCTTTTCATAGACAAGAACACAAAGGTCAATCATCGTGTTCACAACAGCCAAAACACCCAATGTAAGTCTGCAAAAGCATTAGCTGAAGCAAACCTGTATTGAGTTGCCACTTGTCTACCCAACTCGATTAAATGACTATTACTGCCAACTCCCAATTGCCAAACTTATTTTCTCAAAATCTGGAAGACATAGCTAATCAAACAAATGGCTCGTCACCAGCTCTCGGTGCTGAGTTGGTGTATATGCAGGATGGGTCAGGCCGCTACCTGACATTTTATTGGCAGCGTAGTGAAGTTCTGGGATTAAACCCTGAGCAAGTAGTCAGCAGCCATGAAGAGGAAATTTTTGCTCCTGCGGATAAGGTAGCTTATTTGGAACGATTGCACCGAATTTTAACAAGTTTGGTGCCAGAAAAGTTTCAATGTTGGTTTAGCTACCAGCAAGAGTTGTATGAGTTGGAATTAGTAATTTGTCCAATCATACCGCCACTGGGAACTGCCGCCACGACAGTTGTCGTGATGGGGCGGTTATTACAGGCGACAGTAAATCAACAAGAACACAGTACCACACCCAAAGCGCCTACACCAATCGAGTTGGCTTTACGTTCGCAACAACATCAAAAACTAGTAACTAAAATTACTAGAAATATTCGGCGAACTTTGGACTTAGACATTATTTGGCAACAAACGGTAGACAGTTTGGGTAAAGCTCTCAAGCTAGAACGTTGCATTATCTGTCCTTATCAGCCCTCTAGCTCTAAAGTGCGTGTCATAGCAGAGTACCATCAGCCAGAACGCAGTTCGATGCTTGGCTTAGAAATAGATGTCGCTTCTGAGCCAGCATTTGCCCAAGCATTAGCCACTTTAGAACCTGTGGTGATGGAGGTATCAAAATATGCACTTTGTCCAAATCAGAAAGTTTTAGTGGTTGCCACCTGCTATCAAGACCAAGCCAATGGTTTGATTGCAGTGGCTGTGCGGGATGAATGTTATCCTCTCACAAATGCTGAACTGGAATTAGCGAAAGAAGTAGCCGATCAGTTAGGAACTGCGATCGCTCATGCTACTTTATATAAAGAATTAGAAGCAGCCAGACAAAAAGCTGAAGAAGCCTCGCGCCTCAAAAGTGAATTTTTAGCCAACGTTTCCCACGAAATTCGTACTCCCCTCAATGGAATGATTGGCTTTTTAAAGCTGATTCTAGAGGGGATGGCAGATGACCCAGAAGAACAGCATCAGTTTCTTTTAGAAGCCCATCAATCATCCATTCACCTGCTGAACATCATCAACGATATTTTGGATATTGCCAAAATTGAAGCAGGCAAAATGGAATTAGACTGCGCTCCTGTCAAATTAGATGAGCTATTTTGTGGTGTAGAAAGTTTTATGCGTCCCCAAGCAGAAATGAAAAACCTCAGCTTTCGGATGCAAATTCCCACAACCTGCGATGAAATTGTTGTCCAAGGAAATTATCAACGGCTACTCCAAGTCATGCTGAACTTGGTAAACAATGCCATTAAATTTACTCATGAAGGTGGTATAACCATCACATCCGAAATTGTCCAGAAAAAAGTCAAATTCCAAGAACAGCAGTTTCCCGGTATGGTTAGAGTCCGGGTAGCCGATACTGGTATTGGTGTTTCTTTAGACAAGCAAGATAAATTATTTCAATTATTTTCTCAAGTAGATGGTTCCCGCACTCGCCAATATGGCGGTACAGGTTTGGGGTTGGCAATATCCCAAAAGCTAATTGAAGCGATGGGTGGCGAAGTACATTTTTACAGCTTGGGTGAAGGACTAGGTTCAACTGTCACCTTTACCGTACCTTTGTATCATCAACCAGTAATTGTTTCTTCTAGTGAAGGTAATTTAGATTGTGCTTGTTGATACAGGTTACAGGTTACAGGTGATAGGTTACAGGTTACAGTAAAAATACTAGTCCCTTGCCTCTAGTACAGGCCTGCCTAAATAAACAAACCATAAGAAATTCCTAAAAGGCTTGCGGTATCGTTATTATTTCTTTTTCCTTTTGCCTTATTGTACTAATCCCTAGCCCCTCCTACAAATCGCGGTGAATAAACGCCTTGGCATTTGAGCCGGTGTAACTAGCGACAATGTGGCCATTACCAGTCATTTGATATTTATAAGTTACCAAGCCTTCTAAACCAACAGGGCCACGGGGAGGCATTTGTTGAGTACTAATGCCAACTTCTGCGCCAAAACCATAGCGGAAACCATCAGCAAAACGTGTGGAACAATTGTGAAACACACCAGCAGAATTTACCAAGCCAAAGAAAGATTCGGCGGTGGCGATATCTTCAGTAATAATTGCATCGGTGTGGCGAGAACCGTATTGGTTAATATGAGCGATCGCATCTTCTAAAGAGTCTACAATTTTAACTGACAAAATTAAATCGCTATATTCTGTTTCCCAATCAACTTCGGTAGCTGGGGCAATATTTGGTAATATTTCTAAGGTGCGTTGATCACCTTTTAATTCCACATGATTGGCGGCTAAAGCTGCGGCAACTTTGGGTAAAAATTCTCCGGCAATTGCTTGATGTACTAATAAAGTTTCAATGGCATTACAAGCAGCCGCATATTGAATTTTCGCATCCACAGTAATTTCTACAGCTTTGTTAATATCAGCCGCTTGATCAATATAAGCATGACAAATACCATCAGCGTGACCAAGGACAGGAATACGGGTATTTTCTTGCACAAACCGCACAAAAGAATTAGAACCTCTAGGAATAATTAAATCTACATATTTATCTAATTTCAACAGTCCTACAGTTTCTTCTCTTGTGGTGAGTAACTGCACTGCATCAGGACTGACAGCAGTTTGAGATAATCCTTGTTTAATTGCTTTGACGATGGCTTCACAAGAACGTACAGCTTCTTTACCACATTTGAGAATGACACCATTACCTGATTTAATCGCCAAAGAAACAATTTGAATGGCGGCTTCGGGACGGGCTTCAAAAATAATGCCTAACACACCCAAAGGACAAGAGATGCGCTTGAGGACTAAGCCAGTATCGAGTTCGCGGTGAATCTGGACTTTACCTATTGGATCAGCCAGTTTACCAACATCTCGGACTCCAGCGATCGCATCTCTTAATTTATGTTCATCTAACTGCAACCGTTTATACAGGGGTTTAGCAATTCCTTCCGCCGCCGCAGCTTGACAGTCCGCCAGATTTGCCTGCAATATTTCCTCTCTGGCTGATTCTAACCCTTGGGCGATCGCTGCGATCGCTTGATTTTTTGCCTCGGTGGACAGAATTGCTAACTTACTTGCAGCCGCGCGAGTTTTTTCCGCAATGCTAACTAGGGATGGTGCAACTTCAACAATGGTCATGAGAAAAAATAACTCTTAATTATGGTAGAAACATATACAGCAGAATCCAGAAGTCAGAAGCAAAATACTCTTGCTGCCTAAGTTTGAAAACTAGATTGTGTACTTCATCCACTAAAAATCTGCTGTATTTTCCATCCTATAGCAATCTGATTTCCACTGTTGCCTGTTACCTGTTACCTTTCATCTTGCCCATTGCTGCAAGATATAAGCATAAAAAGCCTCTTTATCAACTGTATCCATTGCATAAATTTTCCGCCCACCGGGAACAACCTTAGTCCGTCCTTGACTTAAGCCAGTGGTAATAATTTCCGTTTCCCACTGTCGCAGTTGATAAAATTCTGGGTGTCCTAAATAAGCCGTCGCCAACACATCCCAAAAATAATAATCTTGGGGAATTACCAGTGCATAACATTGTCCAGCTAAATCAGAGATGGGATAGTGACGTTGTTTGCCCATTTTGTACACAATATCTGATGTCACTGGGACATTGTTAGTTAAATCTAACGGACACATAATAATTTCAATTTGGGTTTGCCAAACTCGCGCGGCGGAAACTGCATCCCAGTAAACATTCCATTCCGCCGAACCATCTTGTCCGGCTTCTAAACTTTTTTCCACATTTCCACCAACATTCAACGCGCCACCCATCCAGACAATTTTTTGAATCTTGGCTTCAATATCTGGTGCTTTATCTAACGCTACTGCAACTGTCGTTAATGGCCCTGTTACCATCAGCGTTACTGGTTGGGGTGCTTCTCGTAACACCCGCACCATAAAATCTTGTCCAGGTTCGGCAACCAAAGGTGTATTAATAGTATCCTGCTGGTTGAGAATGGGGAGATGGTCAACAATAAACGAATCACGTCGATAAAGCCGAGGGAAAGGATTTATCCCGCGTACTGTACTTTCGGCAACTGAGATATGAGAAAATCCCATCAAATCAATGATTTTGCGTGTCGCACTCACGGCAGGTTGGACATAACAATCAGCAGGAGTGACGACAACACCAAGCAATTCTATATGATCCATCGTCAACAGCAGCATAGTTGCTAGATAATCATCTACACCACCATCGTGATCCATTAATACCAGTTGTTTTGACATAAAGGAGAATAAGAGAATGGATGAATTTATGCAAGCTGCGATCGCAGAAGCTAGACAAGGTAGACAAGAAGGTGGAATTCCCATCGGTTCCGTTCTCGTCAAGGATGGCGAGATTCTTGGTAGAGGACACAATAAGCGCGTCCAAGATGGCGATCCTGTTACCCATGCCGAAATTGATTGTCTCCGTAACGCTGGCAGAATTGGCAGTTACAGAGGTACCACCCTATATTCAACCTTAATGCCGTGTTATTTGTGTGCCGGGGCAGTTGTGCAGTTTGGTATCAAAAAAGTCATCGCCGGCGAATCTCGCACATTTCCTGGCGCGAAAGAATTTATGGTATCTCACGGCGTAGAAGTAATTGATTTAAATTTAGATGAATGCGAACAAATGATGAGTGACTTTATTCAAACCAACCCCGAACTCTGGAATGAAGATATTGGGAAATAGTCAATAGTAATCTCCCTTGTCCCCCTTGTCCCCCTTATCTTCCCCCACTCCCTACTCCCCACTCCCTACTCCCCTACCTTTAAGGAAAGCATCAAAAGTCAACTTATCAGGTAACGAAGTTTGTGCGCCGGATTTTGTCGCGGCTAAAGCACCTGCGGCTGCACCCCAAATCACGGCTTGATGTAAAGACATTCCCGCGTAAAGTGCAGCAGCTAAACCACCATTAAAAGCATCACCAGCCGCCACAGTATCTACAACATCAACTCTAAAAGCTGGTACAAAAAATGTTTCTTCGGCGGTGGCGCAAACTACACCTTTTGCGCCTAATTTGACGATCGCAGATTTTACACCTCTTTGCAATAATACTGTTGCGGCTTTGGTGGCTGACTCTTGGCTATCTACTTTAAAACCAACTAATTGTCCGGCTTCTACTTCATTGGGGGTGATAATATCCACCAACGGGTAAAGTTCGGCGGGTAAAGAAGATTGTGCCGGCGCAGGATCAAGAATCACGGTAATATTTGCATTACGTCCAGCTTGAGCAGCAGCCACAACCGCACTCAAGGGAATTTCTAATTGTAAAAGTAGTGCTTTGGCTGTTGGTAATAAAGGCAATAACCTCTCTACATCTGCCTGATTTACTTCTCCATTTGCACCAGGAACCACCACAATTTGATTTTGTCCAGCATCATCAACAATAATTATGGCAACACCAGAACTGACAGTTTCATCTCGGAAAATATTCTCAGTTTGTACGCCAGCAGTTTGCAAATTATCCAGCAATTCTGCACCAAAACCTTTGGTTCCCACACGTCCTACCATCTGAGTGGGAATTCCCAAACGCGCTAAGGCTACGGCTTGATTTGCCCCTTTACCGCCTGGGACTTGAAAAAAGTTTTTTCCCAATAAAGTTTCGCCGCTAGTTGGTAAATGAGCGGCGGTGGCGACTAAATCTAGATTGATACTGCCGAAAACAATAATACTCATAGTGAGTGGAATGGTGGGTGAAAAAATGAAAATATACTCGCCTTAAAACCCTATCCCTTTATGGGTAGAGCAGAAATTGAGAAATCAACTTTCATCACCTTAATTGAACCTTATTGATTGGCAGTGTGGATGAGTTGCCCTTGTTTATATGCTTGTCGGAGTGCGATCGCTTCTGCCACAATATGCTGGGCGCTTAATCCTTCTTCATCCATCATTCTTTGCAAAGTCATCCCAGTTTGTTCTGACGGTTCATGAATTGGGGGAATTTGGCAGTATCTCCCGCCGTTTTTTGTCCGTCGCCAAATACTAGGTTTTTCATTTTTATACTCAGCAGTTTTGGCTGGACGCTGCTTTTTAATTAAAGAACGCACATTTTCTTGATTAATAATGCTTAAATCTAGTAGCCGATTGATAACTTGCTCGTATTTTTTGCTGTTTTCTGCCAATTGATAAATAGTTCTCGGCTCAACTTGCGCGACATCTTGCGGCGAAAACTTCGCAAACGCTGCTGCTATTTTCAGATATCGCTTTTCTTCGCCTTGCCAACCATGTTCTAAAAGTAGCTGTTTGTAATCTCGCAAAGAAAGCTGTTTTTTTTGTTCCGCCAACCAAAAAGCATGATGCAAAATTACCTGAGTGACATCAGTTAGCCGTTGAAAAGCAATATGTTCGCGCTTAAAGCTTTTTGGGCGATTAGCTTGATGTTCATGATATTGCTCAAACTTCGATTGGGTTTGGCTTGCAACTATACCCTGTAATGGTGTCATCATAGTATTGATATCGTTTAAACTTCGCGTCGGCAAAGTATCGCTCAGAGGTCTATCACTAGAACAATTGTACTACTAAAATCTCAATAAAAAACCCCAAACATACTTAAATTTGGAGTCAAAGTGTGAAATCTTGATTGGGTAAGGTTTTTGAGCCAAAAGTTTTTTTATCAACTTTGATTGAGTGTTAACTTTTTTAACCATTCATCTGCTTCTGTGTAGAACTTAAACTTTCGTTCATCAGTGCGAAATTGACTGGTGTGAACCATACGTTTACCATTTACCCACTTTGTGCCGTGGTATTTATGCAGTAATTCGTGGTATAAAACAAACTCAGGCACAAACTTAGGGATATAAGCGTTATCCAGAGTTGTGCTAATCACTACCCTATCTCTAGCTGGCTCATAATGCCCAAACTTACGATAGGTTTTGATTTGGCTCCATACAAGCCTGGGTTTAACAAGATTCGCTGCAAAATATTCAAAATTAAGCTGATCAAACAATTCATTTAAATTATAAAAATTACCTTGAGGATTTTCGGCAATTACCTCTGCAATTAAATCTAACTCTAAGAGAACAGCAATATATTCTTCAGAACTCGCAAACCCTCTAATTAATCGAGTACTTTCTGGATTTTTACCAAAGAGAGTGCATTTCACTAATGCTTGTAAAACTTCTTCCTCAGCATTAATAAAACCTTCGTTCATCTTAAGTGCAACAACCTTACTAGACCTTTTACCTTGATATAATCCCGCTAAATTAGTAAATTCAACCATAATTTCTACAGCACTTTGTTGTTCTGTAGAGAGAATTTGTGCAATTATTTGTCGTACACGATAAGTACTGTTTAGGTGAATTTGTAGATTTTGTTCCTCAGAGAGAAACTTCAACCAAGCATAGATTTTACGAGATGAATTAGTCAGGTTTGCGGGTGTGATTTGTTTGGTAGTGCAGATATTTTCAATTGTGGAGACTGTTTGATTGATAGTTTGGGTTAATTGTTGAATTTTATTTGTATAGGAATCAGGCTGAGATGCTAAATTAAAAATATTTTGTAGAATATAGTTTTGTTGTATTTTAATATTTTTAATGCTAATATTCTCGCGTTTCAAAGCCTGCTGAAATCCGAATTTATCTGCGTTCATCTGCGTTCATCCTTTTCAATCTGCGGTTAATTATTTTTTGGTATACCTCACCAAGGGAATATATTTAACTTTTAACCGCAGATTGTTTATCACTAGCGATAATATGAATATCAATATTTTTCAATAAGCGAACTAACTTTTGAGTTAATGAACCTTTCAACAAAATTTGCCAGCGCGATCGCTGACTTTCTCCGATGACAATTTGGGTAATGCGGTATTTCTCTGCAACTTCGGCGATCGCTTGAGCAATGTTACCATTGGTAACGCGAAGAAAAGTACCTGTAAATTCTTGACACAGCTTTTCACAGTTGTGAATGTGTAAACTTTCTTCTTTATTTAAAAAACGCTCAGGATCAGCAACAAACACAACATACAGTGGTGCATTCATATAATTAGCCAGTCTTGCACCACGGCGCAATAATTGTAATGAATTTGGGTAAGTAGATACACAGACTAAAACCCTCTCATGGATGTTACAAAATTGCCCATTAGGACTAGAGGCGATCGCATCTTCTTCGATGTTGTCGGCTACCTCTCGCAAAGCCAATTCTCGTAAAGCAATTAAATTCCGGCGTTGAAAAAAGTTATCTAAAGATTGTTGGATTTTTGACTGCTCGTAAATTTTCCCTTCCAATAATCGCTCTTGCAGAGTTTCTGGTGTCACATCGACTACCACCACTTCGTCTGCTGCTTCTAAAATCCTATCGGGGACTCGTTCTCGTACCACCACACCCGTAATTCTTGCTACCAAATCATTGAGACTTTCTAAATGCTGCACATTCATCGTAGAGTAAACATCAATACCCGCAGCTAAAATCACTTCCACATCTTGGTAGCGTTTCTCCCGTGGGGAACCAGGGACATTTGTATGAGCCAGTTCATCAACTAAAACCAATTGGGATTTAGACGTATAAGAGCTAGTTCCTAAACATCGCTGTAAAATCGCCTCGGTATCCATTTCCGTCAGCGTCAACCCACCTCTAGCAATTTGCTGACGCGGAATAATTTCTAATCCTGCGGCTTTTTCTGCTGTTTCTTTGCGTCCGTGGGTTTCTAACAGTCCAATAACTACATCTATTCCTTCTTGTTTGAGTGCATTTCCTTCCTCTAACATTCGATAAGTTTTACCCACGCCGGGAGCCATCCCAATAAAGATTTTATGTTTGCCTCGACGCGCTGGGTAAGAAGAATTGATAGCTACACCTGAATTAGTTTGGTCTAACATAAGAATGCTATGTGAAGATGCGATCGCTCTCATCCATTCAAGAGAGCTACCCTAGAATTACTGTACAATCTCCAGAGGATTTGCTGAAATGAGTAAATTGATGTTACCAAATCTTCAGGGTAGGCAAATGGGGCAAGTTATAGTTACCCTCACCGTGACAAATCGTATTGATCGAGTTTTAGCCCAGCGAGGCTTTATTCCAGAAGCAGAAGTTCGCTCCTGTGAATTAGAAAATGTTTTGGTTGACACAGGTGCAACTTTACTTTGTTTACCCGCTAATATTATTAGTCAATTAGGTTTAGTTCCAGGTGGAGAAGCCCAGGTAGAAACTACTGCTGGAGTACAACAAGGACGAATATTTCGAGACGTGGAAGTAAGTATTGGAGAACGCCAAGGGACATTTGATTGTTTGGAACTCACAGAAGTATCTTATGCTCTTTTAGGTGTTACGCCTATGGAAGTTTTAGGATTAGAACCAGACTTAAGAAATCGTAAGTTGCGGGTTTTACCAATGAATTCTGAGCAAACTTACCTGAGTGTATTGTAGGCGATCGCTCTGCTCAAGCCTTTTGTAAAGAAGTACAATTTTTCATTGATTTAACTTGCGATTAATATCTTGCAAATCAAGAGCATAATTCAAGCGGAGAATATTAATTCCTGGTTCGCCGAAAATCCATAAAAATCTGCCATCAGTAAACTTATTTAGTAAAGGTATGATGTCATCTTCTTTGATACCACGGGCATTAGCTACTCTTGGTAGTTGTTCTCTGGCGGCTTTGAGGGAAATATGTGGATCTATACCTGAACCAGAGGTATAAATTAAATCTTCACTTGGTTGAATACTTTGTTCTTGATATTGAGTAGCTTGTTCAGTTACGCGGTTGAGCAACTCTGGATTACTGGGAGCGAGATTACTACCACCAGAGATACCATTGGGTTTTGCCTTTCTGCCTTGACTATATCTGACGGCGCTGGGACGACCTTGAAAATAGCGATCGTCTGTAAATATCTGACCAATTAAAGTTGAGCCAATGGGCTTATCATCTATATTTAACACGATGCTGCCATTAGCTTGAAACGGAAATAAACCTTGACCGATAATTAAGATTGCTAAAGGATAAATTAATGCTGTTAGCAACCATAATATCAGCGTCATACGCATTGCTCTGATAGCTTCTCGAATAATTACCATAACAATTGTTAAGTGTTGAGGATTAAATTTTTAAAAGCGTTCTGGCTGAAAAAACACCACAAATAAGTAAATAATCAGCCCTAAAAGAATGGCAGATAAAACACCATACGCCCAAGTAAATTGAATTTGTAAGGTGTTATTACTAGCTGCATAAACTACACGAGAAAGTCCTAAATTAATTCCAATTACAATCAGAATGCCGATAAAAAATTTTTGTTTACGCCATTGTCGCCTTAAATCCATAAACTCTTTATTCATACTTATCTGCTAATTTCCCTCACTAACAGGGTAAAAATTCAAAATTGGTCAATAGCAAAGTGTTGAGTGCTGAGTGCTGAGTAGTAAATATAAATTAAGCTTTTTGAGAATTTTTGCGTAAGTCCTGAAAAATTTCATACTTCATACTTCACACTTCATACTTCCTTCTATGCCAAGCCGACTGCGGTAATCAACAAATCTATAATTTTAATGGCAATAAATGGTGCAATTAACCCACCTAAGCCATAAATTAAAATATTACGTTTTAATAATTGATTCGCTGTCAACGGGCGGAATTTTACGCCTTTTAAAGCCAAGGGAATTAATGCCGGAATAATCAACGCATTATAAATTAATGCCGATAGCACAGCCGAATTAGTACTAGTTAAATTCATAATATTGAGACTTTGCAGATTAGCGGCTGCAAAAATTACCGGGATAATTGCAAAATACTTAGCAATATCATTAGCAATTGAAAATGTGGTTAATGCCCCACGGGTAATCAGCAATTGTTTACCAATACTGATAATATCGATGAGTTTGGTGGGATCAGAGTCCAAATCTACCATGTTGGCGGCTTCTTTAGCTGCTTGTGTACCTGTATTCATAGCGACACCCACATTTGCCTGTGCTAAGGCGGGAGCGTCGTTACTTCCGTCGCCTGTCATGGCTACTAATTTGCCTTCGGCTTGTTCTTTTTGAATGACGCTGATTTTATCTTCTGGGGTGGCTTCAGCAATAAAATCATCGACACCAGCTTCTTGGGCAATTACAGATGCAGTAATATGGTTGTCTCCGGTGAGCATGATAGTATACACACCCATCCGGCGTATCTGGGCAAAACGCTCACGAATACCGGGTTTAACAATATCTTTGAGATAGATGACACCGTAAATTTCTTGATCTAAGCAAACTGCTAGGGGTGTACCTCCTTGTTGGGAGATTCGCTGGTATGCAGTATCTAATTCTGGAGTATCTCGACCGTTGCGCGATCGCACAAATCCTTGAATTGCTCCGACTGCACCTTTGCGGACTTCTCGTCCATTGGCTAAATTTGTACCACTCATCCGGGTTTTAGCAGAAAATTCTACGGCACTGGCGCGACTGGGATCAAAATCTAGTCTTGCGCCTAATCTCTCTGCCAGCCTGACAATCGATTTACCTTCTGGTGTATCGTCAAAGATGCTGGCAATTAAGGCAATATAAGCCACTTCCTGCATAGAATGACCGTTAATCGGAATAAATTCTTCCGCTAAACGATTACCCAGGGTAATTGTGCCGGTTTTATCTAAAACTAACGTATTAACATCACCACAGGCTTCCACTGCTCGTCCAGAGGTAGCAATCACATTATATTGGGCGACTCGATCCATACCTGCAATCCCAATGGCGCTGAGTAAACCACCGATGGTTGTGGGGATCAAGGCGACTAATAAAGCAATTAAAACAGGGATGCTAATTGGACTTTGAACGTAGTAGGCAAAGGCTGGCAAGGTGGCCACAACAAACAGGAATATTAAGCTTAATACGGACAGTAATACTGTTAAAGCAACTTCGTTGGGTGTTTTGCTGCGTTCTGCACCTTCGACTAATGTAATCATCCGATCAATAAAACCTTTACCGGGATCAGCTGTGACGCGGATGATTAATTCGTCAGAGATGATGCGTGTGCCACCTGTCACGGAACTCGCTACGTCTGAACCTGATTCTTTGAGGACTGGTGCAGATTCGCCGGTAATGGCTGATTCATCCACCGAGGCGACACCCATAATTACTTCCCCATCGGCGGGGATGATATCACCAGCCACAATATATACATTGTCACCTTGTCTGAGGCTAGTGGAAGGAACTTCGGAGATTGAACCATCAGAGGCGAGTTTTTTGGCGATGGTTTCTGATTGGGTCGATCGCAAGGCATCGGCTTGGGCTTTACCACGTCCTTCGGCGACAGCTTCAGCAAAATTAGCAAACCACACTGTAAAAAACAAAATTCCGGTGAGGATACCGTTAAACAGTTGAGGATTTCGCTGTTGGGTGGGGCCGAATAAGTTGGGATCAATCGTTACAGCCAAGGTAATCAGCGTACCAATCCACACCACAAACATCACCGGATTTTTAATGGCGGCGATGGGATTGAGCTTGATAAAAGCATCCTTGATGGCTCTCAAATAAATTCCTTTGTTATCGATTCTGGCCTTTTTCCGCGCCTGACGGCGATCGCTCGGACGCAGTTTTGTGTTTTTTGATTTCTGGGTAGGTGCCACTTGGTTCATATAGTTGAGTGGTGCAAGGGGATGCGGGGGGGCAGGGGGGCAGGGGGGGGGGGGGCAAGCTTTCAAGGGCAGGCTTTTTTTATTAGACAAATTTTTGGGCTTTTAAAACCAAAATTATTGTCTGAACAGTTAAAACTACGTTTCATAATTGAGAATATTCTCAACTATTTATCGAAGGTTTAAAAACCTGCCCTTGAAAGGGGGGGGCAAGGGGGATAAGGGGGACAAGGGAGACAAGGGAGACAAGGGAGTAATTTTCTATTTCTACCTTGTCTACCCCCTCTACCTTGTCTACCCCCACTCCCCACTCCCCACTCCCCACTCCCCACTCCCCACCCCTAACTGCCAGATGCTAGTTTAAATCCTTCGGCGATGGGGCCTAGGGCTAAAACGGGGAAAAATGTCAAGACTCCTAAAATCAGTACTATACCAGCAGTCACTGTGGTGAAGAGTAGGGAATCGGTTTTGAGGGTTCCTGGTGTTTCTGGTGTGGTTGGTTTGCGTGACATATTATCAGCTAACAGTAAGATGGCAATCATCGGGATGTAGCGTCCTGCCAACATACTCAAACTGGTGCTGAAGTTCCACCACAGGGTATTATCGGCGAGTTTTTCTAAGCCAGAACCGTTATTGGCGGCGGCTGAAGCATATTCATAAACAACTTGGGAAATTCCATGAAAGCCTGGGTTAGTAATGCCAGACAAAGAAAAGGGATAAGCTAAGGCGATCGCACTGGGAATTAAAATCACAATGGGGTGAATCAACAGCACAACACTGGCGAGGACAATTTCGCGCTTTTCGATTTTGCGTCCTAAAAATTCTGGTGTGCGTCCCACCATTAACCCCGTTAAGAACACGGTGAGAATTAAGTAAATCAGCAGGTAGGCGATCCCTGTACCCTGTCCTCCCCAAATAATCTGCACAAATAAATTAAATAATGTCGCAAATAATCCTTGGGGCATTAAAGAATCTAGCATTCCATTGACTGCGCCTGTCATGGTGGCGGTGGTTGTCACAGCCCACAATGCTGTCTGTACAACTCCAATTCGGACTTCTTTACCTTCTAAATTCGGTAGTTCTGCTACTAAGTTGGCATTCACAAGGGGATTTCCTTGTAGTTCGCCACTGACTGTCACCCACACTAAAATTACGAAGGCGGTAAACACCATCCAAAACAACAGCCAAGCTTGTTTGAAGTTTTTCGCAAAGATCCCGTAGGTGAATATCAATGCTGCGGGAATGGCAATCATAGCGATGAGTTCAATTAAGTTAGATGCGCCATTGGGGTTTTCAAAGGGATGGGCAGAATTCGCCGCAAAGAAACCACCGCCATTCTCACCCAGCATCTTAATCATCTCAAAGGAAGCAACAGGGCCTCTGGCGATATATTGTGTGCTGCCTTCTAGAGTTTCCACAATTAATGGTTTATCTAGGGTTTGCGGTACACCCAAGAAAACAAGGGCGATCGCCCCAACTAGGGAAATCGGTAGTAATATCCTGGTAATGCCACGAGTCAGGTCAACATAAAAGTTACCCAATTTTTTGCTAGTCAACCCGCGAATAAAAGCGATCCCCACCGCCAACCCTGTACCAGCCGAAGTGAACATCAAAAAGCCTAATGCCGCGACTTGGCTGAAGTAACTGAGAGTAGTTTCGGGGATATAGTGCTGCTGGTCTGTGTTGGTAACAAAAGAAATCACCGTGTGCAGTAATGTATGCCAACGAGGCGCGTAAAATCCATTGGGATTCCAAGGTAAAAATCTTTGAGTATGTATCAACCCAAAAACTAAAATCCCCATGACTAGATTGCTAGACAGAATCGCTCGGATATACTGCCAGCCCGTCATATCATCTTTTCTATTAACACCTGCAACTAGATAAATGCTGTGTTCTATCGGGTTCATCAGGGGATCAAGGATTGTTCTTTGTCCCAGGAACACACGCGCTATATATCGTCCCAAAATAGGTGCGATCGCTATGACAATACACAGCGTCAAGCCGATTTGTAAAAAACCTTGTCCCATTTATTTTGCGCTCAGTTTAACTTAATACTCGAAAGCTAATTATTTTAGATATATTGCGGATTTTCACTTGAAGTATATAATCTATACCTCCAGATAGAGAAATAGACTGCGTTACTTCTAAACTCTGAATTCTGCTATAAGAGTGAACTATTTGACGGTGAGATTGTGAGCAAGTTGGCAATATTTTATTGAGTCTCAATACATCTATCTAGATTTACTCTGTTCATTCACTACAATTTTTTAGTTACTTTTTAAAGTTTCTGTCAAGAGTATTTAAAATTTAATCTGAGTGACTGATTAAGGTAGTGTATACGCCGTATTTATGTAATTGCACTAGTCAAAAAGTAGTTTAATATACTGGGTTTAATTTTATGGAGAATGTAGAGCCATTAACATAATAAGAACTAACGCAAGAACCCTCTCAAATTTTGACTTGAAAGTGCTGAGTCTCCCCCTGCTCCCCCCCCCCTGCCCCCCTGCCTCCTGCCCCCTCCCTCCTCCCACATAACAGTATTCAGTCTCAGCGTCCGTTCTTCAACTACTACAATAAGGAAATATATCCGAATATTTTGACTTATTTGCTTTATGTCAGTTTTAGCAGCGATCGCAGTCTTGGCTGTTTTAATTTTGGTACATGAACTGGGACACTTTGTAGCAGCGCGGTCTCAAGGCATTTATGCTAACCGCTTTTCCTTGGGGTTTGGGCCGATTTTGTGGAAATACCAAGGAACAGAAACCGAATATGCTATACGTGCTTTTCCCTTGGGTGGCTTTGTTGGTTTTCCCGATGATGACCCAGATAGTGACATTCCACCCAACGACCCGAATCTGCTGCGTAACCGTCCAATTTTAGACCGGGCGATCGTGATCAGTGCGGGAGTCATCGCAAATTTAATCTTTGCCTATTTAGTTCTAGTACTGCAATTGGGCATTGTCGGCATCCCCGAAAAGTTTAATTATCAACCCGGCGTAATTGTTCAACCAGTTAATGAACAATCCATTGCCTATCAAGCCGGAATTAGAGAAGGTGACATAGTTTTAGCCATAAACGGTCAAGAACTTCCAGCTTCTGAAAAATCCACCGCCATCTTGACCAAAGAAATTCAAACCCATCCCAACCAGGAAATTTCCCTCAAAGTTCAGCAGAAAGATAAACAAGTTTCCCTAAAATTAACCCCCACACTAGGCGCTGATGGTAAAGGCTTGGTTGGCATTCAATTAGGGCCAAATGGTAAGCCTGTTTTTCGTCGCCCTAGCAATCCTTTTGAGATTTTTGGCATTGCTGCTAACCGCTTCCAACAATTATTTGTCGGCACACTTAATGGTTTTGGACAATTAATTACTAACTTCAAACAAACCATTGGACAAGTTTCTGGCCCAGTTAATATCGTCAAAGTTGGTGCAAAATTAGCCGCAGATGATAGCACAAACTTGTTATCTTTTGCTGCAATTATCAGCATTAACTTAGCCATTATCAATATCTTGCCCCTCCCTGCATTAGATGGCGGACAACTAGCTTTCCTATTAATTGAAGGTTTACGCGGTAAACCCTTACCTAACCGTATTCAAGAAGGTGTCATGCAAACTGGCTTAGTCCTACTTTTGGGTTTAGGTATTTTCTTAATTGTCAAAGAAACCATCCAGTTAACTACTCAGTAGTCATGGCACAAAATTAAAGCACTCAGACTCAAGTCTGAGGCTCATCAAACCAAGCCTGCCTGTGCAGGCTAATTTATTTTTTACTTACTAATCTTTAAGTAAATAGGCAATGATTTTTTTAGGTGTTGCTGATGAGTTGGATAATTTTTATCTCACGCAGAGACGCATACTTCTCCTTCGGAGACGCTAACGCGAACGACTTCGCTCAGTAACCAGAGGCGCGGAGAATAAGAGTTTGAGAGATTGAATTTTTAATTTTAATCCTCATATTCAGCAATGCCTTTTTTACTTTTGCCTTTTTACTTTTGCCTTTTTTTATGACCACCCGTAAATCTCCCTCAAAAAAACAACGAGCGTTAGAAATTCTCCAACGCCTCAAACATTTATATCCAGATGCTACTTGTTCATTAAACTACTCAACACCTGTACAACTACTCGTTGCAACCATTCTTTCCGCACAATGTACAGATGAGCGCGTCAATAAAGTGACACCAGCTTTATTTGGTCGCTTTCCCGATGCAGCCAGTTTAGCCAATGCTGATTTAGAAGAATTAGAAAACTTGGTGCGTTCTACAGGGTTTTATCGCAATAAAGCTAAAAATATTCAAGCCGCCTGTCGGATGATTGTGACGGAATTTGATTCAGTTGTGCCTAATCAAATGGAGCAATTATTAAAATTGCCTGGTGTGGCGAGAAAAACAGCAAATGTAGTTTTAGCTCACGCTTATGGGATCAATGCTGGAGTCACTGTAGATACTCACGTTAAGCGCCTCAGTCAACGCTTGGGTTTAACTAAACATGCTGAACCCATTAAAATTGAACAAGATTTAATGAAGTTATTACCCCAACCAGATTGGGAAAATTGGTCAATTAGGCTGATTTATCATGGTCGCGCTGTTTGTAAAGCCCGTTCTCCCGCTTGTTCAGCTTGTGAGTTGGCTGATTTATGTCCGACATCTGACAAATAATTTGGATAAGTACTGAAAAACTGATATCTTAATGCTCAAGAGAAGGAAAAATGATTCAAGCCCAACGCAAACTAGTCACATTTGCAGAATTTACTCAATGTAAACCAGAAGATGGGCGTTATGAATTGCATGATGGAGTCATCATTAAAATGCCGCAGCCATTGGGAGGACATGAAGAAGTTATAGGCTTTTTAGTGACTAAGTTAGTGGTGGAGTATGAACGCTTACAACTGCCATACTTTATACCGAAAACAGCACTAGTAAAACCACCAGAAAATGAATCTGCTTACTCAGCAGATATACTATTGCTGAATCGGCAAAACTTAATCAATGAACCTCTTTGGCAAAAGCAATCTACTGTGGTCTACGGAGCCTCAGTGCCTTTAATTGTTGAGGTCGTTAGTACGAATTGGCGGGATGATTACTTTAAGAAACGTGGCGAGTACGAAGCAATAGGAATACAAGAATACTGGCTTGTTGATTACGCTGCTTTGGGTGGTAGAGAATTTATTGGGAAACCGAAACAAGCCACTATTTTGATTTTCTCGTTAGATGAAGGCGAGTATCAAGTTAAAAAGTTTCAAGGGGATGATTTGATTCAGTCACCAACCTTCCCAGAACTGATTTTAACCGCCCAACAGATTTTTCAAGCAGGTAACATAACGCCATAGCTCTCTGCATTTGATCGCCGAGCGAAGTCGAGGCGCTACTTGCCGATATGTATCATTTTGAACGTGAAATGGTATGACAGTCCTCGTCAAACCCTTGTACTGTTACCTATTCCTTTTTCCCTGTTCCCTTTAATATCAAAACTATCCCTAGAATTGATTCGGACACTGTAGAATGGAAAATGCTGTCTTTATTTAGAATGTATGGCGAAGAAAAGTATGATTGAGCGCGAGAAAAAACGCGCCAAATTAGTCGCAAAGTATGCGGAGAAGCGGGAAACTCTGATGGAAGAGTTCAAACAGGCAGAATCTTTAGAAGAGAAACTGGACGCTCACCGTAAAATTCAACAACTACCTCGTAACAGTGCGCCCAACCGTCGCCGCAATCGCTGTTGGGTAACTGGTCGTCCTAGAGGTGTTTACCGTGACTTTGGACTGTCTCGGAACGTTCTGCGGGAGTGGGCGCACGAAGGTTTATTACCTGGAGTTGTTAAGTCTAGTTGGTAGTCATTGGTCATTGGTGAGTCAGTGCGGTCTTGGGGGTTTCCCCCATGAGCAACTGGCGAACCCGAAGGGTCATTAGTCATTAGTCATTGGTTATTGCTAAGGACAAATGACAAATGACAAAATTATTGACCGCAGCAACGGTCTATACCCAGACTTTCTAAGAGTAGATCGCTGACGGCGTTAGCGATCGCAAACTCTCCATAAAAGCTTTTGGAAAAATCAAACCCTTGCATCTCTGTGACAATGGCAATTACCAGAGAACCCAAGTCGTTTTCTCCTTCCATACGTTGGCGGACATAAATTTGCGCGGCTCGTTGAGCAATCGTTTGGTTGATTGCTTCAGGGATAAATTCTGCATCTAACCACCGCAACAAACGCTCTTGTAACCACTCACCTTCAAGGAGGGGGTTGTTAGCTGGTGGTAGGGTAATGGATGGGATTGGTTGTGTCATTTTGGTAAATGCAGAGTCATGCTAAATATATCCCAGAGGAGCGCAGAGGATGGCGATCGCATCAAATGGCGTTCCTCTGAATTTTTTTATTTTATTTTGATCTATCTATGCAATATGATATCGCTGCAATTATTCAAGGATATGCCCAAGGTTATTTTCTCATGGCTGATGACGATCATGGCTTGGGTTGGTATGGTAGCCGCGATCGGACTTTGATTCCTCTAGACCAGCGATTCCGCTATCCTAAGTCGTTGCAGCGTGTTTTGAATCAAGAACGGTTTACAGTGGCAATTAACCGCGATTTTCCGGCTGTTGTGGCTGGCTGTGCGAACCGAGAAACAACCTGGATATCGGATGAATTAAAAGAAATTTACTTTTTACTGCATAAAACAGGTTTTGCTCACAGTTTTGAAACTTGGCAAGGTGATGAACTCGCAGGCGGTATTTTAGGAATTGTCATTGGTGGCGCTTTCATCGGTGAATCGATGTTTTACCGCATTCCCGAAGGCTCAAAAGTAGCAATGGTTAAGTTAGTGGAAAGATTGCGCCAAAAACAATTTGTCCTGTTTGACGCTCAAATGATGAACCCGCATTTAGAACGCTTTGGCGCTTACGGTATTGGCGATGAAGAATATCAAACTTTACTTCAGAACGCATTGCAGCGTCGCTGTTCTTTGGTGTAAACAGTGTCATGATTTTTAAAATCGGAAAGTTGCTTGACACTCTCTAGTGAAGACTATAGTATTCAATAATGAGATATAAAATTATTGACTTATTTGCTGGTGCAGGTGGTTTTACCACAGGATTTCACATGGCTGGTTTTGAATCCCTATGTGCAGTAGATATCAACTCAAAAGCATTAGCCACTTACAAGCACAATTATCCAAATACTAAAATTATTAATCAGGATATACGTCAGATTAGTCCTTCTGACTTGCAATTAGCTTTAGGTTTGAAAAGAGAAGAACTAACAGCATTGATTGGCGGCCCTCCATGCCAAGGATTGTCCAGAAATATTCCTGCTGGTTATCGCTACCTCAATGATTCACGTAATCAACTATATCGAACTTTTTTGGAATTTGTAGACCAGTTTCGGCCTCTTTATGTTGTCATAGAAAATGTACCTGAAATTTTGAAAGCTTATAATGGTGTAATCAAAGAAGAAATAATAAAACAACTAGAATTATTCGGCTATAAAGTTATCTGTGCTTCCTTAAATGCAGCACATTATGGAATACCACAAACAAGATGCAGGGCTTTTTTTCTGGCTAGTCTAGATCATTACCTTCATTTTCCTGAACCAACATATTTTGGTGATATCAAAAGTGACTATAGAAATAAAAATTTGTATAATCAGATGAATTTGTTAGAGGCGAATATGTCTCCTATTGTAACCGTTAGAGATGCAATCGGGGACTTGCCACCACTAGAAGCAGGACAAATATATGACATTGAAATTTATCCTTCTGCACCAGAAACTACATATCAAGCTATGATGCGTCATAACAGCATAACAATAGTTAATCATGTCGCCCGTGCTTTGACTCCAATTCAATTATCAAGAGTGCGTATTCTTCGAGAAGGACAAGATGCTAGAGACTTACCAAGTGAATTAGCTCCTAAAAAGCACTATAGCGGTGCATACGGAAGACTGTACTGGGATAAGCCAGCGCGAACTATTACAAGATGGGTATTTCATCCTGGTTCGGGGAGGTTTTTTCACCCTACTCAAGATCGCACAATTACAATACGTGAAGCGGCAAGATTACACTCTTATCCTGATAATTTTCACTTTTTAGGAACATATACTGATATGGCTTCCCAAATTGGTGAATCTGTACCACCACTTCTTGGTAAAGTTATAGCTTCATCTATTCTTCAGGCTCATGTTTAACAACCTAATTGTTAATTTGCGATCGCAAAGCTGAGACAACTATTTCAACATAACGCTCCAGTGTCAGACGATTTCGCTCAACCCTAATATGAACTGCGTCTGAAGGAATAGTTCTAGCTCTAAAAAGTTGCTTTTGATTTTTATACCAGATGAGTTGTGCTTTGCCGTCAATACTTCCTTGTAAACCCACACCTTTTGTCCCAGTTTTTTGGTTGACTGTCCAAGACCAAGAAAAAGCAGATGCGTCTAAACACTCAATGGAATATTCACAATAAACATATTCGGTTCCTTGAATATTCTTGAGAAGAATACCTTCATAACTAATTTCAACTTTTTGTTTTAGAGAATCTTTTTCGACTTTTTGATTCCAATGTTTAATAATTGCTGCACCCAGTTTTTCTGGTGGAGATGTTTCATCAAGGTCGGGAAATCCTAAATCAATAGCCTTTTTAATTACATCCGCTCTTTGAATGACGTAAAAATAAGTGGTTGTAATTTCAAGATGGCTTTTTCCTTTTAACTGTAGCGACTTAAGCGACCAACCTGTTTTAGTTGAAGGATCTACAGCATCGTAAAGAAGCTTGCTACGTCCTAACGCGGGATCAGATAAAGAAATATTCTTCACATAATGAAACATAGCCTCCCACGTATAATCTTCTATCGAACCGATAACTGGAGATGCAATAGCGGCAATAATAGCTTGTCTTAATCTTTCAACTTCACTGTCCGTCAACACTTAAAGATTCCTCAACAGCTTGTAAGAATTCGCTCATTTTTATGTCTAAAGCTTTGGTAATATGACTGAGAACTCTAACTGATGGGCTTTTTAACCCCCGTTCAAGCTGGCTGATATAAGTTCTGTGCAGACCTGTTACTTCTGCAAGATACTCTTGTGACCAACCTTGATTTATCCGACGACGCTGTAGTTCTCTTCCTAAGATTTGATCTAGTTGACTGGTCTGCATGAAGAAAGCATAGGTTTTTGAATACAAAAGTTCTACAGACTAAAGTATTCGAGCTTACGGGATTGGCGATGAAGAATATCAAACTTTACTTCAGAAAGCATTGCAGCGACGCTGTTCTTTGGTGTAAGAATGTAGGGCATGATGTGGCTCATTCTTAAAATTTAGTGACTAATTTCTATGGTTGCAGAAGTTTACTGGTACTACACAGATTATCAACCTGATCTGAATGCAGCATTACAGACACTCCGCCAAAGAGAATTTCAAGCGGGTAGATATAATCCTGCAATACGATTGCTTGATTTTCCGATTACAGAAAATTCTCCTGCTCCTGGAGCGCAGCATATATCCATTGAAGCAGCACTAGAAGCTTCAGAGGCTGATGGAACACGTTCAATTCTTGATATTCTTCGAGTTGATGATAGGCCATGTCCACTTTCAAGAGATGAGTTTGAAGAGGCTTTAGGAGGAGGAGAAGAATTTTATCAAATACTTGGCGAAGTTTTTAACACTGCTTTTCTACTACTGCCAGCAGAACTTATGACTTTATTCGGTACTGAGCAACCCACTCATGAAATGATAGAGTTAGTGCTTCTTGGTAACACAAATCCTAATGGCAGAAATCAATTTTGGGACAGTATTGATAGAGGTACAGCAAGATACATCATTGTTTATGCAGACAACCAGCCAAGTGAGATTTTCTTTGCTGGTTATTCTTTTGATTGATAGTATTCATTTACAAGATGGATTTAAGGTGGAGCATTCCTGTCAATTGAGTTATTGTTATAGCAATCCTATCTGAGTTGTAAAAAATATTCTTTTTAACGTAGACGCGAAGCGGCTTCCCGTTTGCCGTCAGGCGTTCCCGAAGGGTAGGGTACCGCAAAGGACGCAAAGGACACAAAGAAAGAGAGAAAAGAGAAGAAAGAGAATTTCACAAATGATTTAGGATTGCTATATTACTAGATTTCTACTTACCAACTGTTGATGAGACAGATATAAGCTATGAGTGACTGGCTATTTGATGATCCACCAAATGTAGCTGTGATTACGACTCTTCAAGTCATAGAAGGTAAACCAATCTTATATGTCAGTCATGATGAAGAGGATGGTGCTTGGCAATTTCATACAAATGATACAGTTAAAGACTCTGATGCTAAAGTTGTGTCGCTCAGAAGAATTATTGAACTTGACCCTTCTTTGAATCAACTGGC
Source organism: Nostoc sp. FACHB-190 (assembly GCF_014696905.1). NCBI lineage: Bacteria > Bacillati > Cyanobacteriota > Cyanophyceae > Nostocales > Nostocaceae > Nostoc > Nostoc sp. FACHB-190. The sequence goes on from NZ_JACJQW010000004.1 coordinate 330,628, forward strand.
TAATCTACCATTAGGTTGGATAGCAGTAAGGTCAGAATTAGGAGAAGTTTGGCAAAAGTTCAAGAGAAATAAATAGATATTCATAGTTTATCTCTTATTTTGAATCAAAATAGAATGTATTTTGTAATAGGCAAAAATTCCCGCATGGAACTGTCTAATTTAGATACAAAAACAAAAATTCAAAAATTTGCTGATACTGTTCGTAAGTATTGTGATTGGGCAGAAGCTTCTAGCAGCGATCCAGAGCAAGAAATGGTAACGGCTCGAAAACTTTTAGCTGAACTTCATTTAGGTATAATTGATTTACTTGAAATTGATTTATCTGAAATTAATTGTGGCAAAAAAGTAGACGATATTCGCTCATCTTACAAATTAAGTAGTGTTTATAAGCGGTTTCAGATATTACCTATTGATAATTATTGGGATGTGTTTGAACCACTAAATATAGAAGATAATCAACCTGTAACTAACAGTCTTATCGATGATTTAAATGATATTTATCAAGACCTCAAACGAGGTCTTATACTTTACGAGCATAGTTATCTTATGGAAGCAGTATGGGAATGGCGTTTTCATTTTGAAATTCATTGGGGCGCTCATTTAGTGGGATCGCAAAGGGCAATTCATAATTATTTTTCGTAGTAGGAATGGTAAACAAATTCTTCTACACCTTTTGTTCAGTTACCAATGTAAGACTAACCCATTCACCTTTATCGCTGTAGGTGCGAACCATGCGCTGGCGTAAGTTAGGCTGAATTAGCCAACCAACTTCTAAAAATAAGGGTTGACGTAATTTTACTTGCAAGGGCGATGTTGCAGAAGCACCGTTAGGTAATAATAAAATTTGTACTTGCTTTTGTGGGTCTTGGTCAAAGTGAATGAGAGAACCTTTGATAGTGGCTGTTGAAGTGATGGTTCTTTCGCCAAAAGTTAAACTCTGCACTAAACGTCCAGTGTCATCTAAATGTAATTTTAACGTTGAAGAGAAAGTATCAGGCGATCGCCAGTCAGGATATATTGTAATCGCCTCACCGCGCCATTCTCCCAATAAATCATTTACCGTTAAGGGAGGATTTTCTACTGGTGCTGTTCCGGCTAAATGTTCTCGGATTAAAGTTAGTTTATCAAGTTGACCGTTTTTATCAAATAATTGAACTAAACGTACGCGGCGATTTTCATAAATTAAACTTAGTTCTGCACCAAATTCTGTAAATGGTGCTAATTGAATCGAACCTTGGGAAAATGCGCCATTTTCAAAAAAAAGTGTAGTTTTAGCTAAAGAACTGTATTCTAAAACTAAATCTTCTTGACCTTCGCGGCTAACAACTTGGTGAATAGTTTTATTATCATTCAACCCTTCTAAAGAAACTACGCTTTTAACATCGTTCAACAGCACACCTTGAGGTGAAAATCTGGTGAATGAACCTTGCCATTCACCAAGATTTTTTAATAAATATTTCCATTGAGATGTCATGTTATTTGTCCTTGGTCATTGGTCATTTGTCATTTGATTAATATAATAGAGAACTTTTGACAAGAGACTAAGCCTTAGCAAATCGGTGTACTGCAAATAAGCTGCCTATTAATCCTACCGTTGCACCGAAACTTAAGAGAATCAGGGGTAATAATAAGATTTGTGATGGTGCAAGTTGCAAACCATTGGCAAGGAATTGAATAAACTCTGGTTGATTAGCTAGGAGTTTGCCTAAAAATTGTTCGATTACCGAAATGAAACTCCAAGCGATCGCACCACCAACTAAACCAAAGGAAATTCCTTGTAAAATAAACGGTAGGTAAATCCACGCGGAAGTTGCGCCGACTAGTTGCATAATCTCAATTTCGTGTCGTCGCGCCAGTACAATCAGGCGAATGGTGGTAGTAGTAACAGCGATCGCAGTTAAAGTCAAAATACTGGTAATTGTCACAGTAAACCAGTTCAACCCTCGATGCAACTGAGCAATTCGTTTTACAGCTTCATCCACATATTCAACAGTATCAACACCGCGCAATTTCGCCAAATTTGTGGCTAAAACTGGTACTACTTGAGAACTCCGTGCTTTAACTTTCATCTCATCCACTAAAGGATTTTCCCCTAGCTGCTGAGTCGCACCGTCAATATCTGCAATTCCTAAATCCTTCACTAATTTTGGCCAAGCTTCTTCTTTAGAAATGCTTTGCATCGAAACCACTTCCGGCATTTTTACTACCAAATGTTCAATGCTTTTGGCTTCTACTCCTGGTTCTAAATATACTGAAACTTCCAATTGGCTACCGAATTGATTGAGGAGTTTTTCTACTTGCCAAGAAGTTTGCAAACTCAAGCCGAACAAAAATAATAATACCGCCACAGTGCTAACAGCAGCCCAATTCATCCAGCCGCCACGCAATAATCCTAAAAAGGTTTCTTTGAGTAAATAGTCGAGTTTAGTGAGAAATTTGAACACAGACCACCCCAACATCTAAAAAGTAATTTGTAATCACTCTTTATACTCGATGTGATGAAGTTTACCCATGAGGATTTACGCAAAAACTTTGTCTGTTGAGACTGGGTTTAGGGATGTAAGGGTGTGAGGGTGCGAGGGTATAGGCTACCGTGTACACACAAATGAAATCTTCGTTGAGTGCATCTGTCCCGCCTCGGAATGAATTCCGAGTCTCATAGCGCAAGTCATCTGAAGATGACTCAACCAAAAATGTCTTCCAGTCCACGCTTTGTGGACTTTGGCTATTAGCCTGGAACTTTAGTTCTAGGCGGGATGAAAGTTTTTGACTTGTGTTTACACGGTAGGGGTGTGTAAGGGTTTTGAATACCTACAGCCTGCTCTAAAACCTGAATTTTCCTTTTTTGGCGTAAATCATACCAATATCATTCTCACCCAAAAATTACTGAGTGTTGTTCACTTCGACTTCGCTCAGTGAACAACACTCAAAACTCAAAACTCAGCACTCAGCACTTAATAATGCGTAGCCGACTTGCGATGATGCACCGCCGTCACACCATCCTGATTCAACACCTTACCGTTTTCTACAGTGGCATAAACTAACCAATGGTCGCCCGATTCCATCCGGTGCTGCACTTTACATTCCAAATATGCTAAAGCATCAGCCAAAATAGGAGAGCCATTTGCACCTTCTTCAGTGGCGACACCTGCAAATCGGTCTTCTCCAGGGCCAAAGGGTTTGAGGAAATGTTTCATCAAGCCGATGTGATTGCCTTCTTTAAGAATATTCAGGACAAATTCGTTACCGGAGTGGGTTAGTGATTCTACTGCCCGTTCTTTGGCAACGGCGATAGTTAACCCCGGCGGATTAAAGCTGGCTTGGGCTACCCATGAGGCTAACATGGCGCTGGCTCTATCTTCTTGTTTGGCTGTCAACACACACAGAGAGCCAACAATACGCCCTACTGCTTGTTCAACATTGGTCGCGGGGACACCTTGCGATCGCACTTTTTTGGCTTTCTTCAAAGCTTGGGCAAAGTCGGTTCCGGCTTCTTCGCACAATTGCAGAGTCGCATCATCGGGTTTAAACTTGACGCGGATGGTATCAAACCCAAAGCGATAACCAGCATCTTTGAGTCGGCTTTCAATTAAATCGACTGCTTCACCACTCCAACCAAAGGAACCAAATACACCCGCCAGTTTATTATTAGTTCCGGTGGAGAGGACAATCCCTAAAGCTGTTTGCACTGGTGTCGGTGCATGACCGCCTAACGTGGGTGAACCCATGACAAAACCATCAGATTTTTCCACCGCCGCGCGGATTTCTTCTGGTTCAGTAAATTCGCAGTTAATTGATTCTACCGCCACACCAGCTTTTGTAATGCCACGGGCGATCGCTTGGGCTAAGGTTGCCGTATTCCCATAGGCTGAAGCATAAATTAGAGCTACTGTCAAGTCAGCCGAGGTTTGCTGTTGACTCCATTGGCGATAAGCTTTGGTTAGGTCAATTAAGCCGTAACGTACTAAAGGCCCGTGTCCTGTCGCATACAAACGTGCGGGAAAATCTGCGAGTTTTTCTAGTGCTGTTTCCACCTGCCGCGCATGGGGAGCCATGAGGCAGTCATAATAATAACGGCGGTCTTCGTTGATAATTTCCCAGCCTTCATCTAATACTTGGTCGCCGCAGATATGCGCCCCAAATAACTTATCGGTGTAGAGAATTTCGGTTTGGGGGTCGTAGGTGCAGAGTTCATCGGCGTAGCGGGGGTTGGGTGTAGGAATGAATTGTAAGTTATGTCCCTTACCCAAATCGAGGGTTTCTTCCCCCCGCATCACGATAATTGGTAAGTCGGGATTTTCTAAAGCACCGCGTAAATTTATCGCCCCAGGGTTAGAACAAACAAAGGTAATTTGGGGTGCAATTTCTAGTAAAGCTTTTAAAGTGGCGGCGCGGTTAGGGTTGATGTGACCGAGAATGACATAATCAATCGCTGTCACATCAATACGCTTTTGCAACGCATCCAGATAAATTTGCGTGAAAGTTTCCCCAGGTGGGTCAATTAAAGCGATTTTGTCAGCTTGAATTAAATAAGAGTTAGCTGTTGTTCCTTTAGCTAGGGCGTATTCTATTTCAAATCTTAACCTTGTCCAACTGCGCGATCGCATGACAGTTGTATCGGTAGCAATTGGTAGTACTTGAACATCACGCGGTTTAGTATCTGGCATAATTTTTGAATAACTTGTTTATTTTTAAGTATTTATTATGGCTGAAACAGCAATTGCTACATACGAGTCCACAATTGCAGCCAAAGAGTACCCATTTAAATTAAAGCTTAATTTAGTGGATTAAATTTTCAGTATTTCTTATAAAGAGGATAACAAAATTAATTGCAGATATTGAGCGCATCTTTCCTGTCATTGGGATGGGAGAGAGCGATCGCCAAATACAACGCTGTTACAATAAAGCCATACTCGCTGCCGTATTCATCCTATGACCATCGCTCCAGAAAAAAATCCGCAAACAGGCATCTGCCAGGATGTTATATTTCCTCCTAGTGATATATACAGCGATGAACCACCCTTGGAAAGCGATTTACACCTCAGACAAATCATCCTACTGTTAACTTGCCTAGAATGGCTGTGGCGCGAGAGAAAAGATTTCTATGCGGCGGGAAACTTGACTATTTACTACAGTCCCTATCAACTAAAGTCAGAATTTTTCCGAGGCCCAGACTTTTTTGTAGTATTGGGATGTGAACGTAAAACCAGAAAAAGTTGGGTGGTATGGGAAGAACACGGCAAATATCCCAATGTCATCGTTGAAATTTTATCTGACTCCACAGCAAAGACAGACAAAAATTTAAAGAAAACAATTTATCAAGACACCTTCCGCACACCGGATTATTTTTGGTTTGACCCTAACACCTTAGAATTTGCGGGGTTTCATTTATTAGATGGCGAATATCAACCTCTGCAAGCAAATGAATATGGTCATTTGTGGAGTCAACAATTAGGATTGTATCTGGGTGTGTATGAGGGATTATTGCGTTATTTCACCCCAGATCATCAACTAGTACCCACACTGGAAGAAACTGCACAACAAGCACAACAACAAACGGAACGTCTTGCAGCAAAACTGCGGGAGTTAAATATTGATCCCGATACAATATGAGTCATAAGCTAATCAGCATTTAAGCTGCACTATTGAAATTGTACATAAATGACTTAAACTCTCTCCTCTGCCCCTCTGCCCCCCTGCGGTCTAAACTGCAAACTAAGTGCTTAATAGCTTATCGTGTCGTCCTCTTGCCTTCTGGAGACACTTGGGTAGGCGGGTTCCCCGACTGGAGTAAAGTTTCGTCCTCCTGTTATGTCGAACCACCAAGGATCTTGGTGAGAATTAGTTTTAATTAAAAAAGCTTTTTTCCGCAAAAACCGTTTGAGGGCAGATGCACCCATACGCGAACCGCCCAAGCCGGAGAATTTAAAGGCGTTTTTCTCACCTTCGTGCATAATAGCGGTGAGGGCGGCATCATTAATACTGATAGCACCTGCATCTATGTGTTGGGCAACTGTTAATGCTTCAGTTTCCGTTTCTGCAAACACCGCCGCACTTAGTCCATAAATTGAATCATTAGCTAAATTAACTGCTTCTTCTACTGTGGCAAAAGCCATGACGGGCATGATCGGGCCAAATGTCTCTTCCGTCATGACTTTCATTGTATGGTTAACTTGAGTTAACACCGTGGGACGACACCACCAACCGCCGCCCAACTCCTCAACTTTACCGCCGCAATGAATCACAGCACCTTTTTCCACGGCATCGGAGATATGTTCGTTAATGATACCCGCTTGTGTTTCGGCAATAATCGGGCCAAGTTCGCCACTTTCAATGGCGGGATAAGCTAGTTGTAGGCGATGGGCTTTAGCTACTAACTGATGATAAAACTTGTCAAAGATAGATTCAGCAACGTAAATTCGCTCAATTGATAAACATGACTGTCCGGTATTGACGACAGAACCCCATAAAATTGCTGATGTGGCTAATTCTAAATTGGCAGATTCTAAAACGATCGCCGGATCTTTCCCTCCCAATTCTAAAAAAGCGGGGATAAATTTGTTAGCTGCGGCGGCTGCAACTTTGCGTCCAGTGGCGACACTACCTGTAAAGCAGATTAAATCTACATTTTCAATTAAAGCCGCGCCGGTTTCTCCCGCACCTTCTACAAAGCTTAAAACATCACGTAGCGCCGATACTTCATTAATTGCATCTGTGAGTGGGGCGATGAAACGCGGTGCAATTTCACTGGGTTTAACAACTACCGCACAACCCGCCAGCAGTGCCGGAATAGTATCGATGGTAGATAGTAATAGTGGAAAATTCCACGGACTAATCACCCCAACTACAGGGTAAGGGGTTGATGTTTGTTGTAGGGCGATAAAGGGGATAGATGTATTTTTGGCTGAATCTTGTAATAAGTCTGGCGCTAACCCACACCAGCGATCAATGCTAGATAGAAACGAGTCAATTTCCATTACCGAGATAGACAATCTACCCGTATCATTGACCAAAGCATCTGTGAGTTTGTCGCGTCTAGTTAATATTGCTTGCTTCCATTCTTTTAAAGCTGCAACTCTCCCGTCTACCCCTAGTTGTTGCCAACGCACTTGCGCCCTTCGCGCCCGGTTGCATTGCTGTGCCAGCAGTTTTGGCGGCGGTGGGATAATTACATAATCATATTTGCCGGTGCGTGGGTTACGGACTTCGATTGGTTTTTTCATTTGTCATTGGTCATTTTTCAGACTTTATACTTCAGATTTCATACTTTCAAATCACTCCTAGCTGAGATAGGCGTTCTATTGTTTGTTGCTGTGTTTGGATGAAGTGTTTGCGGTCTACTTCTTGATTTAGCATAGTGTTTGCTGGGTAAAATTGTGCCTCGCTGTAGCTTTGGGCGTAGATTTCAAATCGCTGACGAGAAAGTAAATTATTTAACCCTGGACGATGGCGATCGCGTCTTAAAGCGGCTAAGTCTATCTCGGCAAAGGCGGCCATACTTTCCCCTGCACCTGTTTCTGCTAATACAATCCCGCGATAATCTACTATTTTTGAGCCACCATCAACAGAAGAAATAGGAATAGTACTATTAGCTAGACCTGCGGTATTGCTAGAAACAACATAAGCCATATTTTCCACAGCACGAGAAATTTTCGCCGCGTCTTTGGGTGTGAGGTTTTTGTTATACACTTCTGAGGTGGAATGCAGAAAAATCTCGGCACCACGCATAGCTAAACACCGCGCCACTTCTGGATACAAAATTTCTTCGGAAGCTAAAGCAGCTAAATTGCCAATAGCAGTTTTCGCTACAGGAAAAACCCCTTCTAAACCATAGCAATCAAGATATTGATCCCAAACATCATGGGGTGTTGGTGCGAACAAAGAATTTAGCCGTCGATACCGCAAAACAATCGTGCCAGAAGGGTCAATAACAAAGCAAGTTTGAAAGTATAAATGGGGAAAGTTGGGGTCGAGTTCGTAGGCGTTTCCAGCTAAAAAGATTTGATGCTTTTGGGCAATTTTACTGAGGGCTTCATATTCTGCACCGTGCATTTCTATACAAGCTTTTTCTCGCCACACAGCCAGAGATTCACCCATCGGGAAACCGGTGAGGAAATATTCTGGGAGGACAATTAAGCGACAGTCAAACCCAATAAAAGCAATGCTGGCGGCAATTTGTTGTGCCAAGCGGTTGATAGTATTATGAATGATTTCTTGGGCTGAGTGGCGATCGCGTGCTTGATTGACAGCATGACAAGTGACTTGCAATGCTAAGGCTCGGTATGATGCGATGGAATTGGGAATATCTGCCATGCTGTTTGCTGTTTAGAAACGCCTCACTATCAATTTACAAGGATATGCTAACTATGCCTAGCGATCGCGCCATCAAGCATAATTTAATATGACAGCAAGATACACCCTTTCACTCCCACAATCTTTATGTGTAAGTCCTGACCTTGTTTGAGAGCAAGGTATGAGAAAATACAAGACTGGCCAAGTGGTCAATTATGTACTTTCTCTACTTAACCCACCTCAGAACTAGGAATAATGGCAAAAAACTTTCATCAAAACTCGCAATTTTCCGCAGATAATTCCATTTCGCACCCTTGTATAGCAAAGCCAAGTTCTGAGTTTTACACTGTTTTTTCTCCAGCAGAAATTTTAGAAATTATTCACGCCTTAGAAACTCGATGGGAAATCCCCCTGAAATATTCTTATAAAGGTCAAGGGGCAAAAATTTGGCATGATTTTTATCAGAAATTTATTAGCCCTAAATGGTATCGCAAATCAAGTGTAGAAATTGACCTATTAAGGAACAGTTTTGCATATATTTATGAAAATATATCAAAATTTAGCCAAGTCAATATTATCGACGTGGGTGCAGGAAATTCATACCCAGCCAAAGAATTTGTTTTCCGACTCAATCAATTGAATAAAATTAATAAATATATTGCTTTAGATATTAGTGAAGGATTGCTGACTGTATCCAAGAGAAATTTTACAAGTTGGTTTCCCAAACTGGATTATAGCAACCAACAAATTGACATTGAAAATAGCTGTATACCTGCAAATTTCTCAGGCAAACCCAAAATCATTCTGCATTTGGGTGTGACAATGGGCAACCATCACAATAGAAATCAGGTGCTGCATAACTTTAGAAATAGTATGGATGAAAATGATTTGCTCATCTTTACCAATGAAATTGGTTCTAACTCTCAATGGGATGGCATAGCCAGAGGTGGCTGTAAGTATCATGCCGAAGCCATATATCGCACAATCAAAAATACAATTGGTATTAAATCTCAAGATTGTCAACTAATTAGAAAGTATGACTTAGCAACAGATAGTGTCGTCGCTAATATCAAATTCCAGCATAATTACACTATAGATTTCAGCTTCCAAGGAATAGATAAATCTATTGAAATCCCCAAGGGTAAAGAAATTACAATTTGGAGACATCATAAATATGAAATACCTAAACTTACCCAAGAACTAGAAAGTGCGGGATTAGAACTTGTTCATTACACTACTAACAAATATTCATCACATATTATGGCAATTTGTCAGGTTGCTAATATCTAATGAAGCCAAAAAAGAATTCTAGTTTCTGCGGGATTTCCTAACTTTAGTAATTCTTGAATAAACCAATCAACACAACCGACATATTCTCTATAACTCTGTACCCATGAAACTTCAGTTGTGTTGTCTTTTTTCATTTTATAAACAGGCTCATCGTCTGGTAAATCATCAGGAAAAGGAGCCGAAGCAGAAAATAAATAGGCATACTGATGATTTACATAGCCTTTACATTCTGGGAATATTCTATCCCAATCATAATCAATAATTTCTTGAACCATGAACCAAGTAAAGTGATGTCCCATTCCAAGACCTTTATTTTCAAAATAGTCTTGATAACTAGGATTCATATCTTCTGGTAAACCACGCGGTTCTGAAACTGGAACTATTTTTTCAGTATGCCAGTGATAATAACTCAGAGAGTGATGATGATTGATGTCTGCAATTATGTGGAGATCGCTCCCCCCATCCTACAATGCGATCGCAAATAGCCCATCTAAGCAGCAGAGAGTTTCCTACAAACATAGAAAAAATCTATCGAGTTGATTAGAGAAACTTGATTGTGCTGGATAGAGAGTATTGACAGTGGTTTGAAGTTTGCATCTACGATTTCAGAAATTTTTCTGTTGAGCCTGGGAATTTTAAATCAATTTTGATGTATCCTAGATTTTCTTAGGTAATTTTTTCAACACCCAAGTTCATAAAACTTTTTTGCGGATTTCACGCAAGATTCTGGAAGAAGTTCTTGAACTCTCTCAGAATCTACTTTCTGTTGATTATTTCTTTGTCACACTTTAAGGCTTAACAAATCATCATGGATATACGACTCATCAAAAAATCTGAAAAATTAATCCTGAAAAAGATAAAACAGATAGAAGAAGAAAATCTTTCAATAGATGATTTTGAAAGCCAAGAAGCTACCGTTGAGGAAAAACCAGTAGTCAATATAGTAGAAACTAGAGAGCCTAACTATATTCCGGTGCGGGATAACCCGGTAGTTTTATCCATCGCCAATTCAGGATGGCAGGTTTCGGAAATCTTACGGGATATCAGAGTAGATAATTTCTATGACTGATAAATAACCAATATATATATGTCAGAATTCTAATCTTTAACTTATGAATTCTGCAAAAAATATGTTCATCATAAATAAGCAACAGCAAGATAACTGTTGCTTATTAGTTGTTTTTTAAGACAGTGAACACTCGATGATTTGAAATTCCTTGTGGTAAGCTTTTTGCTAGTGATTACCACATCTTGAGATTTCATGCTAGAGCTAGTATTAGTCAAATTAGGAGGTTCTTTAATCACTGATAAGAACCAACCATACACTGCTCGACTAGAAACTATGCAAAAACTAGTTACGGAAATTAGTCTAGTCAGGCAGCAAAATCCTAGTGTGAAACTGATTATTGGCAATGGTGCTGGTTCTTTTGGGCATCAGTCAGCACATAAATATGATACTATCAATGGTGTTGTCTGTGATGCTGATAAACTAGGGTTTTGTCTAGTTCATCAAGACGTTTTAGATTTAAATAAATTACTGGCCCATTATTTTTTACAAGCAGGTTTACCAGTAGTGAGCTTACCACCTCTCACGATGGTAGTGACTCAGAATAAACAGCTAGTGAAAACAAACTTTTCGGTAATTGAAAATAGTTTACAAGCTGGCTTAATACCGTTGGTTTTCGGTGATGTTGTTTTAGATCAAGTCATTGGCGGTACTATTCTTTCTACTGAAACTTTATTAGCAGAGTTAGCCAAATACTTTCATATTCAAGATAACTACCAAGTCAAACTCATCAATGCGGGGAATTATCCTGGTGTGTATGACGACAATGGGCAAGTAATACCTGAGATTACACCAGCCAATTATGCTCAAATTAAAGCTGCTATCGGCAAGAGTGCGTCAATAGATGTAACTGGCGGGATGATTCAGAAGGTAGAAGAATTTTTGGCTATTTCTGATTGGGGAATTGATTGTTGGATAATTGATGGCAATATTCCCGGAAATTTAGTCAAGGCTGTGTTAGGACAGGCGACTTTAGGAACAGTGATCCGCTCTGGTGAATGCAGGTAAGAATTTAGGGATAAAAGGGAGAGCTAATTCATTAAGTGCAAGATATTCGCATGAGGGGTATTGCATTTAAAGATATATTGGGCATACTAAGGGAAAACTTTGGCCATCTTTTGTGGGAATCATTCTGAATTTGGGATGATCTGCCAAAAAGAAAGCCAGTAACTTGCAGGATTCAGCAAGATGGCGTTTTCTCACTTTGTACCGCAACAATCTTCTCAGACTTTGCTGTGGAGTGTTCTGAACAGCATTACTGACCCCATTTTTGTGAAGGACAGACAACACAATTGGGTGTTTGTTAATGATGCGTTTTGTCAGTTCATTGGATATGAGCGAACAACACTAATTGGTAAATCTGACTATGATTTTTTCTGCAAAACCCAAGCCGATGTTTTTTGGGCGAGAGATGAACTGGTTTTTACCACAGGTGTGACTGATGAAAATGAGGAATTAATCACAGATTACCAAGGTAAAACCCAAATCATATCTACTAAAAAAAGCTTATTATCTGACGAAGCTGGTAATTCATTTTTAGTAGGTTCAATTCGGCTAGTTGTTCCCCAAGATCAAATTGAAACTACTTTGCTACTTCAGACAATCAATAAATTAGAACAAGAAATTAATGAACGCCAACAAACAGAGAAACGCTTTCGCAGACATAGTAATGCGCTACAACAGCTTGTGCAGAGTGAAAAACTACAACATGATGATTTTCAAATTGCGATTCAATATGTAACTGAAGTAGCTAGTTTAGGTCTTGAGGTTGGGCGTGTTAGTGTTTGGTTATACACAGAGAACCGTTCGGAAATTCAATGTGTGGATTTATATGAACAAGAATATAATCGCCACAGTCACGGTTTGGAATTATCTGTTTACGACTTCCCGCAATATTTTCAAGCTCTCAAAGAAGAACAAATAATCGCAGTTACTGATGTGCATACTGATGCTCGCACTGCTGAATTTTCGGCAACTTATACAACTCCATTGGGAATTACTGCGATGTTGGATGCGCGGATATGGTCGAGAGGGGAAGTAATTGGTGTAGTTTGTTGTGAACATTTAATCACCCCACGCCAGTGGACATTAGAAGAACAAAGCTTTATTGGCTCAATTACTGACTTTGTGCGGCTGGTGGTTGAATCACGCGATCGCAAAATTGCCGAAGCAGCACTCAGACAACAAACTCAACAACTAGAACAAACACTAAAAGAATTAAAACGTACTCAATCCCAAATCATTCAAAGTGAAAAAATGTCTTCTTTAGGACAACTAGTAGCTGGTGTAGCTCACGAAATCAACAATCCGGTTAACTTTATTTATGGCAATATTAATCCTGCGATTAATTATGTTCATGATTTATTCAAGCTAGTTAATCTTTATCAGGAAAACTATCCTTATCCTGTGGAGGTAATTCGAGAAGAAATCGATTCTATAGACTTAGATTTTTTAATGTCAGATTTACCCAAGCTATTATCTTCTCTGAAAATAGGAGCCGATCGCATTCGCCAAATTGTGCTATCTCTCCGTAATTTTTCCCGCCTGGATGAAGCTGAATATAAAGCGGTGAATCTGCACGAAGGTATTGATAGTACATTATTAATCTTAGAAAATCGGCTCAAGGCTAAACCTAATTATCCAGGTATTAAAGTTATTAAAGACTATGGTAAATTACCTCTGGTTGAGTGCTATGCTGGTCAACTCAATCAGGTATTTATGAATATTTTGACTAATGCGATCGATGCTATCGAAGAACGAGACGCACAACGCACACTAAAGGAAATGCAAGCTACTCCTAGTAGAATTCGGATTGATACAGCAGTTGAGAATGAAACTCAGATTGCTATTAAAATTGCTGATAATGGTTTGGGTATACCGGAAGATATTCAAAAACGGATTTTTGACCCATTTTTTACTACAAAACCCATTGGTAAAGGTACAGGAATGGGAATGTCAATTAGTTATCAAATTATCACCGAAAATCATCATGGAACCCTGGAGTGTATTTCATCTGTGGGTAAAGGTACAGAATTTATAATTATGATTCCTTTAAAACAAGGTGAGGATTGAATGAAATCTGGGTGTAATGGTAAATAAGAGTGAAAAATGACATTCAATCGAGTAAATTTTTGGCAACCATCAAATATGATTAACTATACTAAACCCGATCGCAGTGCCACTACAGCAGCTTGAACACGATCATCAACTGCTAGTTTGTTCATAATCCCACGGACATGGGTTTTAACGGTATTGGGACTCAGATAAAGTTTTTCCGCAATTTCGGGGTTGCTTAAACCTTCTACCATGAGTTTTAAAACTTCTAACTCTCTGGTGGAAAGATTGGCGGTGTTTCCTTGGGTTGTGGGAGGTTTGAGGTTATCAATGACACGTCTGGCGATTTGCGGATCTAAATAAGTCGCGCCATCAACGGCGGCTGCGATCGCTTTTAACAGTCTTTCTACACTCGCACCTTTGATACAATAAGCATCTGCACCACTGGATAATGCCGCAATTACTTCTGTTTCGGTGGTGTGGGATGTCAGCATCACGACATGGGTTTCTGGTAAGGCCGCTTTAATTTGCTGTGTCGCTGCAATCCCATCCAGGCGCGGTAAACCAATATCCATGACTACCAAATCTGGTTTTAATTTTAAGGCTGCTTGTACCCCTAAATAACCATCTTCTGCTTGTCCAACAATTTCCAACTGGGGTTGCGCCATTAGTGATTGTTCTAGTCCTAGTTGCATCATCGGATCATCTTCCACAATCAAAACGCGCAATACAGGTTGATCATTCGGCAGATTGAAGGAGTAGCTAGGATTGGTAGACATTTTTTTATCTAGTCAATGGTCAATAGTCAATAGTCCAATAGCTATTGACTATTGACCATTGACTAACTTCTCTATTCTTCCACGCGATAGCCAAACTCTGCCAAATTTAACCGAGACTGTCGCCACTTTGGCTGGACTTTGACGAAAAGTTCCAGGTATACTTTGCCGGAGATGAGTTTTTGGATTTGTTCGCGGGCGGCGCTACCAATGGCTTTGAGCATAGAACCACCTTTACCAATTAAAATACCTTTTTGGGAATCGCGTTCGACGTGGATGGTAGCGAGGACGCGGGTAATTGATGGTGTTTCTTCTACTTTATCAATGGCGATCGCCACAGAATGCGGCACTTCTTCACGGGTTAACAGTAAAATCTGTTCCCGAATTAACTCGCCCATAATAAACCGTTCTGGTTGGTCTGTCACCAAGTCAGGCGGATAGTATAAGGGGCCTGTTGCTAAATTTTCCGTCAGTAATTCTTGTAGTTCTGGTAATCCTGTACCAGTCTTGGCGGAGAATTTCGCTAACGGCCATTGGTTAGCATCACCTAGTTGTTGGTAACTTTCATCGATAAACTGGGAATCCGTTGGTTGCTGATCAATTTTGTTCAGTCCCAAAATTACAGGGGTGTGACTGTGGGTTAATAACTCCGCAATGTAGCGATCGCCAGCACCACAAGCAGCTGTACTATCAACTACAAACAGCACCACATCTACTGATTCAATGGCAATTTTGGCATTTTGTACTAACACTTCCCCCAATTGGTGATGGGGTTTATGAATTCCCGGTGTATCGACGAAAATTAATTGTGCTGCTTCGGTGGTCAAAATTCCTCGCAAACGATTCCGCGTAGTCTGGGCTACTGGTGAGGTTATTGCAATTTTTTGACCAACTAATTGATTCATTAGAGTAGATTTACCGACATTTGGACGACCAATAATGCCGATAAACCCCGATTTATACTCAGGAGGAGCTTGAGGAATTAATACTTCTCCTGAAAAAGAGAAGACGTGATTTTCAATACTAGTCACCTTTTACTCCACCTTCATATTTTATAGATGAGATAAGTTAGTTCTGGGTTCAAACGCACAACAAACATATATTCACCCTGGAATTTTCGGGGTTTGCCATTGTTTCAGTTTAATCTACTACTAGAGATATTTGAGTGGAAATATCTCAAAAAATAGATATAGCAATCCTACCCCAATTGTGAGAAAATACGTAGACAAAAATCCTTGTTTTATAAGCATTTGAGGCTTATTGAACTCTCATGTATCATTTAGGATTGCTATATTAAATCCAACCAACATTATGTTATCTCTCTTCCATCCACTTGTGTTATCTGCAAGAGAGCCAGTCATTTTGATGACAATATTCTTGGATTCTAGCTGGAGAATACCACCAAATTATGATGTAATTACTATGACTGAGAAATAATTTCTCGCTTAAACTCGCCTAATTTCACAAATTAATTTACTCGTAAAGGCTGGGAGTAGGGAGTGGGGAGTAGGGAGTAGAAAAGAGCATTTTGTAGGTGTACTGATTTTTTTCAGAAATCAAATATGAGTCCTATATGTAGTATAGATATTCAGAGCTAGATGCAACAGAGATTTTTCATCAAAACTGAAAAATTCATGAGCTATGTAACAAGCGATCGCATAATATTGACTTTTGTTAACGACAGTAATAAAAGCCATCACATATCATTAATCTACATCAAATTTGATATTTGACAATTTGACACTAACTCAATATAACGTCAGTTAAACTGTGATGAAAATTAATTTTTTCTGTAAAGTAGAAAGACTAAATTAAACCTAATTTGAGATGACCGGGTTTCGATACTTCGACTGCGCTCAGTATCCACACTTCGACAGGCTCAGTGCATCGCTTCGCGGGAGTTGAGCGAAGTCGAAACTCAACCCTCTTCTAGCCAGATGATCGAGCATTGAGCGCAGTCGAAATGCGTCTTCTAAATAATTGTGTCCACTTACTAATCTAAGTTAAATTAAATTAAATTATAGTTAGATAATTTTGTCGGACGACCTCTTGATGAAGCAGAAGTTGATGTTTAGTCCCAGATACTAAATTATCAGCTTCTTTCTCTAAATTGAATTAGGGAGTAGGGAGTAGATTTGTTTGTAATTGATTTAGGACTGCGATAACTTGAGAAATGAGAATCTACCAAGAAGACATAAACTGCCAATCTTCAGCATCTTTCTCTGTATCTGTATTGTCTTCTGAATCGGCTGGTTGCTCTACATCTTCTGACTGTAGCAACTTTTCATATTCTCCTGAATCAACCCATTTTAACAATTCGGAAGCTCGCATCACCGACCAGGGAAATTTGTACTCCATAAAGCTGAATATTTTAGTAACTTGATCCAAGTTATCCAGACTAATGAGTGAAAATTCCCGTGCTTGCGCTTGAAACTCCGCAATGGTATCGGCATTTATATATTCAGATGGTAAACCAGCCAACTTCATGAGTGCGGTGATGGCGATATTAATATCTTGACACGCCAATAAACCCGCGCGATCGCATGTGAATTTTGACATCAAAATCCAATTACACAAAGCGACTTCTATCCCCCCAGCCGCTAAACTTCCCAAACCAAAAGTTGTACTATTAACAATATTTTTTAACAGTGGCATCACATTTGCCATTTGTTGATAAGCAATATATTTACCCTTAATCCGGGCAATTTCACACCCAAATGCAAATAGCAATTCAGCGTGTGTATACCATTCCAGTGCTTCTAAATTCGCACTCACCATTGGCTTATCTACACCAACAGCATTGGTTTGAATATGTCCCGTACCCCGAAATAAATAAAGTTCTGGCTGGGAAGTCAAGTCAAGAATTTGACAGCTTTCTGTAAACGCATCAGATAATTTGGGAAAATTTTGCGATGTCACGCGAAATTCTCCCCCGATAATTTGCATTCTCAGTAAACGGTCAATTCCATATTCATTTACCTTCTTTAATACTAAAGGTAAACCAGGCATTTTATTTAAAGCTGCCAAAGCTTTTTGATCAAAGGGATGCTGAAATCTGACTATATTCAGTCCAGTCAATATTTTTTTTGTCATGATATTGTTTTATCTGCGTCCATCTGTCTTGAAAAGTTTGCTCAAGTCGGCAGAGCCGCCCACGCAACGCCAGTGAGGGAGTCGGGGAACCCGCCCAACGCACTGGCTCAACTTTTCGCTGCGTCCATCTGCGGTTAATTATTCTTGCTTGTACTTCACTAGCATCAGAAATGCTATAAGTGTTACCCTTTCTGAATAAATTGCTTTAAAATTTCTCCTGGCTTTCTATCCCAAGTATCAATATGTTCATAGATTAAATGATCTGAATTGAATTTGTAAGTTGAATAACCATTAAAAAATATCTTAGCTTGCCAAGGCACACGCAAAACACCACGCACTGTCCATTTCGCTAAAATAGTATCTTCTGCTGATTGATACACTTCATGTAAATCAAAGGCGATTTGAGTAAAAAATAATTGGGCGTGAAATCGTAATGTCCAAAAAATAATTCGATAGTTGAATTTATATTTAAATTTATTTACTGGGTCTTTAAAATAAATATCCTGTGTATAAATATTATATGTAATATCTTGCTCAAAAAGTGTGGGTAAATCTTGTTTGAGAGTTTGAATGACCTGTTCTATCTGTAATTTATCTGCCACGCGCTTTATCCTTTAAAAAAGATTTTTTAAGAATCTCTTGATTCTCTGCCAGAATGACAAAGAATTGCTGTTGCTGGGTTGTTGTAAATCAGCCAAAGTCGGAAACGCCGCAGGTTGAGAGTAGGGGCCATTTCGCAAAACTTGAGCAAGAGCATTGTTATTTTCGCGCAAACCTTCGTAAAAAAAGCAGACTTCCCCAGAAATTCCGAGTCGGCGGTTGTAAGCGATCGCCTGCACAAGATATTCTGGGCTGATGGAGTAATTACCAAGCTTGATCAAAATTCCCGGTGCTAACTTAGGGAGAGTTGCATCGCTAAACTGACAACTTGCTAGTCGGTTAGCGATCGCTTTATAACTATTAAAATCGCGGCGATATATCTGCGGGTGAATCATATCCACTATGCCCAACTTCAACCATGTGGCTGAGTCTTGGAGATATTCGCGCAATCCCCAATCATAAATATTAGGTGATATCGATACCAACAAGTTAGGATTAATTCTTTTGACTTCGCCATATAAACGTGCCAAAAAATCGGTCAAAATATCAGCACGCCACTGTAACCATTGTTTATCTTGGTGGTTATTGGGTGGACGACGGCCAAATTGCTGCTGATAACGGGCAACTGTTAAAGCATCATACCCTCCTTCTGATGGTAAAGCCGGAAAGCGATCATCTCCCTGAATCCCGTCCACATCATAATTTTTCACCACTTCCAAAACCAAATTCAACAGAAAATCTTGCACCTGGGGATGAAAAGCATTCATCCACTCAAAGCCATTTTTCTGCAACAAATTACCTTGACTGTCACGCGCCGTCCATTCTGGCTTTTTTTGTAACAGCATTCCACCATTCAAGTTGTAAGAACTCGCAAACCCATATTCAAACCAAGGGATAACTTTTAACCCCACTCGTCGCGCCTCGGCTATTACCTCCGCTAACGGGTCACGACCAACCGACATTGGGTCAATTTCCACTCCAAAATTTTGCCGCATAGTTTGGCTGGGGTACATAGTCACACCCTTATTCCAAACCACAGGGAATACAACATTAAATCCTGTCTCCGCTAACAAGTCCATCGCTGCTGCAATGCGTTGTTGTGACCGGAAAACTTTACTATCGGTAGTTGTCAGCCAGACACCGCGAATTTCTTTTGAGTTCATAGGTTTCAGGAGGAGTCTGATATCATGTCCGGGTAATGACTTACGATTAAGCGCCAGTTTCCAACCACGAATGAAATCTGGTTGTTGGAGTAAAGATTGACATTTTACTTTTGCCTTGTTGCACTAGTAACTAGATTAATTAAATTTTCAGGGTCAACAGGTTTAGTCAAGTAATGCTGAAAGCCGGCAGCGAGAATTTTTAAGCTGTCTTCTTCGTGGGAAAATGCAGTTAAAGCGATCGCTGGAATATCACCACCCTTTTCTGGTGCTAAAGCCCGGACTTGTTGGATTAAGTTATAACTTTCTTGGTTTGAGAGACTGAGGTCACTAATCAAGATATCTGGTTTTGTCTCTTCAATAATTACCAGTGCAGTCTCAATTGATGCGACGGCGGTTGCATTTGCGCCATACTCTTCAAACATAAAAGCTAAAAAGTTGCGGCTATCAGTTTCATCACCAACAACCAACACTTTCAAGCCTACCAAGGGTGTATTACCTGTTGTACAAGCAATCGAGTTGTCCGCTTTACCATCAAGACTGGGACTTGGCATTAAGGGAAGTCTTAAAGTGAAAGTTGCGCCTTTTCCTTTACCTGGGCTGTCGGCGATAATGATGCCGTGGTGTAGTTCTACCAAGTGACGGACGATCGCTAGTCCTAATCCTAAACCATTGTGCGATCGTGTGGTGGTGCTGTCTGCTTGGCGGAACCTTTCAAATACTTGGGGGAGAAAGTCTGGTTCAATCCCAATTCCTGTATCAATTACCTGAATTTGAGCATAAGATGAACTGACAAATTGAATGGGAGATACGCTAGATGTCAGGACGATTTCTCCTGCTGGAACTAGCTCTTTCGGCTCTGCTTCAGTTACTTGGATAAGTTCGAGATTGACAGTAACTTTACCATGTTGTGGTGTAAACTTAATGGCATTATTTAATAGATTCCAGATTATTTGTTGTAAACGTACTGGATCACCACAAACTGAACCAATAGCAGAATCAAGAATTGTGCTGATTTGAATATGTTTAGCATCAGCTAAGGGGCGGACAGCTTCTAGGGCGGCTTCAATGACAGCCACTAAGTTAACTACACATAAATTCAGTTTTAGCTGACCACGAATAATCCGCGATACATCTAAAATATCTTCAATTAATTGCACCTGAGATGTCGCATTACGTTCAATGGCTTCTAAAGCTTTAGTAGTTGCTTTATCATCCAGTTTTTTAGAACGTAATATTTTTGACCAGCCCAGCATAGAAGTTAAAGGTGTGCGGAGTTCGTGAGAAAGCACAGCCAGAAACTCATCCTTCATCCGGTTGGCGGCTTCTGCTTCTTGTCTGGCGGTTTGTTCTCGGATGATTTGAGCGCGGACTTCTTCAGCTTGCTTGCGTTCGGTGATATCTTCGAGAGTACCAACATAGCCCAATAATTTTCCTTGCGCCGAAACCATCCGGGATGAGCGCACCTGTACCCAACGCTGACTATGATTAGCTGTGAGAAATTGAAAATCTTGCGAGTAGTTTTGGGAACCAATATCTAAGTATTTTGACCAAGTAGCGATCGCTCTTTCGCGGTCATCGGGATGCACAAATTCCAACCATTGTTTTTCTAAACTTTCGGCAGCATTTAAACCACAAATTGCCTGATAGTGAGGATTAGTATATTTACATTTTCCTGCTGTATCTGTTTCAAAAATCCCCACCGGCGAACAAGTACTCAGAGAACGAAAACGTTCTTCACTTTGCCGTAATTCTGCATTCACAACTGCTAGTTGCTCTGCATGTTCTTTAATGGCTTGAGTTTTCTTAAATAGCTCAACAAATACTGTAACTTTCGATATTAATATATTCGTATCTATAGGCTTAAGCAAATAATCAACCGCCCCTATTGCATAACCTTTAAATAACATTTGGTCACTCGTGCTAAAGGCGGTGAGAAAAATAATAGGAGTTTGACACGACCTGTCTCGACTACGAATTAGATTAGCAGTTTCAAAGCCATCCATTCCCGGCATTTGTACATCCAGCAAAATGACAGCAAAATCTTGATGCAGCAGACACCGCAAAGCCTCAGAACCAGAGGTTGCTTTAACTAAATTTTCTCCCAGTCTTTCTAAAATTGCTTCTAGCGCCAACAAATTTTCTAATTTGTCATCTACCAAAAGGATGTTGACTTTGGGTTCAGGCTGCATGACTTATCGTGCTGTAATTCAGTTCAGGTCGGGGTTTCAATCTCTTCAAAGGGGATTGCTTGAATTATTATGACACGACACAGTTTCTGTCATTTGTCATTTCTCAACGGTCAATAGTCATTTGTGAATGTTAATTCTTCCCCTGTAACCCAAATCGATGTTTTTGGGGTAGGACGTAGAATATACTTTTGGCGACTGTAATACATCTTTGTATTTTAAAATATTACGCAAGCTCCAACCTGCAATCTGTGGTTGCAGCGTTTAGTTGTCACGCCTTTGTTTATCCGTTTGTAACACTTTTGCCAATAGTATCAGCTACAGTAAAGTGTACAAGTGAAGGCGGAAGCTACCCACAGCCGTCGCGGAGGCCAGTCAGTATGAATAGACCTTCGTTGTTTTGTCGTGTTGCCAAGAAAAAGGTGGTAGCTTATAAAATTAGTGATTTCACAACGACTATAGGAATAAATTCTTCTAGTTCCGCGATCGCCTGTTATAAGTGCTGGTTCATTATAGTTTTCTATTATACTTTTAGCTTCTCTCCGTATTATCTCTTAGTTTTTTTCAAAAATCAAATATGATTCCTATAGCACTACTTAAGAGTTTGCACATCAGGATAGTTAATAATTTTCGTATCCGCAGTCAACAAAGGACAATTATAAAATCTAGCTGTAGCCACAATAAGCTGGTCAAATGGGTCGCTATGAAAGCCACTTAATTGAGTTGAATCAATTACTATCGGCAGGGACAAATTTAATAGCTGTACACCAGGATAAGCTAAAGCAACTTCTAGCCATTTATCAATAGCCAAAGGTAAAATTAATCTCTTTTTCTCTACCAATTTGGCAACTTCCCAGCATGAAAGAATGCTGACTCCTAAACCGTCAGACTCATAATCTTTTAACCATTTTTGCTGTTGTTTGGTCAGTTGTGAATCATTTTGTACCCACCAAACCCAAATATGAGTGTCAAGTATAATCATTGCAAAACTTCCCAGTCTTCTAAAGCGACGGGTTCTGTAGGGTCGTCATAACGGTATGGCTGTGTATTGTGTAAAGGATAAAGATTTCTACTTGATTGAGGTAAATGTTGGGCTTGTTGCGGTGGAGTTTGAGTTTCCAAAATAATCACTTCCACAACATCTCCAGCATGAAAAGGTAAACCCTGTAGCGTCAGAGTTCCATCTTCAGTTAAAACGACTTCTATCTTATGAGCATTCATATTTCAACACAGTAAGCAGGGTTTTCAGTCTGAGTTACAGTTGTAATAATGTAATTATGTCAGGACTTACGCACCAAAATTGTCTATGAAGATTGGGTGTAAGGGTATATAGCGTAAGGGTTTTAGATACATACACCCCTACACCCTTACACCCTTACACCCTTATCTTTGCAAACTGCGAGGATCAAGGGCATCTCTTAAACCATCACCAAGTAAGTTAAATGCTAATACTGTCAAAATAATCAGCACGGCTGGCGGCCAAATTAACCAAGGTTGGAGTACCAAAATTGAAGCATTGCTGGCGAGGGAAAGCATATTTCCCCAAGAAGGATCAGGCTGTTGAATACCTAAACCAATTAAACTTAAAACTGCTTCAGAACCTATAAAACTCGGAACGGCTAAAGTTGCGGAAATAATTATATAAGTAGCAGTTTGCGGCAGAACATGACGCACAATAATGTAAAGAGGATTACCACCCATTGCCCGTGCAGCCTGGACAAATTCTCGTTCTTTAATCGAAAGTACTTGTCCGCGAACTACCCTTGCTAAACCAGCCCAACTAATTACAGATGTAATAATCACAATTAATAAAAAGCGTTGGGTACTACTTAACCCTGGTGGTAAAACTGCGCCTAATGTCACCAAGAGATAAATACTGGGAAAAGTCATTAATACTTCTGCAAAGCGCATAATGACGCTATCTAGCCAGCCACCAAAATAGCCCGAAATTCCCCCCAACAACAAACCGAGGGGGAAGGTAAAAATTACGCCAATAATGCCGATAAATAAACTAATGCGACCACCATGTAGCAAGCGGCTGAATTGGTCGCGTCCTTGGTCATCAGTGCCGAAAATATTTAATTTAGCGTTATTATCTGCACCAAATAAATGCCAAGTTAAGGGGATACCGGGAAAAATTGTGACTTCATCCCATTTGGGGGGTAGGGGTAAACTTAACTGCAACAGGCGGTATTCTGGCCCAGAGACAAATAAACGCAAAGGAGATGGCTTTGTTAAGTCTACAATTAACTGGCGATCGCCTGTCTTAATATCAGTGTTACCTTGAGTCGTCGGGTAAACATGGGGGCCGATAAATTTACCAGAGGTTTGGGAAACCCAATAAATTTTTGTTGGTGGTAGCAGTGAACCATTTGGTTGTGATACATAAGGGTCATAAGGAGCAACAAAATCAGCCGCAATCACCGCTACATAGAAAATTAACAGCAAAATTGCCCCAAACCGCGCCAAAGGGTTTTTCTTGAGTCTTTGCCACCAATTCATAATTTATTAGTCCTTTGTCATTGGTCATTTGTTGTTTTAGTTTACTATTGACAATGTATCTAAAAACCTTACGCCACAAACTCTTACACCCTTACACCCAATCTTTATAGACAATCTTGGTGCGTAAGTCCTGATTATATCTCGGAGTACCCAAGTAGCATATTGCAGTACCCAAATGTATAAATTCTTACCTCATGTCAACGACAATATCTGTATCTGCGTGGATACTTAATTTAAGATAGACAGTTGTCGGAATGCCATCAACAGTGCCATAAAGATAAGGTAAAGGATTTATCCTGGTATCCTTTGCGTTAATTATGGTTCCCTTGCTTCCAGGATAAACAAACCATACTCATGACTGAACTTACACTGCGCCTACAACAAGGAGAAACAGAAACAACGATAACAGTGAATCAAAATGAATTCACCATTGGTCGTTTACCAGAATGTGACCTTTACTTACCGTTTGGTGGTATCTCCCGAAAACACGCGCTGTTACGAAAAAAAGCAAATGGTACATGGGCTATTGAAGATTTAGGTAGTAAAAATGGTACGCAAGTCAATCAAAGCTTTGTAACTGCCACACGAGATTTACAAAATGGCGATATTATTTGGTTAGGAAATGTCAGCTTAGTAGTAAAGTTGGTTAATCCAGTCATTCCAATTAAACCGCCCCCACCAATTGCTGATAATAACGAACAAAGAACCATATTACGCAACGTCAAACAATTACAACAGCAGTGGATAGCGGCTGAAAGTCACGAAGATGATATTACTACTAAAAACAAAAGCATTGCCCGCCTCAAAGACTTAGTAGATATTGCCAAAAATCTCTGTGCAGCAGCATCAATAGAAGAAATTTTCTCCCAAGTCCAACAAGTAGTGTTTCGTTATCTCGAAAGTATTGACCGCTTGGCTTTATTAATTGATGTGAATGGGTGCAATCATCTAGAATTAGTTAATGCTGGGACGAGACATGCTGCGGAAAAAAAATATTTAGCAGCTGATGGTAGTTGGATTAGTCGGAGTATTTGTCAAAAAGTATTTGAAGAAAAAGTCGCAATTCAAACTGCTGATACACACAAAGATGAAAGATTTGCCGGCGAACATAGTATTTTAGTCAAAGGTATTCGCAGTGCAATGGCTGTACCTTTGTGGGATGAAAATAAAGTGGTTGGTGTTCTTTATGCTGATGCCCATCTTTCTTCTTATCATTGGGAAAGCGATGGCGCAGAAGAACTCAGCTTTTTTTCGGCTTTGGCAAATTTGGTGGCTTCGAGTGTGCAGCGTTGGCTATTAGTAGAAAAACTCAAAACCGAAGAAGTAATTCGTCACCGCTTAGAACGTTATCATTCTCCCGCCGTTGTCCAGCAGTTAATTTCTGTGGGTGGTTTACCAGATGGACGTTTACCGACAACAGAAAGTGAAATTAGTATTGTCTTTGCAGATTTAGTTGGGTTTACAGCACTTTCAGAAAGATTAACACCAAAAGCGATCGCCCAACTATTAAATAATTTATTTGAAGAAATGCTGCAAGAAGTCTTCGCCTACGGTGGCACTTTAGATAAATATATTGGCGATTGTATCATGGCATTTTTTGGCGCTCCCGAACCACTGCTAGACCATGCAGACCGCGCCACCGCCGCCGCCAAAGGAATGCTAACTCGTTTGCAAAGATTGAACGCCAAAGGTTTTTGGGAAGAACCTCTACAATTACGCATTGCAATTAACAGTGGTAAAGCCGTTGTCGGAGATGTTGGCAGTTCCCAAAGAGTAGATTACACCGCCCTAGGCGCTACCATTAACTTAGCCGCCCGAATGGAAGCTGTTTGTCCCCCTGGTGAATGTGTAATTAGTGAAGCCACCTATCAAATGTTGACAGATGCTTCAGATTTTAAAGAAATGGGCGACCATCGGTTTAAAGGTATTGATAGATTAGTCAAGGTTTATCAAACAAAAATGAGTTAAGTCACATCTTGCATCCAGCGACTGAAGTAACCGGATAATTGAAATGTGCTAGGGTGTGAGAAATGATTCCAGAATTTAACTCAAGTAGATAATTCCTAATACCCCAAATGATTGACATTAAATAAAACAATGGCGATATCGTGACTGATATCGCCATTGTTTTGAATTTGGATTTTGATCACTGTAATGCGCTTATTGGTTTTTGTGAGAGACGTTGTGTAGAATGTCTCTACAAATTTCATTAACGAAATGAAAGCACATCTTCTGTAACTAAACTAGCTCTGCGAAAATAAGAAGCAGAATTTAAAGCCATTGCTTTGCAGTGTTCTGCACATTTACGGCAAATTGCAGCGCAGAATCTCATTGTAGGGTCTTCACTCATTTGTTCACAAGTTATTGCTGTGCGATCGCACATTTCCGCACACAAGTTACAAGCATTACCCATAAACTCGGAACCGTCGTTAATCATATTGACGCACATCATACACATTTCTGCACAGTCCCGCATCATCGACATCATGGTCATGTCTATGTATTGACCGCCCCGATTTTTGCAGTATTTGAGAGTATCAATACAAGTAGTGTGACATTCAATGCAGCTTTCTTTGGTAGCTTCTACGGTTGTAATTATAGATTCAGTCATCATAAGAGCAACTTCCTAAAATCTTAAATGCTGTGAGATAGTTCTTAATTAGTACGGTAAATGTTTATTTTTGGGATTTCAATAGGTTGCCAAATTCCCAGAACTCGAAGATCACTAAATCTATGAACTTGCTGTAAATTTAGCTGTTAAGTGAGATGTGTGCATCACCGAATCAGCCAAAATCCTGATGAATTAAGGCTGGAAAATATTTCACTTTTTTGTCAAGTCTGAATTATGAGAACCGATTTCCCACTCCAATGCGGGACATTTACGGTTGCTGTGTCTGTATATAAGTAGCAAAATCTCAGACTTTAGTTACCTGAGACCAGAGGAATTTTTTCCAATTTCTCTCACTACAATCTTTATTTATCAATGGTTTGAGGCATTGTAAGCAATGAGAGTATGTTTCTAGAAAATATGCCATGAGTATATATACTCTAACTCGTTAAAAGTCAATATTTCCTGACTTTATTGCAAAATGTTGCGGATATGAGGCTCGACAGACAGGGTAGACAAGGAAGACAAGGGAGAGAGATGTTTATAAATCATTTAGGATTCCTACAGCAGTTCTAAATATAATTTAGAGACAGCTTATTTTGGGTAAATGAGGTACAAACATAAAACCCAACGTTATGTAGAGACGTTATATGTAACGTCTCTACAGTATTTCATGAATATGCAAACGGCTATAATTACTACTAATATCTAATATCCATCTATAGGACTGATATTTGATTTCTGAAAAAAAATCAGTACATTCAGATCAGGCTTCTTTCCTACTCCCGACTCCCCATTCCCTATTCCCTACCTACACAAATAAATTCAGAAATCAAACCGGATTCCTATATGACATTACTTAATGCTCGTAATTTATCTTTAGAAGAAGTTAATCGGCTGTTTGGCTTTCAAAAACAGTATAATGACTCATTTTCTAACTTATTATCTTTAGAACCCATAAGCGAAGAAGAACAGCAAGAATTAAAGCAAATTCAAAATGATTTTGATAGATATCTTACTTCAGGCAAAGTTTCAGAAGGACAGGTAAAATTTCTAGCAGTCGCACCTTTACTGAGGTTGGCTGGCTTTTATCGCTATCCAATTGAAATCCTGTTAGAAGAAAACATTGCTGATATTGAGATAGAAGATGAAGACAAAATAATTAAAGGTAGATTTGATATTTTGGCGATTAGTAAAGCTAAACAGACAAAACCTCAAGCATATTTCTGGCTGCTATTAGTTGAATCTAAAAATAGTCAAGTTGATATATTTACTGGATTACCTCAATTACTAACTTACGCATATAAAAGTTTAGATAATCAGAAATCAGCTTGGGGTTTAACTACTAATGGTAGGAGTTATCAATTTGTTTATCTAGAACAAGGAAACCCACCAGTTTATCAACTGTTGCCGTTGTTAAATTTTATGGAATCTATGCGGGTAATAGAACTATTGCAGGTTCTGAAAGCAATTTGTCAGTTATAAAGTTACTGATATTCAGCCAAAGCTTTTGGATACTCTGAAAGTGCGATCGCTTTAAAATATTATGTAAAAACCTTTATTCAAAGCTAAAGCCTCTGTCAGCATTTTTTGTAGGATTACTATATATAGCGTTTCTCATTCTAGTGAAGTACAAGCAAGAATAATTAACCGCAGATGGACGAAGATGGACGCAGATAAATTTGTACCTCAGCAGACTAGGAAAAGCTATATAGTATTCAAATATAAAAACTGACTTCACTCTTATTGATTTTAATATTTTTAATTTCCTCGATTATATTCACTAAATTTGACTTTTCTGTACCAGTTAAACAGTGACTAAAAATTTGTAGCAATAACCTAGATTGAATAATGGGATATTCTATAATATTTTGCCTAGCTTTAGGTATTTCTTTATTATGTCTAGCTATAATCGAGCTTTGTTCTATCAGGCTACCATTTTTGAAAATAAAATCAATATATTTAACATCATTAATACATCCATAACGATTAAATGGCCAAGGAAAAACTACTCTTCTTTCTATAATCTTGTTTTCTGTAATTTCATAATATTCTGGTCGTTTCAATGACTTTCTATTAGGTGAATGACCTTTATTGCGAAGACAATTTAAATCATTAGCAGTTAAATGTAATTCAAAGGTTCTGTTATGATTGCAAGCCTCTATAAAGTCACTAATGCGGATTTTAACAGATGAATATTCTTCTGGTGTAGAGGAATAAACAGGGAAATTAACTAATTCTTCAGGTAGTTGAGATTGATGCAGAGCCTTATTTAGTTTATTTACAGTTGTGAAATATAAATAAGCTATATACACGATGAGAATTAGTAAAATTCCCAACAATATTAAGGAGAAATAAGCTAAATAATTTGGCATTTTATGAGTATGTTTCGGTTTATTTCAGTTCTGCTAATAACTCTGCTGTTTGCGATCGCTCCACCAAGCTATTTGCACATAAAATACCAGAAGCGGCAACTGCTGGCACACCAATTCCGGGCATAGTGCTATCACCAACACGATATAAACCAGAAATTGGCGTGTGTGTACTGGGAAACATCCCCTTACCCGCAGCGATCGCCGGGCCATAGGTTCCCTGATATCTTCGTAAATAATGGGTATGAGTTAATGGTGTCCCGATCAGTTCTAACACTACACGTTCTCGAATATCGGGGATAATTCGCTCTAAGGCGCGATATAAAGTTTGGGCTTTCTCTTGTTTCTTGGCTTCATAACCCTGATTTCGTTCCCAACCAGCAAAGGGTTCTAGGGTGTAAGCATGAACTACATGATGTCCTTCTGGTGCGAGGGTTACATCCCACACGCTAGGAATAGAAATCATGCAAGTATTACCAGGGGTGGTGATATCTTGATCAGAGTCGTGAACTACAACGTGATGTCCTGTTAAATTTTCTAAGCCATTGCCACGAATACCCAAATGTAAATGAATGAAACTATCAACGGCGGGTGTATTCAAGGCAGTTTGGCGATAAGCTGTGGGTAAATCTTCAGGACGCAATAGTTGATTGTAAGTATCCCAAATTGTGGCGTTGGAAATAACAATCGGTGCTGACAGAATTTCGCCATTTTTTAGCCGCACACCTACAGCTTTCCCCGACTCAATCAAAATTTGCTCAACGTGACAGCCTAAGCGTAACTTGCCACCCCAGCGTTCTAAACCACGCACTAAAGCATTGACAATTGCGGCGCTTCCACCAACCGGGTACTCTACGCCACGCCCCCGTTCACCCAACATAAAAGCGACTTCTGGGGCAATTGTGCCATGTGCCTTTAAACCAGAAAGTAGAAAACATTCTACATCGATGAGTCTGCGTACCCAAGGGTCTTTGACAGTGGCATCCATGACAGTGCCAGCTGAAGACTGTACCAAAGGCAAGTACGGTAACATTTTACCCAGCGATCGCACATAATTCAGTAACACAAAAATTACCTGCCAATCAGCCCGTAAAGCCAAAGTCGGTATATCTTTCATCCCCTCATACAAACCTAACAAGCGGGTGACAAAATTCTGCAACTCTGCTGCACCTTGGGGTGTAATTGTTTGTAACTCCTGATGCAATCTTTGAAAATTGCTGTAAATTGCAATACTCGCTTCAGGAAAATGGTAGTGTCCTAAAGGATCATAAGGTATAACTTGAAGGGATTCCCCTAGAACATCCAGAATTTGTTTTACCGGGTTCAAACTATGGGTTCCTGAGAGTCCACAATAAAAAGAGGGGCCAGAATCAAATTCAAATCCTCGTCGTTTAAAGCTATGGGCTGCACCACCGGCAATTGTATGACTTTCACAGACAATTACCCGCTTGCCATACCGCGCAAGCAACGCCGCAGCACATAACCCACCAATACCGCTACCGATGACTATGACATCATTTTTAGAGTGCTGAGTACTGAGTGCTGAGTGCTGAGTTAAGAGTGATGAGTTCATCTTCCTATTGACCCTTGACTAATGACTAATGACTGAACCACTAATTGAACTGAAAGGCGTGTCTAAGTCCTTTGGTAACAATAAGGTTTTAGATAATGTGGACTTGACAATTTACCGAGGCGAAGCACTGGGAATTATCGGCCCCTCCGGGACTGGGAAATCAACCATTTTGCGAGTGATAGCCGGACTAACTAACCCGGATGAGGGGGAAATTTATGTCCAAGGAGTCCGGCGCGAAGGGTTGATAGAAGATGGTGCTGACCCCATTGGTATTGGGATGGTATTTCAGCAAGCAGCGTTATTTGATTCTTTGAATGTAGATGAGAATGTCGGATTTTTACTGTATCAAAATTCCAAGTTACCGCGATCGCAAATTCAAGAACTAGTCAAAGAAAAATTAGACATGGTAGGTTTACCGGGAATAGGTCATCTCTACCCTTCGGAACTTTCTGGTGGGATGCGGAAACGAGTCAGTTTTGCCCGTGCAATTATGTCCAACCCCGAAAACCCCAAAGAAGGGCCAGAAGTTTTACTTTACGATGAACCCACAGCCGGACTAGACCCCATTGCTTCAACAGTCATTGAAGACTTGATTCGTGATTTACAAAGTATGCACGGAGTTTGCAGTACTTATGCCATTGTTACCCACCAAGATAGTACGATTCGCCGGACAGCTGATAGACTAGTGTTTCTCTACCAAGGTAGAGTGCAGTGGCAGGGTAAAGTGAGTGAGATGGATAGCACCGACCACCCATTAATTAGACAATTTATGAGTGGGAGTGTGCAAGGGCCGATACAAGTTGTTGGTTAGGTGGTTGGAGGAACAAATGCGAGAATTTATCACAAACCGTTTCACATCTAGACGAACGCTAAGAGAAGGTTCAGTCGGGTTATTGCTCTTGCTGGGGCTGGGTTCCTTTGGGGCGATCGTTCTGTGGTTGAATGGAGTGAGTGCAGGACGTAGCTCGTATAAGTTCATTGTCGAATTTGCCAACGCTGGCGGAATGCAAAAAGGCGCATCCGTCCGTTATCGTGGCGTGAAAGTCGGCAAAATTTCCGACATCCGCCCCAAACCAAACGCAATTGATGTAGAAATAGAAATTGTTCCCGCAGACTTGATTATTCCCAGTGATGTTAAAGTTGATGCTAACCAAAGTGGCTTGATTAGTGAAAGTATTGTCGATATTACACCCAGAACATCACTAGCTGCTAATGTCAAAGCCAAACCTTTAGAGAAAGGCTGTGACCAAAGTTTGATTATTTGTAATGGTTCTCGCTTAAAAGGTCAAATTGGTATTAGTGTTGATGACCTGATTCGCAGTAGCACAGAGTTAGCTACTTTGTACAACGATCCAAAATTTTATCAAAGAGTTAACCGACTTTTAGAAAGTTCCGCCGCCGCCGCCACCAGTGTCGCCGCCCTCAGTCAAGATGCTAGAGGTTTAACAAAAGGCTTTCAAGGACAGCTAAATACATTTAGTGCAACCGCCAATTCTGTACAACGCGCCACAAATGAACTCACTGCATCTACCACTAAAACAGCTAATCAATTAAGCGTAACTGCTAGTCAGTTTGGTGCAACCGCCAAAGAATTTGCTTCAACCGCTACGACAGCCAATCGTTTGCTAACTAACTTGAATGATTTGGTCACTACTAATCGTTCATCCTTAGTCGGTGCTTTGAATAATATTACCGAAACTAGCAATCAATTACGCGCTACAGTCGCTATTTTATCACCATCATTAAATCGCCTAACCCAAGGCGAAGTAATCAAAAATTTAGAAACACTGTCAGCTAATGCCGCCCAAGCTTCTGCTAATTTACGAGATGCCACAAAAACTTTAAATGACCCCAAGAATGTCTTATTACTACAACAAACATTAGATTCAGCCAGAGTCACTTTTGAAAATACCCAAAAAATCACCTCTGATTTAGATGAATTAACAGGTGATCCCAAATTTAGAGATAATCTCCGGCAATTAGTTAATGGTTTGAGTGGTTTAGTTTCTTCTACACAAGAAATGCAGCAACAAATTCAGTTTGCCACAACTTTAGATGCGATGAAACTAGCAGCAATTAAACAAAATATAGTATTTCCCACAGCAGTGGCATCTGAACCATCAACCTTAATTAATTCGACAAATCCTGTTATCAAAACTTTAGAAAAAGAACCTCAAACTACCACTTTAGAAACGCTGAATACTTCCCAAGAAAAGTTATTACAGCAGCTACGAGAACATAGTAAACAACAAGAACCAAAATAGGAAGTTAAGGTAATATAGCAGAAGGCAGTGGTTCGACTGCGCTCACCAAACGGATGTAACTTCGCTCAACCCTTTTTTAGTATAGCGTTTCTCAGTCTGGTGAAGTACAGTAGCAACAATGAGTAAACCAATTATAAATATCATTTAAGGAGACTTGGCTAAAAGCAGTTTCAATCGCCTTTGCTAAATCTGG
>NZ_JACJQW010000040.1:0-60014 GCF_014696905.1 Nostoc sp. FACHB-190
GCCGAAGACCCAGAATTTGAAACTTTCTATACCAAAAACATTTTGCTGAACGAGGGTATCCGCGCTTGGATGGCTCCTCAAGACCAGCCCCACGAACAATTTATATTCCCTGAAGAAGTGTTACCTCGCGGTAATGCTCTGTAAGATTTGAAGAAATTCATCACTATCTGACTTTTCATTTATCCTCTGCTCTTGGGCAGGGGATTTTTTTATGTTTAGCAAAGAAGGTGGTTTGTGGAGATTGGGTGTAAGGTTTTTGGATACATACACCCCTATACCCCTACCCTACACCCTTGATTTTTCATCTCACTGCGTTAGTCCTGGCATAAATTCTTTCTTCTTCAAAACACCGCTATCTTTCTAAAATTAATGTGTTATATTGATTCAAGGTAAAAGCCCAGAGTAATTACTCTGCCTTTTTGAAACTAAGTCCGCTTAGGCAATAAGGAGGTGATGCCCATGATAGAAAGTAGTAAACGCATGGGTCATCAGGTTGCAGTTAGCCGGCTGTGCGCCGGGGCTGTTCTCTAAAGTTAGCCATAGTTACATTGAGAAACTAAGTTATCTCAATTAACTAGGTAAGCCTGGGAGTTCCTCCCGGCAGTCTGGTTGCAACCTGAAGACCCGCTAGACCGCTCTGACATTAGGTCAACAGACCTAAAATCAGAGCGGATAGTTTTTTATAGGTACTTTTTGTTGCAGCTTATCGGAATACAGAATGGACTTACGCATAAATATTGTCTGTAAAGAATGAGTGCAGGGGTAACAGGGTATAGGGTATAAGGGTTTGGAAGAAGTACAACCCTACACCCCTAAACCCTCGAACCCTTCCCAAAACCCTGTATTTTTCGTCTAACTGCGTAAGTCATAACAGACTGGCTGGTCAAATCAATTATTTCAAAGTGTCCTGACAAAAATATCAACTGGGATTTTTTGGTATGTCACAACTACTAACTGAAGCAGAAATTCGAGAATGTGCCAACAGTTTGTCAGGTTGGAGTGTTGAAGGTAATCAGTTGCAGATCAAACTGATATTTAAAGATTTTGTGACAGCAATTGAGTTTGTGAACAAATTAGTCGAACCAGCAGAATTAGCTGGGCATCATCCAGATATAGAAATTTCCTATAACAAAGTCAAAGTAACGCTTACCACACATGATGCAGGTGGATTAACCCAAAAGGACTTTGACTTAGCATCTGTAATTTCTCAAATCAGTTAAAACCCTTTGTCCGGCGACATCTGGGGAAGGGAAATTGAGGAATGAGGGGTGCTGGGAAAATTGAAATACCCTAAACCTTACTCTTGCCTAGAAAAGACACAGGTTGGATTGTGACAGTTTAACAGGCGATCGCACCAAGCTTGTCATCTGCGACAAATGCTCTATAATAATAAGCTATAAAGGTATGTTTTTGCATAAGTTAATTACATCAATTTTTAACACTAAGTTAATCAGATGTTAGCTTTTCAAAAACTAAAATTGTAATAGTGGCACCAAACCTCATTAACGAAATTTCCAAAAATATCGTATTTTTGAGAAGAAGTGCAACGAAACAATTCTCTATACAAGGTGTGAGGAGAAAAGTAAAAATGTCTAATCTCTTGTGGAAATCACTCGTGGTTAGCCCCGCAGTTTTAGGAGCAACCCTACTCGTTTCAGCAACAGCGATTGCAGCTCCTAATGCCAGCACAGAAGTTTCAACAACTGAACAACCAGTTGCAGTAGAAGTTGCCCAACCAGAAATTTTGGCTCAAGCAGCACCTACTAACAACGACAGCAAAGTTTTAGACCAAGTTAACCGTTACAGCAACGAAGGCAAAACCAACAATTCGTTGTCTCAAGTAACTTCAGTATCTCAATTCTCTGACGTACAACCCACTGACTGGGCATTCCAAGCATTACAGTCTTTGGTAGAACGTTACGGTTGTATTGCTGGTTATCCTAACGGTACTTATCGTGGTAATCGCGCTCTTACCCGTTATGAATTTGCGGCTGGTTTGAACGCTTGTTTAGACCGCGTTAACGAATTAATCGCTACAGCTACAGCAGATTTAGTAACCAAGCAAGATTTAGCAACTTTACAACGGTTACAAGAAGAATTTTCTGCTGAATTAGCAACCTTACGTGGTCGTGTAGATGCTTTAGAAGCACGCACTGCTGAATTAGAAGCTAATCAATTCTCTACCACCACTAAACTCGTTGGTGAAGCAATCTTCGCTGTTAGCGATGTATTTGGTGGAAACAGTGGTGAAAGAAATAATACTGTCTTCCAAGACAGAGTACGTCTAGGCTTACAGACCAGTTTCACTGGTAGAGACGTATTGACAACTCGTTTGACAGCTAGTAACGCAACTCCCTTTACTCTGCAAAACAACGCTGGTACAGATATTAACAGCGCAGAGCCATTGCAAACTTACAACGTAGGTGGCACTGGTGGTAACAGCATTGTAGTAGATAGATTGACTTACGAAGCGCCTGTTGGCCCAGTTCAAGTTTACCTAGCTGCTGCTGGTGGTAAACACAGCCACTACGCTGCTGTTAACAACCCCTACTTCTTTGACAAAACCGACGGTGGTAATGGCGCATTATCCACTTTCTCCTCCGAAAACCCAATTTACCGTATCGGTGGTGGCGCAGGTATCGCCTTCAACATACCTTTTGGCCAAGGTGGCAGCATTATCAAGCCAAGTTCTATCACCGTAGGTTACTTAGCATCCGAAGCTGATAGTCCTACTTCTGGTGAAGGTTTGTTCAATGGTAACTATGCAGCTTTAGGACAATTGAACTTTGGTATTGGCGATCGCCTTGCAGTCGCTGCTACGTATGTCCACAGTTACAATGGTGCAGGTAGTTCTTTATTTGATAATGGTGAGCAAAATAACATTGCTACAGGTGTAGTAGGTACTAGTTTCGCCAATAATCTTCCGAACGCATCCTCAAGCAATTCCTACGGTTTGTCAGCAGCATTCAGACCTAGTGACAAATTATCTATCAGTGGCTTCATTTCTTACAGTGATGTCACAGGCTTTGGTGCAGGTGATGATAGAGAAGTTTGGAGCTACGGTGGTGGTATCGCACTGCCTGATTTTGGTAAGAAAGGTAACGTTCTGGGTATTTTCGGTGGCGTTCAACCTTATTCTATTGGCCGATTCTCAGTTTCACAGGGTAACAACGATCTGCCATTCCAAGTTGAAGGCTTCTACAAATATCGCGTCTCTGACAACATTTCCATCACTCCTGGTGTAATCTGGTTGTCTTCTCCTGGCCAGAACGACAACAATGATGACGCATTCATCGGTACTCTCAGAACAACTTTCACATTCTAAGAAGTTGAAAATCTTGAGATAGCTTTTACCCCGCCATCAGGCGGGGTTTTTTGTTGGCGCGTGAGTTACAAAATACTTGTAGGTGCTCCGACAATATTTCCTTGCTGTAGTTCCTCAATAATTGGTTGTACATCAGAGCGAATATTGCGAAATCTCTTTGAGAGGTCACGCAAATTTTGTTTATATTCAGGAGTTAAATCAATGAAGACTAATGGCTGTTCATTCGGCATCAATTCCCTCCCACATTTCGGATAGTGGTAGGCGTTGACCCGTTTTAGCTTGCTGTAAGGCTCTCCTTAAGCTGGCTTTAATTTCCTCAACAGGTGTATCATCAGGATCAACTTCTGCTGCTGTGTGTTCTGGAACTAACACAATCACCCGCACTTGATGAGGATAATTGATTTCCCGAATCGGCTGATCTAAGATTAAGTTGCCTTCAGAGTCAATTTTGCCAGTTACTTCGATCGCTTTCATTGCTATCCACCTCATTTGTTGGTGATCCTAACACGGGCAAATCCAAGCAGCGTAAGGAAATCGAAGTATATTGTAACTTTAGCTAAGGAATAGGCAGCGATCGCAATAATCTGTCTACAATAGTTTTGGCATTACGTCCTCCCCTGGGAATGAGGCGATGACAAAGAACGTAAGGCACTAAAAATTTTACATCATCGGGGATGGCATAATCACGCCCAGAAATAAATGCTAATGCTTGAGTTGCTTTTTGTAGAGCTACTGTTCCGCGCGGACTCACACCCAAAGTAATTTCTTCATCATGTCGCGTTGCCCTTACCAATTCCAAAATATATTCTTGTAAAGAAGCTTCTACTTTGACTTGAGAACAGATTTGACGCAATTGTTGTAACTCTGCCAAGCTAATACAAGGTTGTAACTCCGTCACATTTGCCCTTTGTTGGAGATTTTGCAACATTTGTAATTCTTCTTGCGCCGAAGGATAACCCAAACTCAAAGACAGCATAAATCTATCCATTTGAGCTTCTGGTAATGGGAAAGTACCTTGATATTCAATGGGGTTTTGGGTAGCAATCACAAAAAACGGCTGGGGAACTGACCGAGAAACACCATCAATTGTGACTTGATTTTCTTCCATTACTTCTAATAAAGCTGACTGAGTACGAGGTGTAGCGCGGTTAATTTCATCAGCTAGAAGTACATTAGCAAACACAGGCCCAGGCAGAAAGGTAAATTCACCAGTTTTGGGATTCCAAATATTCGTACCAGTAATATCTGTGGGAAGTAAATCGGGAGTGCATTGTAAGCGTTGAAATTTGCCATCTAAAGAACGCGCCAAAGATTTAGCCAGCAGCGTTTTACCCACTCCAGGAACATCTTCTAATAGTGCATGACCACCACTTAATAAGGCGACTAATACCAAGCGAATTGCCTCGGTTTTACCGACAATGGTAAGAGCGAGATTTTGAGTTAAAGCTTCAATTTGTTCTCTCATGCACCACAGAATGATTGAGGAATTGGCGATTAGGAACTGGAATGGAGAATAACCTATGCCTCATTCCCCACTCCCTGTTTTTCAGTATTCCCACTTCATCATCGGAAGTTAGCATTCTCCAGACAAAATTTTTTGAGCAATTTTACAGTCTCGGTGAATTTGTGTTTTCAAGGCTTCTAGAGACGCAAATTTTTGTTCTGGGCGTAAAAATTCGATGAGTTCTACAGTCAATTGTTTGCCGTATAAATCCCCAGACCAATCAAATAAGTGTACTTCTACGGATGAATTTATACCATTTACCGTGGGGCGATTACCAATATTCATCACTCCTAAAATCAATTGCGGAACAGTCGTAGGGGTGGTTTCATTTAAAATATATACCTTGACCGCATAAACGCCGTGACGTGGTAAAAATTTATCGCTGGGTATTTGAAGGTTAGCCGTAGGAAAACCAATGGTTCTACCGAGTTGTTGACCTTGAACCACTGTACCGAAGAGGGTGTAAGGTCTTCCAAGACATAAATTAGCGTTTTTGATATCGCCACTTTCCAGACATTGGCGAATTAGAGAAGTGCTAATTGGAGGTAGGCTGACAAATCCACTGTCTGACAAGTTATCTGTATGGGTTTGTAATGGAACAATAGTAACAGGAATATTGTGTTGAGACGCAAGTAATTGCAAATCTTTAGCAGTACCTCGACGCTGTTTGCCAAAACAAAAATCTTGCCCAACACTAATTCTTTGACACTGTAATTGTTGGACGAGAATTTTATCAACAAACTCTTGCGGCGACAAAGCTGATAATTCCTTGTCGAAGGGTAATAGTACTAGTTGTTCCACTCCTAGCGATCGCAATTGTTGAACTTTTTCATCCAGTGGTGTTAACCAAGTACGGGGTGTTCCCGTAAAAAATTCCTGTGGATGGGGACGAAAAGTCACAACTGTTGAGTATATGAGTTCTGGTGTTGGGGGTTGGTTGGTTTCCCCATCTTTGTTCGCGGCTGGCTGTAGAATCGGCTGAATTACCCTTTGATGGCCAAGATGTACGCCATCAAATTTGCCCAGCGCAACATTAGTTGGCCTGAGAACCTCTGTGGCTGAAGCAGCAACCCATACAGAACATCCATTTTGAGACAAATTTAGCACGTAGATTCTGGAATTTGAGGTTTATTTCGCCATAAATCGCAAGCAACCTGATGGAACACCAATGAGTAGAAGACAAGCTGTGTATGGGTATAGAGGTGTAAGGTTGATGAACGCTTAACATCCCAACCGTTGATTTTTCGTTTTTAGACTATGAGTAGTTTTAACTGGAATAAACACACAACTTTGTCTTTGGTTTTCACAGTGTCCTGATGAGGTAGATTCTCGCGCTTATAGCTCTTGATCACCAATCTAATCTAAAATCTACGATCGCTTGACAGGCAACTTTTACCCAGACAACTTATCTAACAGGAAAAGATTCTGATAACGGGACAGATGTAGACACTTGCAGCACCATTCTTTCCCGTGCCATGATTGCGCCTGGAAATTGTTTAGCCGCTTCTTCCCCGACAGCATCCAAAAAATCATCATTGTGAGCTGGATCATGGTGGAAGATGACCAAGGTTTTGACGTTAGCAGCTTTGGCTATTTTTACCGCTTCTTGCCAAGTGGAATGTCCCCAGCCAATTTTCGGCGATTTTGGCGAATAATATTCCTCATCGGTGTAAGTACAATCGTAGATGAGGATATCGGCATTGCGAGATAGCCTTAGCACATTTTCATCCAATCTGTCCGGAAAATGCTCGGTATCGGTGATATATACAGCAGCACCACCGCGCCAGTTAACTCGATAGCCAACTGCTTCACCGGGATGATTTAATGATGCCGTTTCTATGGTAATGTCATGAATGTGAATGGGTTGCCCTGGTTTGACATCGTGAAAATGCAAATTGGCTTGCATAATCTGTAATGGCACTGGGAAATTTGGGTGAAGCATCTGGTCATTGAGGCGTTGCTCAATGGTCGAACCATCAGGAGCGATCGCACCATAAATGTGAAAATTATTGCCTCTGACAAACCCTGGGACAAAAAAGGGAAACCCCTGCATGTGATCCCAGTGGGAATGAGTAAATAACAGATGAGCTTCTAAGGGCATTTGGCGCAGTAAAGATTGTCCTAAAACATGCAGCCCTGTACCACCATCGAAAATTAAGCGTTTGTCGCCCACTTGCATCTCAATGCAGGGGGTATTACCACCATAGCGGACAGTATGTGGCCCTGGACTGGGGATGCTGCCACGAACACCCCAAAATTGTACGGTAAATTGGTTCTCTATCCTAGACATGGGTGTTGCTTGCTGGACTGAGCGGGCGATCAAGAACAAAAATGTTACTTGTTTGGTTAAGTCTATGCTGTTTTACCACATTTGGTAGAGAATGTTTTTCTTGGTACAACAGCATACCTTGTTTGGGGTAGATTGTGTGAACGTCGAAGAAATCCTGCAAAAGAGTTACCTGAATATTTCCCACATTATATGTATCAGTAATATCAAAACGCTCCTACTTTATAACCTAAATTTTACTGTGATGCCTTTAACTGATCATAAAAAGGCCAAGGGTAGGAAAATGAAGGCTGTGGGCAGCAGGTTAAAATGCTCATCATGACTTTGCCAAATTGGTAAATGAATTTGATTATGTAGTTGCCTTTAGATGAAAAGTATATAAATTTACTTATCTAAAGGAATTTCCCAGTGGGATAATTTATCGAGTCCGGTTGGATAGGTGAGATTATATTGCAACGGCGTAATACTGATATAGTTTTGACGAATCACATGCACGTCAATAGGTATATTTTGCGGTAAATTTAACCCCATTGGGGGTTCGACATCTTCGAGAACTTCACCAGTTAACCAGTAGTAGGTTTTACCACGGGGATCAATGCGCTTGTCAAACACATCAACATAGCGCCTGACTCCTTGTCTGGTAAAAGTGACTCCGGCAATTTCTTCCCACTTCACCGCAGGCACATTAACATTAAGTAACATTAAATCTAGTAAGGGTTTAGCGGCTAGTTGCTCCACTAAAGTTTTGGCAAACTTAGCGGCTGGTTGAAAGTCTTTGTAGAGATGACTAGTCAGGCTAAAAGCAATGCTGGGAATGCCTTCAATCACTCCTTCCATTGCGGCTGAAACAGTTCCAGAATAAAGAATTTCGGTTCCGAGATTGGCACCTTGGTTAATACCAGACAGCACCAAATCTGGAGGAGAATCTAATAAAGCCCATATTGCTAATTTGACACAATCTGAAGGCGTGCCATCACAAGCCCAAGCTTTGATACTGGGATGGAAAACTGATTCAACAATTTCCGCGCGAATTGGCTGGTGTAGAGTTAATCCATGTCCGGTGGCCGATCGCTCCCGATCTGGACAAACTACAGTTACATCATGGCCAGCTTCTGCCAAGCAGTTGGCTAGGGTACGCACACCCAAGGCAAAAATACCATCATCATTACTAATAAGTAATTTCATGGGTCATTTAATTTTCGATTCTGGATTTTAGATTTTAGATTGACTGCACCCATTTTGGGGATACAGTCCGGGGATTTTAGATTTGTTCTGCCCAAAAGAGTCTGGGGTGTGAACGGAAAGAATCATCCAAAATCTAAAATTTGCAGGGTCAAGAGACCATAGTCAACAGTTAAAGCTAAATTGTCAATGCTTGACATCACAAATACCAAAGAAAAAATCCTCCCTGGCGCGATCGCTTATAAAATAAGGTTATTTGTCTTTTGTCATTAGTCATGAGTAAAGAGTTCTTACTATTGACCAATGACTAATGACCAACGACCAATGACTAATGACTATTAACTAATGACTAGCAATTTAGAGACTCAACTTTTAGCATTACAGCAGGAAGGAGAAAATGCGATCGCTGCTGCTGATACCCTAGAACGCCTGGAAGAACTCAGAGTCAATTATCTGGGGAAAAAAGGGCAATTAGGGGCATTGTTACGCAGCATGGGGCAGATGAGTGCAGAGGAACGCCCTAAAATTGGAGCGATCGCCAATACAGTCAAAGAGTCCCTGCAAACTAGTCTAGATAGGCAACGTGCCGCTTTAGAAACTGCAAAAATTCAGGCGCAGCTAGAAGCAGAAACACTAGATGTGACGATGCCGGGAATTTTCCGCCCCCAAGGTCGCATTCATCCCCTCAACGGCATTATTGACCGGGCATTAGATATTTTTGTCGGGATGGGTTACACCGTAGCCCAAGGGTCAGAAATGGAAACCGACTATTACAATTTTGAAGCCCTGAATACACCACCCGACCATCCCGCCCGTGATATGCAGGATACTTTTTACCTGCCAGATGGTAATTTACTGCGGACTCACACTTCCTCAGTCCAAATCCGTTATATGGAAAAAGAAGAACCACCAATTCGCGTGGTCGCACCAGGGCGAGTTTATCGGCGTGATAATGTAGACGCAACCCACTCAGCAGTTTTCCATCAGATAGAACTGTTAGCCATTGATGAGGGACTGACTTTTACAGACCTCAAAGGCACAGTCAAGATGTTTTTACAAGCGATGTTTGGCGACTTACCAATCCGCTTTCGTGCCAGTTACTTCCCCTTTACCGAACCTTCGGCTGAAGTTGATTTGCAGTGGAATGGTCGCTGGCTAGAAGTGATGGGTTGCGGTATGGTTGACCCGAATGTGCTGAAATCTGTAGGCTATGACCCAGAAATTTATACTGGGTTTGCTGCTGGTTTTGGTGTAGAACGCTTTGCAATGGTGTTACATCAAATCGATGATATTCGCCGTTTGTATGCCAGTGATTTAAGATTTTTGCGGCAGTTTTAAACATCTACTGTAATCAAGGCAGAAAGAATAATGACTCAATCTTCTAGATTAGATCAAGTTCTAGACAGCATCGAAGAATTATCAATAGATGAACAAGAAATACTCATTGATCTGATCCGTCATCGATTAGCAGAACAACGACGTTCTGCTATTGCTGCGAATATCGTGCAAGCACAAGCAGAATACCAGTCTGGTAAAGTGTTTCGCGGCAATGTTAATCAAATCATGGATGAGTTAAACAAATGATGACTCTGGTTTTAGCATCATCGTTTAAACGAGCATTTAAGCGGTTGGTGCGACGACAACCAGAGTTGCAAGAGCGAATAGAAGAGCGTTTAACGCTTCTAGCATCTGACCCATTTGATCCACTGTTACAAACCCATAAGCTCAAAGGCAAATTGTCAGGAGCTTGGGCTTGTTCAGTGGATTACGATTGCCGTATTGTCTTTAACTTTGTGCAGAATCCCGAATCTGATCAAGAAGAAATTTTGCTCATCGATATTGGCTCTCATGATGAAGTCTATTAAACCAAAATAGGTGCATTCGTTAAAATACCTATATACCAATTACTGTTATGCGATATGACCTCAACCACGAGCAAAAAACTAACGCTTGAGGAATATTTAAAATATGACGATCGCACTGATAACCAGTATGAAC
This sequence comes from Nostoc sp. FACHB-190, assembly GCF_014696905.1. Lineage (NCBI taxonomy): Bacteria > Bacillati > Cyanobacteriota > Cyanophyceae > Nostocales > Nostocaceae > Nostoc > Nostoc sp. FACHB-190. The sequence continues at coordinate 10,297 of NZ_JACJQW010000040.1, forward strand.
TAGTAGCAGGGGAATTAGTTGCAGTGCCTCCAGAAAGTCCTCAAAATGTGCAAATAGCTTTGTTTTTGCTAGTAAATTTCCTCAAATTTGTTCCCATCAATCAGTTAAGCAACAAAGCTGAAATTGTCATCAGTGGATTTCGTGCGACAACTCGCGTTCCTGATTTAGTTGTGCTAACAGATGAACTGGCAACAATTTTACAAGCCGCAACCAGATCCACAATTACTTTAGATATGCCACCGCCAGCACTAGTTGTGGAAGTTGTTTCTCCTGGTAAAGTTAATGAAGACAGAGACTATCGCTACAAACGTTCTGAATATGCTGCCAGAGGAATAGCTGAATATTGGATTGTTGACCCTCAATCTAATAAAATTACTGTACTGACATTAATTGATGGTCTGTATGAAGAAAGTATATTTGTAGGAAATGCGGTCATCGTTTCTAGCATTTTTTCACAATTAGAACTAACAGCAGAGCAAATATTAAATGCTGGGATTTGAGAGATGCGATCGCTTTCTAAACTTTCATCATTTCGACTAGGTAGATAACCAAAGTACTAAAGTAAAATATATTCATGAAGGTACAGTATCCTCTATTTTCCCAAGTAGCCTTAGCGCAGGACTTACCAGAATATAATCTCAAACGAGGAGATGTTGCAACAATTGTAGAACATTACCCCATGCCTGAAGGGGAAGAGGACGGGTATAGTCTGGAAGGGTTTGACCTGCCTCATGTCACAATTGAAGTACCAGCATATCAAATTATTCCTGTTGCCCAGTGGTAGCAAGAAGAAATGATTTTAGCCAAATTACGCAAGCTATCTGAAGCGAGGCTTTTGCAATTACAAGACTATCTTGATTTTCTCTTGCAAAAAGAAGAATCTGAGCGTCAGAGTGCTTAAAGTTGTTGAAATTTATTGCTGTTCTTGGGATATTGAGAATGAATTTACTGGGGCATTTGACCCTTTAGTGTTATTGTTACTTGTTGGGTCTGGGGGTCATAAGCAAATTTAACAGGTTGTTGATAGAAATTAACAACTTGTCCATGAAGTTCAAAAGGATAATCATCAACCAGGTCATCAAGTTCGACAGGATAATCAAGCTGTCCTAAATAAGTTAATGGCTGACCATTACTAGCTGACAAATTTTCAATAACCTGTTCTAAGTCATTTATATCTATAGCAGGAAGTGAAATTTTTGGTCGGACGGATGGACGATATTCATAATCTATATGGTTTGAACGTTTTAATAGTTGATTAGCTAAATCTTGAAGTGTGCCAGAAAAGACTATCATTTTTGATGTGTAATAAAATTGACATTTATCATGATAACCAAAAAAATTTGGAAGATTTAGTCTGCTTCGTAAAGAAAATCTTAAAGATACTTAATTCATTATTTACTAGTTAAATAGCATCAACGACAATTATCACAATGTCCACAACGCCAGTTAGCGGCTTCTTGAGCAAAACCAAAGGCATTTAATAAAAACTGCCAACGACATTGTTTTGTTGTTAAATATTGCTGCATTTGTTTGACAGCTTGCAGTTGTGTGGCTGGCTGTTTCTGCACATTTGATTCAATTTTGTAATGGAAAGGATCAAGCCATTTTAATTGTCCGCTACTGTGGAGTAAGGCTAATGCTACAGCAGCATCAGGAAATTGTCGCGTGACTGTATTAATGTCGCCTTGTTTGGGCAATTTTTTGACTAATTGCTGTGCTGTTTGCAGTTGCGATCGCATTTTATCAGCAAAAAACTGTTGTCTTTGCTTATCGCCAGAATCTAACCATCCTGTAGGTTCACTCACCAGTGTCAATGCTTCGGCTGGTTTCCCATCTCGTCCCGCACGGCCGATTTCCTGCACATATTCTGATAGTAAATGTGGTGCGTGATAGTGGACAACCCACCTGACATCAGGCTTATTTATCCCCATTCCAAAGGCACAGGTACAAACCACAAATGGTATTTTACCACCTAACCAACTGGCTTCGACGGCGCGGCGTTCGGCTGCACTTAACCCTGCGTGGTAACTGGCTGTCGGATAACCCATCTCGGCTAACCATGCTGCTAATTCTTCGCTATCACGGCGGGTGCGAACATAAATTAACCCAGCTTGTGGCGATCGCTTTTGAATAAACTGGAGTAACTGTTGTTTTCTCCCCCGTGGTGTCCAAGCGATGCGAACACTAGGATGCAAATTAGCACGGTAAGGATTCTGCCGAAAAATTTCAGGTTGCTCTAATTGTAAAACTGTTTGAATAATCTTTTGCGCTAATGGATCAGCTGTTGCTGTAAAAGCAGCAATACTAATTTTCGTTCCTGGTGGTTTTGATTTGAGCAATGCCGGACGTACCGCCCCTAATCTGCGGTAAGCTGGTCGAAATGTATCTCCCCATTGCACCAAACAATGTGCTTCATCTAAAATCAAGCCATTGATTTGCAAATGTGGCTGAGATAATCTTTCCCAAACAGGTGGACTTAATAACGTCTCTGGCGATAAATAAAGTAATCGTAGTTGTTGTTTTTCCAATGCTTGCAGTGCTGCACGGCGTTGAGATGAAGGTAATTCACTATGCAAAAGTGCTGCGCTCAGATGGCGTTGATGTAGTTCTTTTACTTGGTTTTCCATCAACGCTACCAAGGGAGAAATTACTAATGTTAATCCTGTTTGTAATAATGCTGGTAATTGAAAACAAATAGATTTACCGCCACCTGTTGGCATAATAATCAGAGCATCTTGCTGTGCTAATAAAGTTCTGATTATTTCTCCCTGTGGTGGACGAAAATCATCGTAACCCCAAATTTTTTGGAACGCTGCATGAACATCCTGCCAAGTGGTTTTTGTGGGTTGATTCATGCTGAGAAATAGTAGATGCGCCCTTGGTTTTCCACATTGAATATGAGGTTACTATGAATATAACTGCTGCTATTTAGCACCAGCTTCAGTAATTTCCTCATAATTTTATGCCGCGAGCATTTAAAGTCGATTTTAGTTGTCCCGAACATGGTTGGATAACTGTGGAAATGTTATCTGGTTTGATTTTTTAAATTATCTGTGTAGGCAGGGAGTGGGGAGTAGGGAGTAGAGAGTAGAAAAAATATTTTCTAGGGTGTAGTGCGTGTTTTATAAATCAAAGATGAGTTTTATATTCAGTCATTTTTTCCTACCTCATCTTAATTTTAAACTTCCCATTCTATAGCCTATTCAAGGGTACATAAATTTCGTAGTAAGTAAGAAGACACAAATAAGCTTAACTATAAAATTCTTGAACAAAATAGCTAAAAACTTCTTCCCTTCTGCCTCCTACCTGGTTGGTGAATCTCGACTTCGCTCGATTACCGCGAAGCCGAACCACTGCCTCCTGCCTTGCCATAATTACAACTATTTATGTCCCTGTACTTATTACCGTAATTATGAGGGCTACACTCATTTTTATATAAAAATATATTACGGTAATTTTACTGGATAAATAAAAAAAGCATGTTATACTACTAAGCAGGATTACATAAAATAAAAAACCTGCAAGAGCAGGCTAAAAGATGTATTGACGCTAAAGAAAACATAGCGATATTTTTCCATGTTGAAATTAGAGTAGTTGGGTAAAAGAATCTACTCTGAGAAATTTAGGAATTTTTTAATTGTGATATTTGCTGTCAACGAAAATTGGCTTTCAGCTTATAGCTTTTGTCCTGTGTAAATAGAGCGAACTTCACCATTCCGACGGACAATTGCTTCGCCGTTGTTGACTTCTACTAAAGTCCAGCCACTAGTACCAATTGTTTCGCCAACATTGATGCGCCGAGTTACGCCATCAACTTGAAATAAAGCCGCAGATTTCTTACCTAACTCCAGTACACCTTCTAAGGTATGACTGGGTGCAGGTTGAGGGTTGGAGGCTAAATATACCTGTTGGGGGGTTTTTGGTGATGCAGCCACACTCGCTACAGGCGCTGAAGCAGCCCGCAGTGGTGCAACTGGTAAGGCGGGAAGGGGACTGGCTGATTGTCTGACAGTAATTGGGGCAGTACGTACAGCTACAGGTTTAAGATCGGTACGCACAGCAGCAGCTAACATATTTACACTGACAGGTTTGCCTGGTTGCTTGGCAGTGTTTAAAGCTGTTTTGACGGCATTCGGCTGAGTTGTTTGTCTGGCGTTGGCTATGGGCGGTAGAGTTAAGGGAGTTCCGGGAAGCCGTGGTAGCCCGTAGCGCATGGGTGAAGGCGCTTGATAAACAGGAATATAAATGCGTTCAACAACATTGTTTGCTGAACGGTTAGCGGTGGGGGCTGTATTGTTAGCGGTGAGTGGAGATGGTAAGTTACCGATGGGGGAACTACCAGCATAAGCAATGGTATTCGGGTTAGAGGTTATGCGATTGCTGATGCCGGTGCGAAAAGATGCTTGATTAGTTTTTCCGCCTTGTTGGTCGATAATGGCTAACGAACCCAGCATGTAATCGGCTAAATCTGCCTCAATTTCTGCTTTGGTGGGTAATTGAGTTCCTGACATGGAGGCGGTTTGCTGTGTCCATCTGCCAGTGATCAAAGAGAGAACTTCTGCCCGTAGTAGATAAATCGTACCAGCGATCGCAATCCCGATGGCTGTTCCTAAAATCACCAGCTTGCTGAAAGCCCGTTTGATTTTCGGTCTTCTGATTCCCGAAGCCATTGCGGGAGTATCCACTACAACTGTACTGGCGTGCTGATTTCTGACTTGAGGAACGCCTTGTACAGTGCTGACCATATTGGGCAGGATAATCTGCGGTATGTTCAGCGTTTGCAGTGGCTCGTAATCTGAGTAATACCAATCGTTTACAGATGTTTCTTCTCTAGAACGCTGTGGTATGCGGCCACCATACCTCACAGTATGGGAAGATAAACTGCCACTGCCATCTAAAATGTCGTCAATATCGGCAAACAAATCATCCATCAAGCCATCAGCATAAATTTCGATTGACCAAGGCTCGTTGCTAATTAATTCTTCTGATGGTTCCGGAACGATGAGATGGTTGTTGAATTCTTGTAACATAGGCATGATTTTGGGTTTTGTTTGCCAGGATTAAGTAATGCTCTTAACGCCTGGAAATCAGGATTTTGCAAAAATATCAAACTGCCAGCCTAAACTTGACGAGTTTATTTTTATGTGGTATTAAATTCAACGTAGTCTGAAGATTGCTGTTGATGCCAGGAAAAAATTCGTGTCATCAATCATACCAATCCCCTCCCTTCTACTATACTCACGCTTGTTAAAACTTTAACTTACGTTAATGCCGGAAAGTCTGTCTGGTGTTTGGTTTTACGCAATTCCAAATATATTAACAGTGCGTTAATATCCGCAGGATTCACACCCCCGATACGGGCAGCCTGGCCAATAGTCAGTGGTTTTACTTGAGTTAATTTTTCCCGTGCCTCTTTAGAAAGAGTATCAATTTTGCCATAATCTAAATCCGCAGGTAGCTGGCGGTGTGCTTGTCGGGCGGTTTGTTCAATTTGGTTTTGTTGTCTGGCGAGATAGCCAGAATATTTGATATCGATTTCTGCACCTTCTCTCTCCGCCTGGGTGAGACTGGAATTACCCAAGCCGTATTTATGCAGGTCAACATAATGAAATCCTGGTCGCCGCAGCAAGTCAGCGAGGGTGATAGAACCTTTGATGGCTTGTTGGGTGTCAGAGGTGATCGCTTTTCCGACTTGATCATGTTCTTTAATGCGGGTAGTGTATAATCTTTCTTTCTCTGCTGTAATTTGGGCTTGTTTAGTGGTGAATAATTGCCAACGGCGATCGTCAACTAAACCAATTTCCCGTCCTAAAGGCGTTAAGCGTTGGTCTGCATTATCCGAACGCAACAACAGACGATACTCAGACCGACTAGTTAACATCCGGTAAGGTTCTCGTAGGTCTTTTGTACACAAATCATCTAGTAACGTGCCGATGTAACTTTGCTCACGCGGAAATACAATCATTTCCTGACCACGCACAAATCGCGCCGCGTTAATTCCCGCCACAATTCCTTGGGCTGCGGCTTCTTCATAGCCCGTTGTGCCATTAATTTGACCAGCACAAAACAACCCAGCAATTTTCTTCGTCATCATTGTGGGATAACACTGAGTCGCAGGTAAATAATCATATTCAACTGCATAAGCTGGACGCAGCATCACACAATTTTCCAACCCTGGTAGACTCCGCAGCATTTGTAATTGCAGAGTTTCTGGCAACCCCGTGGAAAAACCTTGAATATATAATTCTGGAATATCCCGCCCCTCTGGTTCAATAAAGATTTGATGGCTTTCCTTATCCACAAAGCGCACAATCTTATCTTCAATACTGGGACAATAACGCGGCCCTTTCGCCTCTACCCAACCACCATAAACGGGCGATAGGTGTAAATTCTCTCTAATTAAACGGTGGGTTTCAGCAGTAGTGCGGGTCATGTGACAAGGCATTTGTTCCCGTTCTACCCACACTTCTGGGTCAAAGCTAAACCAGCGAACTTCCCCATCTCCTGGCTGAATTTCCATCTTACTGTAGTCAACCGATCGCTTGTCTACTCGTGCCGGTGTCCCAGTTTTTAATCTTCCCGTTTCAAAACCCAAACGATTTAAAGTTGCAGTCAAACCTTCAGCCGCAAATTCTCCCGCGCGTCCCGCCGCCATTGATTTGTTACCAACCCAAATCTTGCCACCCAAAAAAGTACCTGTGGTCAAAATCACTGTTTTACATTTAAACGCCACACCGAAATAAGTTTCCACACCAACAACTTCATCGTTAGCGCCCAAAACTAAATCTGTCGCCATCCCTTCACGAATGGTCAAATTTTCTTGATTTTCCACAATGGCTTTCATTACCGCCGCATATTCGCGCTTGTCTGTTTGGGCGCGTAATGCCCAAACCGCAGGCCCCCGTGAAGAGTTAAGGACACGCTTTTGCAAATATGTCCGGTCTGCCATTTTGCCAATTTCCCCACCCAAAGCATCTACCTCGTGGGTTAATTGAGATTTAGCCGGGCCACCTACGGCGGGGTTACAAGGTTGCCAAGCAATTTTATCTAAATTCAGTGTTAATAGCAGAGTCCGACAACCAAGACGGGCAGCGGCCAAGGCGGCTTCGCAACCAGAGTGACCTGCACCGACGACAATCACATCATAAGCGTCTTGGAATTCAATGGAATTGTGCATGGTCATACTTATACAACAGCAAGCTAAGAGTCATTGATATTTTAGCTGATCCAGTGCTTTCCAGGATGCGCCTTGTTAATAAAAAAGCTATCAAAAGAGCTAGGCATATAGTAGTAGAGAAAATCTCAATTTTAGGAATTATAATTATTAACTAAGTTCTGCTTAAGAATTTAGTTAAATTTAGCTTATATGTTCTGAATGCAACTATTTTTACAATGCTTGCACAGGATAGACTATTCAGTATATTTACAAATTTAAGTAATTAATGAAACGTCTAATTAAACCAGCAAAATTTATCTTGACTGCTATTTTTATTTGTTTGGCATTGGTAGCTAGTAACAGTCTGCAACGCTATCAAACAGTTAATAATTTACAGTCTGAAAATCAATGCGTAGTTGCATCTGTATCTGGCTGTAGTGCTAATGCCCAAGAACCCAACTTACCTCATCAACCTGTTACTAGTGAACCATTAAGCCCACAAGAAAATTTTGTGGCTGCAATTATGCAAAGCTTAAAGGTAATGCCCGCACCAGGAACTTATGAATATACTTTACTCCGTTCCTACGGTGCAGCATTTATCAATTCAACTAGTAATGTGAAATTACCGCCAAAATTGATTTTTGATAATGATACCGATACTCAAGAATTTCAGTCACAATTAACACTAGAAAGAATTGTTAATACCAAGGATTGTTACTTACAAAAGTCAGCCGCCGATGCCTTAAATAAAGCTAGATTACAGTTTAATATTCCTCTAAAATCAGGCTATGGTGCGAGTGATTGTCTGCGTAGTTACGCTACAAATTTAAGGTTTTGGCATAAATATGCTAACAATAAAACTTTAGAAAAAGTCAAAGAAGGTAAAGAAACAGCAATTCTAGGCGTAGTTGCACCACCGGGAACATCGCAACATCTTTGGGGGTTAGCAATTGATTTAGGGGTATCTAATACAAAACAAAGGCAAATTCTGAATCAAAATGGCTGGTTTCAAACTGTAGTTAAAGATGTACCACACTGGACTTATCTTGGTGTCTCAGCAGAAGATTTGCCTAAGTTGGGTTTTAAAAATCAAGTTATTCAAGGAATTACTTATTGGTTAACACCTTTGTAATTACAGCAGTTTGCATATTCGTGAAATACTGTAGATACACTAAATGTAATGTTTCTACATGGTTTTGGATTCTACCTTTGTACTTCATTTATCCTAAACATGCTGTATGTCTGATAAATGCAATATTTATCTAAATTTTCAGTTTTTGTTACGAATGAATTGTCAAAATAAATCTTCATATTTAAAAAAAGACTGAATTTACGCAAATATAGTAATTTTAAACTAAAATATTTTATTGTTCTCCTAGCAGATTAGCCTATTGTTAATTCAGTCTAGTAAAAATATTACTAGATTAATAATTATTAGTTTCTTATCGTCTACTAATATTATGTATAACAGGGCTTTCTAGCAAAAGACAGGAGATCCTTATGTATTCTTCAATCAGCACTGCAATATGCTCCTGTTTTATGTTGACGAAAGTGGTACTTGTTCAAAAGATGATCAGACAAATTTTTTTGTATTGGCTAGTGTTGCTATTAGTGAACATGATTCATCGCAAATTCACACAAAAGTTTTATCACTAAAACAAAGCATTTTTCCTAGTAAAGATCATGATACGTGGGAGTTAAAAGGACGTGAAATTTATAGAGGAGAAGGTACTTTCAAAAAACATAAACTGGAATCGCGTATTCGTATTTTTTTGGAGATATCAACAACTTTAAATCAGCTACCATGCCACATATTTACGGTTGTGGTTAATAAGAAAGCTTTTTATAAAATGAGAGAAGATATGAAAGATGACACGATGCTTTATCGCTTAACTTTCAATAGATTACTACAAGAGTTAGATGGTTTTATGAAGTGTTCAAATGAAAGCGGAATTCTGTTGATGGACTCGCGCTCAACTCACAGTAGTAGTGTTCAGGATGGTCGTTTAGTAAAAGCTTACCGAGATTGGATTAATTCACAGAAATATGATTGCTGCTTTGTAGAACAGCCTTGGTTTGGTGTTTCACAATTTTGCCTTGGTTTACAATTGGCAGATTATGTTGCCTACTTAATCAATTTAAGTACACAACAGATAGAGGGAAAAAGTCACACAGTTGAATGCCTCAAAGCTTTCGACATTCTTCAGTCGAAAATACACTTAGTTGAGATACCTCCATCTGAAATAATAACTTAATGGCGAACCCACGACTGTAAGAGTCGTGGGTTCATCCCTATATAGGCGCTCACAAAGTCGCCTTAGCCAAGATATGGCTTTTGGTTACTTTCAATTAATCCTTCTTAGGAAATCTTTTTGTTAGTTATTTTTGCCTCCAAGAAGGTGACAATTTGTTACTTTTGTAGATAGGCGCACGGTATCTCAACCGTACCATAACTTCCCGTGCTGTTCGGGACACCTTATCTTCTGACAGGCGCACAGTATTTCAACTGTGCCATAACTCCCCGTACTGTTCGAGGTACCTTATCTATAATATATTATAATGCTGTTTTGCATTTCAGTTGTATAGTTCAGGCTTGCAATATGCTCACCTTCTAGGAATGTTGTAAATTCTCATCCCAGAAAGCGGATTTTCGTCTGTGTTATTCTTGCTTGTAACTCACTAGAATGAGAACCGCTATATACTGGTTAATTTCTTAACTCAATAAGTTTGGCGTAGCACTTCTTCTATTGAACCTAGCTTGTGAAACTTCTCTATTAATTCATGGGATTTACTTTTTCGCTGTTCTAGCATTATTTTTAATGGTGTAAGCAAGTTAACATCTGGATCATCATTCAAAGCAACCTCAGATGCTTGTAAAACTTCTAGGGCATTAGCAAAAATCTCTTCATTATCAAAACCTTCCCTAGCCGAAAGCTGGTGCAAAGCTGCATCAGGTACAGTTAATCTCCCCTGTAAAGTTTCATCTAATATCAAACCTTTTAATAATGCCAATAAAGCTGCATAAATATTAAAATCATCACAACTGTCAAAAGCTTTAAATTCTATACGTCCGATTTCTGCGGGAATGCGAGCAACTTTGGTTAATGATGGGATGCTAGGAATTAATTGTTCTGCTTTTTCCACGAAAACCAGTGTTGCTGAACGTTTACCTGTTCTAATAAAAGTTCTGACTGATAATCCTTCCCACAAACTACCATTGTAAAAAGGTGAACTATAAGTAAAAGGGACGATATAAGGACTGTAATAAGTTAACTTTTGACCAATATCAATTAACTTTTCTGTAGACATATCTGCTACAGAAATATTTAAATCTGGCCCGTAACTGACCATGTAAATATTAGCAGTTTGCTCATCAGGATAAGCTTGTAGTTGTTTGATTTCAAAATCATTTAATGGTGGTTGGGGTTCAAAAACTGTTTTGTAAGGGTTAAAACTAGCTAAAACTGGTGTGTAACCAAAGCTAACCGCTAACTCTTGCAGTAAACGAAAACTTTCTGATAATTCATTCACCGCACCTTGAATATCAGTATGTATGGTGGTTCTAATTTCAATACCTTTGGCTAAACAATCTATTGGTTGATCAGAATCAGCAAATCTTTCAAATCCTTCAATGTACCATCGTTTCTTTTTAATTCCGGCATCACCTACACGTAGTTGAGGATAATCATTAGGGTATATGGGTAATCTGTCGACAATTTGAGCAAAATCGGTAAATTTGGTGTGGGTAAAATCGGCAAATTTACCTTCTTGGTTTAAGAACGCGACTTCATGCTCAATCCCAAAATAAAACATAGCTGATACCTGAAATTGCTAATTATGTGTTGGGCTATATATAGCAGTCATGTTTGATATGTCAACAACAGAGATAAGGGAGACAAGGAGGAGAGGGTAAACAAGGTAGAGAGATGTTGATAAATCATTTAGGATTGTTCTGGGAATATTGTTGAACAACCCTTACTGATGGTGTAGAAGGTGGATGTCTGTTGACCTATTGATGATGATTCTTGATGAATTTCTACATATTTGATATTTATTATCAATAATAGATGTTTAATACTTGACTATTTGAGTGTGCTGTGAGCAGCATTTAAAGGTCATAAGTTCACAATTGCTGAGTACCTCCGCTATCTAAATTCATTATCTTAGTACAAGTTTAAATATAAAAATTCTCAAGATTATTTTAAGAGTAGTTTAACTTGCAATGTGATCAGGAAGCGATCGCACCTTACTTGTAGTTAACAAAACAGCAAATCTTAAAAAGCCTGGGAGTTAACTGTGCAATCAGTTGCCTTCAAGTTAGCCTAGTAATCATCGAGAGAAGCTTGAGGAGTAAATGTATGACTAGTGTTGTACAATCCCCATACAGTAGCGAACAAATAGCCGCTTGGTTGCGTGGACTGCTAACCATTGCTTGGGCAGATGGCAACTTTGATGACCATGAACAGCAATTTATTGCTAGTCTGACCAAAGAAGAATTAGCACCGAGCCTAAAATGGGAGTCTTTAGAGGTAATTACACCAGAAGACTTAGCCACAGCCTTGGGTAAAGGTACGCCAGCAGCTGAAAATTTTTTACGTACAGCTGTGATGGTAGCGATCGCTGATGGTACATATTCTTCGAGCGAAGATCAAGTACTACACCAATTTTGCCAAGTTTTAGAACTCCCAGAAGATATTATCCAAGCCCTACGACATACCCTAGAAATTCAAGACCCGCTAGTTTCATCCAAAACGCCACCCCACTTACCACTTAACTCACTACGCGACTGGTTAGATGGGCTAGATGTACAAGACCCCAGAGTTGCTCGGTTTTTATGTAAAATGATTCCCTCTCAATGTCCGTTTGAACGAGATGTCACCTTATTTGGACGTAAAATTGTCCACATCCCGCCCTTGTGTAAGATTAATCCACTTTATGAACAATTAGTTGGGTTACGTTTCCGCGCCCTCTCCTATTTAGCAGATGACTGCGGTGAGGATGTTACGCCATATATTTGAGTGCTGAGTGTTGAGTTAAAAGTAGAGAATAAAGATAAAGCATTGATTAAAAAACTTATAATTTAGAACTCACAACTCAGCACTGTAGAAATATGCAATTCATTGATCAAGTAGCAATTGAAGTTGAAGCTGGTAAAGGTGGCGATGGTATTGTCGCTTTCCGCAGAGAGAAATATGTGCCGGCTGGCGGCCCCTCTGGTGGAAATGGCGGACGCGGCGGTTCTGTGATATTCCAGGCTGTAGAAAACCTCCAAACCCTACTTGACTTTAGATACAACCATCTATTTAAGGCGGAAAATGGTGGTCGAGGCGGCCCTAATAACCGTACTGGCGCATCTGGGAAAGATTTAATCATCGAAGTTCCCTGCGGTACAGTGATTTATGATGCCGAGACTGATGAAATTATCGGCGATTTAATTGCACCAGAACAAACTTTAGTTATTGCTGAAGGCGGTAAAGGTGGACTAGGAAATCAATATTTTTTAAGTAACCGCAACCGCGCCCCAGAATATGCACTCCCTGGTTTAGAAGGGGAAAAAAAGTCTCTCCGTTTGGAGTTGAAACTATTAGCAGAAGTCGGAATTATTGGTTTACCAAATGCTGGTAAATCTACCTTAATTTCTTCTTTATCAGCAGCTAGACCAAAAATTGCTGATTATCCCTTTACCACCCTCATACCAAATTTGGGTGTCGTGCGAAAACCCACGGGTGATGGTACAGTTTTTGCCGACATTCCCGGACTCATTGAAGGTGCAGCCCAAGGTGCCGGTTTGGGACATGATTTTTTACGTCACATTGAACGCACACGAGTACTATTACATTTAATTGACGCAACCAGCGATGATGTCATCAGAGACTACAATACTATTCAACAAGAATTGCAAGCTTATGGACGCGGTTTAACAGAGCGTCCGCAAATTTTAGCACTGAATAAAATTGAGGTAGTTGATAGAGAAGAAGTTGATTTAGATGCGTTGGCTACTCAATTAAATCACCTTGCTTATGCTCCAGTTTTCTTGATTTCTGCGGTCACTCGTACTGGGTTAGAACCAATGTTACAAGAAGTTTGGAATGTTATTGACCAAATTAATACCATTGAAGCAGAGCAAGTATTGAGTTGAGTTAACTTAAAATAAAACAACAGATATACCCAGATAAATTATTTGTGTTTATCTGCGGTTAATTACTGATTATTTTGGTAGTTATGCAGTTACCAGAACAACGCTACTATTCGCCGGAAGAATATTTAGAATTTGAGGTTAATTCAGAGGAAAAGCACGAATATATGGACGGGCAAGTTATTCTTCAGGTAAGTGAAATACCAAACCATAATACAGTTGTTGGTAACTTTGGTGCTAATTTACTAATGGCTTTGAAACGCCAGTCTTATCAAGTCTTTATGCTCAGGCAACGTCTTTGGATTCCTCAAAAAAGAATGTATGTGTATCCTGATGTAATGGCGATCGCAGATCAACTAGAGTATGCAGAAGGAAGACGGGATACTTTAATTAACCCAGTGTTGATTGCTGAGGTGTTATCAAAATCTACTAAAAGTTATGACCGCGATGAAAAGTTTGCTGCTTATCGGACAATTCCTAATTTTCAAGAATATATTCTGATTGACCAATATAAAATCCACGTTGAGCAGTATTACAAAACAGATAATAATAAGTGGATATTTTCTGAATATGAAGATGCAAATCTGTTGTTGAATTTATCTTCTATTCCTTGTCAGGTTTTGCTGGGGGATATGTAAGGATTCAGGTCTAATATTGCGGAAGTAAAGAAGGGCGAGAGTGAGAATTATTAGAATCAGCAATTAGAGCTTGCACAAAAAATCAATCACAGACCGACCTTGGCGGCGACAAGTCTGTACCACTGTCAATAAATTAGCGGTGTGTTGAAACCGCTCCATTGAACGGGAGCCACCACTAACCTTACGTTTTGTCACAGCCAAACGCAGCGATCGTTCGGCCTGATTATTATCAGGAGGGACTTCAGGATTATCCAGGAAATACCACCATTGATGAGCCTTGTCGCGTAAAGAACGTAAAAGCTGTCCTGCGGTAGCTCCTGCCTTATCAATCCATTGATCAATTGAGGAATGCAACTTAGTTTTGAATTTATTGACCCAATCGTTGTAACTAGCGCACTCAAGAGTCTGGAACCATTGGGCGTAATGTCTAAAAGCTTCATCAATTAAATCAACAAATGCTTCAGCAATAGCTTGGTTGTGAAGACCGGGAAGTTGAATTAATTTTTTGAAATGACGACGTAGATGCGCCAAGCATTTCTGTTGGGCAAAAGCTTGATAGCCGTTATAAACACTAAAATCGTCGCTGATAATTACGCCTTGATATTGAGTTCCTAAAATTGCTTCTAATTCTGCTCTGGAGCGAGTATCAGCCGCAGTAAACAGGCAAAATTCTGAATTGGCAACTACCCACAACCATTCTTTAACTCCCTTAACTGGCCAGGGCGTTTCATCCACATGGATGTTAGGTTGTGTCTGTTTTATCCAATCACTTAACTCAATAACGCTCGGTTCAATTGCTTTTTCTACTCGTTCATTGGTGGCGACTAAAGTTCCTAACCCAATTTCAATTTGACCTAATTCCCACAACATTTCCTGCTGTTTTTCATAGGGCATATGTGCATAATTATTTGCCCACCCTAAAAATGCTTGTAATTTAACCCCTAAATCTTGTCCTGGGATAATATCTGCTGCCCAAGAGGCTGTTTGTACATTTCCACAGCATTCACACACACAGGTTTGGCGTTGATACTCAACTATTTCTATGGGTCGTTCCACTAATTGCGCTACCGCGTGTTTTTCTACTTTTACTGCCACAGACGCAAATGCTTTTTGACCACAGTAAACACAATCAAGAGGGCGTAAGATTTCATAACGGTCTACTCTGCCAAAACCTTTACGAGTCTTACCTTGATGTCCTGGCTGCCCACCTGGTTTCTTTTTCGGTTGACTTGATTCTTCAAGGTGTGGTGCTTTTTTGTTTTCGCTCTTTTTGTGGATGTCTTGTGATGGTGGTTTCGACGAATTAGAACTGTCTAAATCTCGACTGACTTTTAAACGCTCTATTTCTTGCTGTAGTTCACGTATCACCTTGCTCTGCTCAATGATCATGTTTACCAGTTCTTCTTTGGATAACTGGCCCAAACTTTCTCTCTCTAGTTCTTGAGGCAGGTTTTCGTTCATATTTGTGATACTCCACCTCAACTGTCCCCTTTGTCAATACTCTGTTACCTGAATCCTTACGGGGATATTTACGATCAGGTTGATTTTAGTGTAGAGGCGTAAAAACCTCACGCCAAGGCTCAGAGAAGAGAAAGAGCGTTAGAGTTGTAATTGAGCATAAATGCGTAGACGCAATTAGTAGCTTGTCCTAGACATCGGTTTCTACTCAACTATGACTGATACCAAAATTAAGAAAAAAGGCAAATCTCTACCGCCAAAGCTCATTATCGGTTTAGGTAAGTTTGTCTGGACGACTCTTTGGCAGATTATGATGTCTCGACTCGCCCCCCGCAGTCAATCAGGGGAATATATTCGTCCCGACAGTCAGTTTAGAAGTGTTGTGAGTCAAGCTGAGGGTAACATTTACCAACCAGCAGCAGGACGTTATAAACTTTACGTTGGCTTGGGTTGTCCTTGGGCGCATCGCACACTAGTTGTCAGGGCGCTCAAAGGATTGGAAGATGTGATCTCAGTTACTACTGTTGAACCTTCGGCGGAGTCTGGGGGTTGGGTATTTACCAGTGAAGATGAAGGTTGTCAAACTCTCGCCCAATTGTATCAGCTTGCCCAACCTGGTTACACTGGGCGCTGTACAGTTCCAGTTTTATGGGATAAACAAACCAAAACCATTGTCAATAACGAAAGTGCGGAAATTATTGTCATCTTGAACTCAGAATTTAATCAGTTAGCGACAAATCCCACACTCAATCTCTACCCAGCCGAACTGCAAGAAAAAATTGACTGGTGGAATCAAAAGATTTACACAAATGTTAATAATGGTGTTTATCGCTGTGGCTTTGCCCAAACTCAAGCTGCATACAACCAAGCTTGTGATCAATTATTCGATACTCTGGATGAAATTGATGCAGCGTTGAATAATAGCCGATATCTTTGTGGTAACAATCTCACTTTAGCGGATGTACGTTTGTTTACAACGCTATTTCGCTTTGACATTGTGTACTATGGGTTGTTTAAGTGTAACCGCCACCGCATTCAAGATTATCCCAATTTAGGAGGCTACTTACGCGACTTATATCAGTTACCAGGTGTGGCTGGAACTTGTGATTTAGAAAGTGTCAAGCAAGACTATTATGGCAATCTTTTCCCGCTTAACCCTGGTGGAATTGTGCCGACTGGCCCTGATATGGCATTTATGTTAAAACCACATGGGCGTTTTAGTAAAATAACTTAAACCTTGCTAACTGAACTTCTAAGGTTTTAATCAGGGTTTTATTGAGTTCGGTACTATTTTTGAATTGCAGAATTTGTTGTGTTGGTAAATCAAAAGGAATTTTACCTTCTAAATCTGGGCGCTGCATGTGTGCTAATAAAATTTGTTCAGAGCGTTTACTTTGAATTGCATAGCCAATTTCTACGCAAACATTAGGACTAGGAATTAATTGCTGATTTTCTTGGCTGTCAATGCTGGCGATGGCTGTAGTGTCGGCTATAAACAATAAACTCTTGCGGATTTTTCGCATCATGGCTTTATTTAAGCGCAGAATGCCATCACTCGGTCTATAAGATTCTACTAATGTTAAAGGCAGACGCGATCGCAGATTCAAAATTTCCAAGCTTTTTTGCAACCCCTCGCGCAAGGCTTCACTGGCTGCACTATACTCAGTTTGATAGCAGAAAAAAATGGTTGGATCTAACTGCGCTAACAATGCTTGTTTGGTGAAATAAATTTCATGACTAATCAAGTCAATATTAGCTACACAATAACCACCACTACCTTCAATATAAAATTCAATATTTTCCCCTTCCAAATAACGCTCAAACCACACAGATTTTTTCACGTCATCACTATCTTCTAAAAAGTCTGCTCGCAAAGCCGAACGCAGTAGACTTTTTTTACTGAGACGAATATCTGCTGGGCGTTTTTCCAATTGTGAAATTGGTTCATAATCTTGAAGGTACCATGCTCTGAGCGCAATAATTGACATAAGGCGCTATTTGAATTATTTAACTGTTTATTTCATGAGAATTCAGAATTTGCTAGGCGAATTGCCATTTGAGCTTACAGAAGTTATGAGTTTGAAGAAGTTGAATTACCCACACTCAATAACTTACTGCTGAATTCTGGATTCTACATTCTACTGCAATTAGCTGGCTACTAGCTTACACTGTTTTACCTAAATACAACAACACCCAAGCATCTACTAGCTAAAATTATTTCCTCCTCTTGTTTCTTCTAGGCAGGGATGTAATCTCTTTCACTACTCAAAACAAGCAATGAAAACCAGTTTACAGCGCCCCCTGATTTTCAATATTTGAGGAAATATCAGCGATCGCGTTGGGTGTTGTTGGGTTTGTACGAGACAGACATAAATTCAACAGCGTTTTACCTCTTCTTTTATTGCACTCTAGCTGTTTTATCTGCCAGGGAAGCTAAGTAACTTCATTTATTAGATTAACATCAGTAGATTAGTATGAATATTTCTGCAATTAAACTTTACTTTGAAGAGGAGAATATATAGCTGAACAGTCGGAAGTCATTCATGATAAATATTAGGTTGACATGAATGAAATGACTTTTGAATTTTTGTTTTCAAAATGACACAAATAGTGAAATTGTTTTGAGAATTATTACACTTTGTTGAGGAAAATAAAACTTCTTCAGCCATTGTAAATCTATCTCTATATCGATTTTACTGCCTACTTTTATTTATTATTTAGATGACGTAACAACCTAATGGGAACTTCAATCCAAAACTCTGTTCCTTTACCGATTTCAGAAATACAGTCCATCATTCCACCATGTTTTTCGACAATAATTTGGTAACTAATAGCTAATCCTAACCCTGTACCCTTCCCTACAGCTTTGGTGGTGAAAAATGGATCAAAAATTCGCTTCCTGACATCTTCCGTCATTCCTGGCCCATTATCAGCAATGCGAATCAATATGCGTGATGTATCTGTAGCTAGTCTCGTAGAAATTGAGATTTTCGGCTTAGGAAGCTGAAATTTATCTTGCCCTAAATCTCCTTGATTTTCCAAGACATCAATAGCATTTGTGATAATGTTCATAAAGACTTGATTGATTTGTCCGGCATAACATTCTATCAAGGGTAAATCACCATAATCTTTGATGATGTCAATACCTGTGAAATTAGCTGTAGATTTCAGGCGATGTTGCAAAATTAATAAGGTATTATCTATACCTTCATGTAAATCGACTGGTTTATTTTCAGCTTCATCTAAGCGAGAAAAATTGCGTAAAGATAAAACAATCGAACGAATGCGATCGGCTCCAACTTGCATGGAAGAAATCATTTTTGGTAAATCATCTGCCAAAAATTCTAAATCAACACTCCTCGCAGTAGAAATAATCTCAGCATGAGGTTGAGGATAGTGCAGCTGATAAAGCTCGATCATTTTTAACAAGTCTTGAGTATACCGATTCGCATAGTGTAAGTTACCGTAGATAAAGTTAACTGGGTTGTTAATTTCGTGGGCTACGCCTGCTACTAGCTGACCCAAGCTGGACATTTTTTCAGTTTGAATTAATTGCGTTTGTGCTGCTTGCAGTTCTATTAAAGTTTGTTCTAATTGTGTAGCTTTTGCTCTGGCTTCGGCTTCAGATAAACAACTTTGTTCATAAAGTTGAGCTTGCTGAATAGCGATCGCAGCTTGATCAGCCAACTGTTGAAGTAAATTTATTTCTGTATCTTGCCAATCTCTGGGCTTGGCACACTGATGCACAATCAGTAAACCCCAAAATTGCAAACCGATATTGATGGGAACAGTTAAGTTAGCTTGTACTTGTATATTCTGCAAAAATTCTCTGTGACAAGCATTAATAGAATCTGTATTGACATTATTAATAGTTCTAACTTTACCCTGTAAGAATACAAATGTTGATTCATCGGGTATACAGCCTGCTGGTGTGGGAATTCCCAGAGTTGATAACCAAGAACCGTTGATTTCTTCAACAATTACCTGACCCTCAGATTCACCAGTTCTTTGATAAATGATCACCCTGTCAGAATTTAGCAGTGAACGAACTTCATAGACTATAGTTTGTAAGGTAGTTTTCAAATCTAATGAACGGCGAATTTGTTCGGAAACTTGCTTAATTACCTTAGTAAACAATAAGGATTTTTCTAGTTCCGCCGTTTTCTCTTTTACCCACAGTTCTAAATTGCTATTGATTGCCTGTACTTCTTGGTACATTTGTTGTTGCTGAACAGCAATCGAAAAGCTATGAGACAAAGCCTGGGCGAGGGAAATGTCTTCATCTGTCCAAGCAATCGCTTGCCCCTTTTTTTCTTCTCGCCACACATCAAAAGAAATTTGCGGTAATTGTTGTTGGGGATTGTGTTCACGTCGTCCAGCCCACAAGATTTCGGTGTTGAATTCTGGGCGAAACACACTCAATACACCGATTAATTTTTGTCGGTAATGCAGAGGAATGACTAACATACCTCGAATTTGGGTTAACTGAAACGCAAATGCTAAAACACGCAAATGTGCTTCATGGTAAAGGTTGGTGGTCATCCAAATTTGACCTTGTTTGCATTCATCCATCCATTTTTGCCAAACAGGATGTTGTTCGATGATGCTAGTTTCTGGCTCGAATGGGATGGTTGGTTGTTCGCCAAAGGTGTAAACTTCTGTTGCAGATTCAATGTAAAGGCGGCCACTCATACCATTTAAGGCGATGACAGTTTCTTCTAAAGCGGCCTGTAATTCCAGTTTTGGTAATTGATGCAGTAGAGTCGTAACACGATTAATCGTCTCTTCCCGCTTTTGTCTTGCTAAAGTTTGGGCATAAAGAGTGCTTTGAGCGATCGCGATCGCTACTTGATCAACAACTTGCTGGATTAGGGTCAGTTCTGCTGGGGACATCTCTCGTGGTTGACTGTGATGTGATACCAATAGTCCCCAAAGTATGGGTTTGAAAGAATCACCTTGGACTTCGCTATGTACAATCGGCACCACTAGCGAAGACTGTACCCCCATTGCTGTTAAATATTGAATATGGCAGGGATCTACTTGTTGATAGTAGGTATTTTCGCTTTCGCTTTCTAGAAGTTCTGCTGTAGTGTTGGGCGCTGGCAAAGATAACCCTAATTTACCCTGAGATACATCCACAATTATCCGTGGCTGTCCTAATAACAGCATTTTTCTGCTTTCCAGAGGAATATCAGCAGATGGAAAGTGCAACCCAATTAAGGATGGTAGTACTTGATCATTGAGAGATTCAGCAATCACTTCTCCACTACCATCAGCATCAAACCGATATACCATCACTCGGTCTGTAGCCAAAAACTCACGGACTTCGGCAACGGTAGCTGTTAAAATATCTGTCAGTTCCAGCGATCGCCTAATCCGGTTGATGATCCGGTGTAATAGACCCTCTTGACTAAAGGGAGGCTGCGAACCGCTTGGGTTATCAGTATATTCCATTGCCTACTAAACCTATAAAAATAATTAAACTATGTTAGAAAAATGCTGCTATACCCAGAGCCGCCGTTTTTATCTTTGACTTTTAATAACAACGAGGAAATATTATTTGTCAACTAATTTTATACCTACTACAAAATGATGTATTCGGTAGGATTATGTAAATCCACCAATTCCTAAATTGTCTCTATGAATCTAGTTTTTTTTATGATTTTTTAATTTTTAACCACATTAATTCAGTAAATCTAGTGAGATAGCCTCTCAATTTTGTTTATTTAGGGAATGTCAGCATTCCCTGTGCCAGTACCAAGTTACTTTTATATGTATCTACTCTTGGCGATAATTCCTGGTAGTTACGGAGTAAAGGCGTAAGTGACGAATTTCTTCGCGCACGTTCATCAGAATTTTACCTAGATGGTTATGACCAGTTTTATCTTGACCACAACCCCAAAAATAGTCAGTCGGAGAATTTTCCACAAGCGTCTCATCTCCTGTCGCTAGTAAAACTTCTCGAATATCAGTATGAGTGAGAAATTTTTTGAGTACTGCTTCACGCATCACTTGAGTTTTCACCAAATCCCAATCTAAACGTAATGTCCTTGAACTACAGCGTCCTAGGGCGGCGGCTTCTTCTGGTGTGGCAGCAGCATGAATCACAGGTATAATTGCTGCATCTTTGCTACCCACAAACTTTTGGGCTTGATAATAATGCTCAACTGTTGACCAATAAGTACCTTGGATTTGGATGGGATGGCAAGAAAAGTTAGAAAAACAACCGTAAGGCTGCCACACTTTGTAAAAGTAAATAGTCATTTGAAAATTTATGTTCATATATATTAAATCTATAGCAGTCCTCAAACTTTCTTGAAAAATCAAGATCCCCAACCACTTCAAAAAGCCGGGGATCTGAGTAGAGCGATTTTCAGGAAATTTTAAATATTGCTTATAAAAATAGGTTTTCCACCTTGATTGAGAGATGCGGTTAAAGCTGCCAAAATTTTGACTAACTCTGTACCTACCCAACCTGATGACACAAGCGGCGGTTGATTTTGGAATATGGATTGAATAAAGCGATCGCACACTTGTTGTAAAGGTTCACCAGGGTTTAAGTCAATCACTTCTCGGCTTTGATTTACCGGAATAAAAAGATTTTCCTGGCGTTCAAATTCACCATGTAATAAAGTCAATGGTGCATTCGGTGACATTTCATCAAAAATTAAACTCCCCAGACTACCCACCACAGCCAAACGCCTTTGTTTATCAGGGTTTAGCCAACACAAATGAATGTATGCTTGAAAGTTATTCGGGTAGGTCAACGTTACCCAAACTAAATCTGCTAAATCAGATGGTGAGTTTTCTGCTGTTTGCAACCACACTGTCCCCGTTGCTTGCACTTTTACAGCTACTTGTCCCAGCCAGTTGTTAAAAATCGCAATATCATGAATCGCTAAGTCCCAGAGTGCATCAACATCTTGGCGGACTGGCCCCAAGTGGGTGCGAGAAGCATAACCATAACGTAATTCACCTAATTGATTCGCCTCAACTACCGCTTTTCCGGCTGTAACGGCTGGGTGAAATAAATAAGTATGGTCAACCATCAAAATTAACTTTTGTAACTCTGCTAAATAGCAAAGTTCCTCACATTCCTTGGGGTCTAAAGTTAAAGGCTTTTCCGCTAAAACATGGTATCCCTGCTGGAGAGCATCTTTGATTAAATGATAGTGAGTTGTGGCTGGTGTGGCGATCGCAACTGCGGCTAAATCTGCTATTTTCTGTAAATCCGTCCACTGGGTTGTTAATAATACATTTTCATCTAAATTAAATTGCTGTTTGACTGCTGTTAATCTTTCTGCGTGGGGATCTAATACTGCTACCACACTGACTTGGGGATGTGCTAAAAAATTCCGCAGTAAATGTACTCCCCAACGCCCAACCCCAATAACTGCGATTTTAATCATTGGTGAACCGTCAAAAGTGAATAGTCAATAGTCAGCGTTAAAAGTGCGATCGTCAACAGTAAAGATGCCAAATTTCTGATTTCTACTAAATATCTTAAGTATTGGTTTATACAAAAAAATACTAGTAATTTTTGGCGAGTGCAAACTTCAAGGTGATTTTTGGGAACACTTAAATTTAGCTGACTACCAGGCATATAGCAGTTCTTACTTGCTTGTAATACAGTTGGAACCCCACCCCGTATTTGCTGACGCAAGCGGGGAGGGGTTGGGGGTGGGGTTGAAATGTACCTCATCCAACCGAGAACCGCCATAACTAAATTCCTGGAACAAGCCAGTAAGTAAAAATTTATGAGTTTTGGTCAATCTCAAACCAAAGCAACATCATCAATATGAAATGGATTAAGTCATCTGTATATTTTGCCGTCTTGTCCATACTGTGCTTAGATGTTCTGCCAATTTCTAGTCTCAACGCACAGGTAAAAGCTGAATCTATCTCGAAAACACAAGGATGGCAAATTAGCCAAGCATTTAAGCCACCAAAACGCGGAGATCCACCCGCCAGTGCTGGTGGTTCAACTCGCGGTTCTAGTTGTTTGAAAAATAAGAAACAAATAGTCCCTCTCTTACCTGCAAACAAACTAGGTTTGACATTAGCTGAACGTCCTACATTGTTCTGGTTTGTACCGGAATCTTCAGTCAAAACAGCCAAGTTTGTGCTGTTAACTGATAAAGATGAGAATTCTGTTTATGAAACAACTTTGACGCTGCCGAATAAATCTGGAATTATCAGTTTTACCTTACCTAAGACTGCCCCAGAATTAGCAGTGGGCAAAACTTACCATTGGTATTTGACTGTTATGTGCAACTCTCAAGATGCCAGCACAAATCCTTGGGTAGATGGTTGGGTAGAACGCACTGAAGCAGAAGCCTCATTATCAGCAGCATTAGCCAAAGCCCAACCTCGTAAATTACCAAGCCTTTATGCTGAAGCTGGGATTTGGTATGAAGCACTAGCGACTTCAGCACAATTACGCCGCAGTGAGCCGAAAAATGTGCGAGCCAGAGTTGATTGGTGGACATTATTGAAATCAGTCAATTTAAATGCACTGGCTTCTGAGCCATTTGTTGATTGCTGTAAGAGCGACTAAATAGGTAGCAAAGAATACGGATAGGTAACTGGAGAGTGCGAATTGAATGAAATACTAACTTGCTCTACCCAGTACCTAAAATTATGATGTGGTCAAAACTTAAGCCGCAAATTTGGCAATGGCGGGGTGTTTTATTTGCTGTTCCTAGTATGACAGCCTTAGTGATTGGCTTAAGGTTGATGGGCTGGTTGCAACTATTAGAGTTAGTGACGTTGGATAATTTTTTCCAAATGCGTCCTTCAGAAGCAGTTGATAGCCGCATTGTGATTGTGGAAATTAATGAAGCAGATATCCGTCGGCAAACGCAATGGCCTATGACTGATACTGCTTTGGCTAGTGTGTTAGAGAAAATCAAGCAACAAAAACCCAGAGCGATTGGTTTAGATATTTATCGTGATTTACCTGTTAATCCTGGTCATCAAGCTTTAGTTAAGGTATTTAAATCGACACCTAATATTATTGGAGTCCAAAAAGTTTCTGATACTGTTGATAGTTCGGCTGTGAATGCGTCGCCTGTATTAAAGCAACGCAATCAAGTTGGGTCTAATGATTTACCGATAGATATTGATGGCAGAATTAGACGTGGATTGCTCTACGTTAATTTAAAAAATGACGAAGTTTTAGAAAGTTTTGCTTTGAAACTGGCTTTGTTATATTTAAAGCCTGAAGGAATTACCGAGAAACCATCAGCAAATAACCCCAACTATTTACAGTTGGGTAAAGGGATTTTTCCCATTTTTGAAGCTAATGATGGCAGTTATATTCGGGCGAATGCTGGTAGTTATCAAGTGCTGCTCAACTATCGAGGACGAATCCAAAAGTTTCAGAGAGTCTCTTTAACCCAAGTCCAAACCAATCAAATTCCACCAGATTTGCTGCGGGATAAGGTGGTATTGATTGGTGCAACATCTGAAAGTTTAAAAGATTTATTTTATACACCATATAGTAGTACTGTGTTTGCCATCCCAGAGCGAATGGCTGGTGTGACGATTCATGCAAATTTGATCAGTCAAATTTTGAGTGCTGCTCTTGATGGTCGCCCACAAATTCAGAGTTTACCTGAGCCTTTAGAATATTTGTGGATTTTGAGTTGGTCGATCGCAGGTGCAACTTTATGTTGGGTACAACGCCACAATAGTCATCAAAAAATCCGCTTACCTATTAATGTGGTGTTAACGACTGGGACTTTAGTCGGGACAGGTTTTGCAGCTTTTTTAGCTGGTTGGTGGATTCCGATAGTACCATCATTTTTAGCATTGGCTACCTCAGCGATCGCAGTTACTTACTACATTGCAGAAACCGCCAATGGAATGCGGAAAACCTTTGGGCGCTACCTGACTGATGAGGTAGTGGCTAATTTACTGGAAAATCCCACCGGCTTAAACATCGGTGGCGATCGCCGCAAAGTCACACTGCTCTTTTCTGACTTACGTGGCTTTTCTGCGATGTCGGAACAGTTACCACCTGAACAAGTGGTGTCAGTTCTCAATTATTACCTAGAGGCAATGACTGATGTGATTAATCAGTACAAAGGTACGATTAATGAGTTTATGGGTGACGGGATCTTTGTGATGTTCGGTGCGCCTGTGAATCGTCCTGATGATTCTCAAAGAGCGATCGCTTGTGCAATTGCTATGCAATTAGTAATGCAGCAAGTCAATGAACATAATAAAAAAATGAATCTCCCAATTCTCGAAATGGGTATTGGAATTAATACAGGTGAGGTTGTTGCTGGTAATATCGGTTCCCAAAAACGCGCTAAATATACAGTTGTTGGTAGCCATGTCAACTTGGCTTCTCGTGTCGAAACTTATACAGTTGGGGGACAAGTTTTAATTTCCGAAAATACCCTCAAAGATGCCAACATTGAATTACACATCGGCAGCCAAATGCAAATCCAGCCTAAAGGTATCAGAGAATCAGTCACTATTTATGAAGTTCACGGTGTTGGTGGGCAATATAATTTGTTTCTGCCCAACGAAGATGGGGAAATGGTGACTTTAACTCAGCCAGTTTTAGTCGAGTATATAATTTTACAAGGTAAACAAGCCGTTGGCGCAGCATTTCCAGGGGAATTGATTAGCCTTTCCCCCAAGATTGCACAGATGCGATCGCTCAATTCCTTAGAAGTCTTAAATAACCTGAAACTGAAATTACTCAATACCGAACTCTCCACAGAAGAATTTATCTACGCCAAAGTCATGAAAAAATCTGACCTTGACGAACATCTGGTGACAATTCGTTTTACATCTGTACCACCAAAAGCGATCGCAGTTTTGGAATCCAGCATTAATGCTAATCATTGATTCCTACTCCCTATTCCCTACTCCCTACTCCCCAATTCATAAGAAATCGATATTATAGAAAAGTAGACAAAACTTAAAAAATATTTATCAAATGCTCATTGACTCGTCTGGCTTGTCCAAGGTCAAAGACTCGATAACCGAAAAAATCTTCTTCGGCCATGAACCCAGTGCCGAGTTAATTGCTATTCTTAGTGTTTACTTTGTCCAAGGGATTTTAGGACTGGCGCGTTTAGCTGTTAGCTTTTTCCTCAAGGATGATTTAATGCTGAGTCCGGCGCAGGTATCAGCATTATTTGGCGTTGTCGCCTTACCTTGGATGATTAAGCCGCTATTTGGCTTTATGTCTGATGGCTTGCCGATTTTTGGTTATCGTCGCCGTCCATATTTAGTATTGTCTGGGATATTAGGTGCTGTTGCTTGGTTGAGTATGGCCACAGTAGTTCATAGTAGCTGGGCAGCAACCGCCGCGATCGCCCTCAGTTCCCTAGCCATAGCTGTCAGTGATGTCATAGTCGATTCCCTGGTTGTCGAACGAGCCAGAGTCGAATCCCAAGCCGATGCAGGCTCACTACAATCTTTATGTTGGGGCGCATCGGCTGTTGGTGGTTTAGTAACAGCATACTTTAGTGGTATCTTGCTCGAACATTTCACCACCCGCACAGTATTTTTTATTACAGCTTCTTTTCCATTAATTGTCTCTGTGGCGGCTTGGTTTATTGCTGAATCTCCCGTTAATCAAGAAACTAACGATACTAATAACACTCAAGACCTAAGTATCAAACATCAACTTAAACAACTACGCCAAGCAGTCAGCCAAAAAACAATTTGGCTACCAGCAGCTTTTGTCTTTATTTTACAAGCTACCCCAACCGCCGAATCAGCCTTTTTCTACTTCAGTACCAACGAACTCCACTTTGAACCAGAATTTTTAGGCAGAGTCCGCCTAGTTACAAGTCTCGCCTCCTTATTAGGTATTTGGATTTTTCAACGTTTTCTCAAAAGCGTTTCATTCCGGCTCATATTTGGTTGGAGTACCGTAATTTCAGCAGTTTTAGGCATGACAATGCTGCTTTTGGTAACTCACACTAACCGAGCTTTAGGTATAGATGACCACTGGTTCAGTTTGGGAGATAGCCTCATCCTCACCGTAATGGGACAAATCGCCTATATGCCAGTATTGGTATTAGCCGCTAGACTTTGCCCCCCTGGAGTCGAAGCAACCTTATTTGCCTTATTAATGTCCGTCTTTAACTTAGCCGGGATGGTCTCTTATGAATTTGGAGCCATCATCATGCACTGGCTGGGTATTACCGAGAGTAACTTTGACTCACTGTGGATTTTGGTAACTATCACCAATCTCAGCACCTTGTTACCACTAGTATTTCTTAATTGGCTACCAAAAGACAACACCCAAACTGAAAACTTACCAACTAACAGCGAACCATTCATTCAAAATTTAATACTCCCAGAACAAGAATCACAAGTGATTGAATAAAATCAGAATTCGGAATTCAGAATCCAGAAGTCAGAATTGATCGGAGTTTGTTAATTAATAATATCCATGATTAGCATTTCTATCTATAGCAATCCTAAATAATTTGTGAAATCTCTTTCTTTGTGTCCTTTGCGCCCTTTGCGGTTCGTTAAAAAAAATACTTTTTCACAACTCAGATAGGATTGCCATAGCAGAATCATAATGAATTTATAATTCTGTCTTCTGACTCCTGAATTCTTACAAATAAAAATCTCTTTGCGCCTTTGCGCCTTTGCGTGAAAAAAATCAAAACTATGCAGAATTTAAAAAATCAAGAATTACAAAAATCCTACACACTTGAAGATTGGCAGAAAGGATATGAATCTCTACCCCAAGAATATGACTATTGGATTGATGAGATAGAAGGACAAATCCCTCTAGAACTCCAAGGTACACTTTTTAGAAATGGCCCTGGATTATTGGAGATAAATGGACAACGTATTCATCATCCCATTGATGGCGATGGGATGATTAGCCGCATTATATTCAATCAAGGTCGCGCTCATTTTCGTAATCGCTTTGTGCAGACTGATGATTATTTAGCAGAACAAAAAGCCGGGAAAATTTTATATCGCGGTGCATTTGGCACTCAAAAACCCGGTGGTTGGTTAGCGAATCTTTTCGACTTAAAAATTAAGAATACTGCCAACACCAGCGTTATTTATTGGGCAGAAAAACTTTTAGCATTGTGGGAAGGTGAAGACCCTTATCGCCTCGACCCCTACACACTAGAAACCTTGGGGAGAGAAAATTTTCATGGTTTATTATCAGAGCGTCAACCCTTTAGCGCCCATCCCCGCATTGACCCCAGTAGTTATCAAGATGGCGGCGCACCTTGTCTAGTGAATTTTTCCAGTAACCCAGGACTATCAACTAAACTGAGTGTTTTTGAACTTAATCAAATCGGTAAAGTTCTGAAAAAGTATGATTACACTATTCCTGGTTTCTGCTTTATTCACGATTTTGTCATTACACCCAATTACTATATATTCTTTCAAAATCCTGTCACCTTTAATCCCCTATTATTTACCTTGGGTATTAGTAGTGCCGCAGAAAGTATCAAGTTTCAACCCAACAAGCCGACGCGGATTTTAGTAATTCCCCGCACTCCCCAAGAGGGACAACAAAACATCCAAGTTTTAGAAACTCAAGCAGGTTTTATTTTCCATCACGCCAATGCTTTTGAGGTGGGAAGTGAAATATTCATTGATACTATTTGCTATGAAAATTTTCCCGAACTAGAACCAGCCAGTGATTTTCGCCAAGTTGATTTTGAGCAGTTTCCCCCCGGTAATATTTGGCGGTTCCACCTGAATCTTGATAGTCAAACGGTACAAAAGAAATTAATCACAAATCATAGTTGTGAATTTCCGAGTGTAAATCCCGGTAAAGTTGGGCGTTATTATCGCTATGTGTATGTAGCTGCGGCTCATGCAGAGACGGGACATGCTCCTGGACAAGCAATTCTCAAACTCGATTTAGAAACAGGAGCAAAACAACTGTGGAGTGATGCACCCCGTGGTTTTGTGGGCGAACCAATTTTTGTACCCCGTCCTGGTGCTGAACAAGAAGATGATGGTTGGATACTCACTTTAGTTTATGATGCGGCTCATCACCGTTCAGATGTGGTAATTTTAGATGCTAGTGATTTAACCAAAGGTGCGATCGCTCGTCTACACCTCAAACATCACATCCCCTATGGCTTTCATGGTCATTTCACTTCTCAGGTATTCTGCCCAATTGATCCCTGATGTGTAAATATTGATTCTTCACTGTTGATCAAGCACATTTCACCAGAACTGTGCTTTTTTTAACAAAAAATAAAATTGTAACAAAAACTACAGAAATTTATTCATTTTTGAATATAGAGGATAAGCTAGGCATATATGTATCCAGTTCGCAAAGATACCGCGATGAGGAGAAACTTTTATGATTGCAACACCGACAATGCCTCTGGAAGCTGCTACACCAGCCCATATATGCCCATTCGATCAAGCTTGTAGCTACTTAGAAGCAGCCGGGAAAGAATTAAGGTTAGACCAAGGTGTACTGGAAATTCTCAGTCATCCGCGCAAGGTGGTAACAGTTTCCATTCCCGTGAAACTAGATAATGGCGAAATACGGGTATTAGCAGGACATCGGGTACAACACTCTGATATTTTAGGCCCCTACAAAGGCGGGATTCGTTATCATCCGGCGGTCACATTGCGGGAAGTTTCCGCACTCGCTATGTTGATGACTTGGAAATGTGCGTTGTTGGGTATTCCTTATGGTGGTGCAAAAGGAGGAATTGCCATTGATCCACAACAATATAGTGTGGGAGAACTAGAACGCATTACCCGGCGTTACACCAGCGAATTAATTAAAGATATCGGCCCTTCCGTAGATATCCCTGCGCCAGATATGGGTACTTCTGCCCGTGAAATGGCTTGGATGATGGATACTTATTCTGTGAATGTTGGTCATGCTGTCCCAGGGGTTGTGACTGGTAAACCGCTTTCTGTGGGTGGTTCCCTTGGTAGAGAAAAGGCCACGGGACGCGGCACAATGATTATTGTGCGGGAAGCTTTAGCAGACCAAGGTAGAACCTTAGAAGGAGTGCGAGTTGTTATTCAAGGTTTTGGTAATGTTGGTGGTGCAGCCGCCGAACTACTTCACCAAGCAGGCGCGAAAGTTATAGCAGTTTCCACCGGGACAGGCGGGGTATATGCGGCTGATGGGTTGGATATTCCCGCTTTAAAAGCTTACGCCGCCGAAAATCGTCACCATTTGGCTGGTTTCCCCAACGCTACAGTTATCACCAACGCCGAATTACTGACTTTACCTTGCGATGTCTTGATTCCGGCTGCTTTAGAAAACCAAATTACAGCAGAGAATGTCCATCAAATACAGGCGCAAATTATCGCCGAAGCCGCTAACGGCCCTGTAACTCTAGAAGCCAACCGTGTTCTAGAAGCACGGGGTGTAACTGTGCTACCAGATATTTTGGCTAATGCTGGGGGTGTGGTGGTGAGTTATCTGGAATGGGTGCAAGGTTTGTCTTACCTATTTTGGGATGAAGAAAGAGTCAACCGCGAAATGGAACATTTGATGGTGCAAGCTTACCGTCAAGTGATGCAACAGTCCAAAGTGCGCCAAGTTCCTCTGCGGTTAGCCGCGTATACTTTGGGTGTAGGAAGAGTAGCACAGGCATTGAGCGATCGCGGTCTTTATCCTTAATCATTTAACAAAGTAGAGATGTTGCAATACAACGTCTCTACTTTCTCTTCTGTTTCTCAAGCTCTCAACTCAGATATAGGAATCCGGTTTGATTTCTGAATTTATTTGTGTAGGTAGGGAATAGGGAATGGGGAGTCGGGAGTAGGAAAGAAGCCTGATCTGAGTGTACTGATTTTTTTCCCAAATCAAATATGAGTCCTATAAATACCAATATGATCAAAACATCTCTGACAAGACTCTCATAAAATGGCTTTAAACTTCCGAGTACAATTTCTCCGAAATGCTTACAAATCCCTCAAAAATTCTATCTTAGAAAAATATCCACTTTTTCCGGGGATGCTGACGGCATTCTTATCAGTGGGATTATGGCAAGTCAGTGCTTGGAATAGCTTGGAATTATTAGGATTTAACTTAATATTTCGCACCCGTAACTATCTACCGCATTCTAGTTGGGATCAACGTATAGCCGTAATTGGTATTGATGATCGGACTTTACAACAATATGGGCAGTTTCCCTTATCGCGCGATCGCTATACTCAATTATTAGAAACTCTAGAGGCTACCCCTCCCGCCGCGATCGGCTTTGATATTCTGTTTACCGAACCCACAAATCATGATGCTAAACTAGCAGAGGCAATGGCAATTAACGGTACAGTTGTCTTAGCAGTCGCCCCTAGTTTACAGCAACAAACCCTGCATCCTGTGGAAATTTTCGAGCGTGTCACGAGCATAGGACACATAGTCAATCATGCTGATTTTGACGGCATCACTCGGCATTTTTTTCTCTACATCGATCACGTTCCTTCTTTAAGCATCAAGCTACTAGAAACCTACAACAATACTCTACAGCACACCTTCACCGCAAACACAAATAAAAGCCAACAATCCTTAATTACCATTCCATCTCTGCAATCAGGAATGAGCAAAAAATCCGTCTGGCTTAACTGGGTAGAACCAACAGAAAAAATCCTCACCTATTCCTTTGCCGATGTTTTACAGAAAAAAATAGATATAGCCAAACTGCAAAACAAAATTGTCTTAGTTGGGTTAACTGCTACTGGTACAAACGATTTTCTCAAAACTCCCTTCCTACAAACAGCACCTACTTCTGGTATTTATCTACACGCCGCAGTCCTAGATAACCTACTCAACCAACGGTTTCTGCGAAGAGTCCCCTGGCAATTTGAACTGTTGCTACTACTTTTTATCAGTATTGCCGTAAGCATCTTACTAACTTCCCAAAAATTTTACCAACGAATTTTGCTACTAGGACTACTACCCCTAATTTGGTTTGGTTTATCAGTATTAGTCCTGACAATCGCTAATCTTTGGATACCCACTGCTGCACCCATTGGTACTATTCTCTTGGCAGGCTTAAGTGTGCAGTGGCAAGAACAAAAAGAAAAACAACAATTAATGAGTTTATTTGCTAGTCACGTTTCTCAAGATACCGCTAGATTAATCTGGCAAAATCGTGACGAAATTTTCCAAAAAGGACAACTAGATGCCAAAGAAATGGTAGTAACGGTGTTATTTAGCGATATCCGCAGCTTTACCACAATTTCGGAAGATATGAAACCACGAGAGTTACTCAACTGGTTAAATACTTATCTGGGAGCAATGGCTGAATGTGTTCACAAGCATCATGGAGTAATTGATAAATACATTGGTGATGCCGTTATGGCTGTTTTTGGCATTCCCTTTCCTCACACTCAAACCGAAGAAATTCAGCAAGATGCCATTAATGCTGTCTCTGCCGCTATAGCCATGCAAGCAAGATTAATACTATTAAATCAAGAACTCCAACAGCTTGGCCTGCCTGCTATTCAAATTGGCATCGGTATTCATACAGGTTTAGTAGTTGCGGGTAGTATTGGCGGATCTCAACGGTTAGACTATTCTGTACTAGGAGATGCTGTAAATATTGCGGCTCGTTTGGAACAACTCAATAAAAATACGCAAGAAGGCAACCCTCATAGCATCTTAATTAGTGAGACCACACACCATCTAGTCAAAGATAATTTTTATACACAAAAATTAAAAGAATTAACACTGCGCGGAAGGCAAACACTGACTATGATTTATTCTGTGACTAAGATGCAAAGCCCTGTTAATCATACAGATAAATAGTAAAAAGCAATACTATAGGACTCATATTTGATTTATGAAAAAAATCAGTACACCCAGATCAGCTGTCTTTCCTACTCCCTACTCCCCATTCCCTACTCCCTACCTACATAACTAGATTCAGGAATCAAACCGTATTCCTATATAAACTTGAAACTTTACATTAGTCATATATAGTCTTCGACCACCAGTTTTTAATTGGTGAAAAATTAGGAAAATCAGGAGATGAGGATACCTTAGCTATCTAAAAGTACGTGAATAGATATTTAAATGTAGGAATAGTCATAACTGTATTAGCAAACACACTGTTATGTAAGGGTTGGACACAACCATCCCCATGTATTTCTCAAAGCTTGTCAGAAGTTAGAAATTCTGTTGACAGTTTCCGACAGAGTGATGTTATCGTCATTGGACAAGTACCAAATCATCCTTACGTAGTAGTAGTTCCCGGTGAATCAGAGCGGTTATTAAACATTGTCAGACGCTATGTTACCGACGCATTTTTAGCACAGCATAGGCTTGGTGCTTATGTCTATGCCGGCGGCTTTGCAAAGAGGTATGAAGCGGAATGCTTATCTTCTGTACTAAGATCCCACGGTTTAGATGCCAGAGTCGTCTATTTCCATTGAGTAAAGGTAGAAAGTTTTATGAAAGCTTGGTGGGCAGGTTTGATGGTGGTTATAGTTGGGTTAGTTATTGCTTTTCATGCCCTAGCATCTGAACCACTAAAAGTCAAGAGCAATCAATGGCTAGAAGTACGCCGCCCCATTGGACAAGTTATTTATTCCCGTGGACAAACATCTCAAGCAGTCCGTAATGGAATGCGATTAAAATCAGTTGGTGATACCATCACCACTAAACAAAGTTCTAGTGTAGTGCTGGGAATTGACACAGGTGCGGGTTTCGTTAAAGTTGCGGAAAACACAACTGTAACTGTACAAAAGCTGGAAACAGGTAGTAAAGGCCAACGCATTACACAATTACAAGTCTTGTCTGGCCAAGTAAACCTACAAGTTCGCCCCCTAACTCATAATACATCTCGTGTGGAAATTAAAACCCCGGCGGGAATTGCTGGAGTCCGAGGCACAGAGTTTGGTGTGAGTGTTCAAAATGACGGTAAAATGGGTGTTGGAACTAAAAAAGGAGCAGTAGCCACCTCTGCTCAAGGACAAGCAGTACTGGTAAAAGCTGGATTTCAAAATCTGACTATCCCTGGACAACCACCCTCACCAGCAGTCCCGTTGCGAGAAGATACTCGTTTGAATGTGAGTCAACTTCGAGCTAGAGATAGACAAGTCCAGATTATTGGTACTATTGATCCGGTAAATATACTGTCAATTAATCAACAGCCTCAAAATGTTGATTCAAATGGCAGATTTGATATTACTTTGCCTTTACCTTCTAACCGCAAAGTAGAAGCTTCAGTGTTAACACCATTAGGGACAAAACAACTATACCAACTGGTAGTTCCTTAAACTGATTTTTGAAATATATGTAGTGGAGGCAATACGGTTCGGATAAGAAACTTACTTGTGTAGGCAAGCAAGGGTGCAGGGATGCAGGGGTGAAAGGGGGAACGAAGGTACGCTCTCCCCTGCACCTGAAGCTCCTCCGCCCCCCTGCTCACCTCAACAGATACATTTGTTAACCGAACCGTATTGGTAGTGGAGGGGTATAGAGGTTAGAGGCTAGGATGCTCAAGACTAGATGAATGTACCCCATTGGGATGAAAAACGCTGTAAGCCTCAAATGTTGTATTAAACAATCAATTTCATCCGCGTCCATCTGCGGTTAATTTTTCCAATCTAATGCACTACTTTAGCCTTGCCGCGCCAATAGTTTAAAATAACAATGATTTTTCAGTTCTAGTCAGCCAAAATTAATATATGCTGAATCCTTGTATGTTAACTGTATTGATCAAGAAGATTCTAGGCTAAAAACTGAGAAAAATCTGTGCTGGATATCAAGCAAATACGGGAAAATCCCCAATTAGTGCAAGAGCGGTTGAACGGTCGTAGCGGTAATTATGACATTCAACCGATATTAGAGTTAGACAAGCAACAACGAGAACTGGAGATGAGCCGCAGTCAACTCCAAGCTCGGAGTAACGAAATTGGTAAACTTGTCGGTCAGAAGATCAAATCTGGTGTTAATCCTCAAGACCCAGAAATTCAAGCTTTGCGTGATGAAGGTAACTCCATTAAAGCTCAGTTGAGTGAACTGGAACCAAAAGAAAAAGAACTGAAAGCTGAAATTCACAGGCTGGTACTCGCTCTACCCAATTTACCGAGTGACTCTACACCTGTTGGCAAAGATGAGGAAAATAACGTTGAAGTTCGCCGTTGGGGTGATGAGTATATTCCACAAAACCCCAACATTCTGCCGCACTGGGAAATTGGCGAAAAACTAGGTATTCTCAATTTTGAACGTGCTGTTAAAGTTGCCCAAAGTCGCTTTACTAGCTTAATTGGGGCTGGTGCAGCACTAGAAAGAGCATTAATTCAATTTATGCTCGATCGCCAAATTCAGGCAGGATATATAGAAGTTAGTCCGCCATTGTTAGTTAACACTGACTCACTGACAGCAACCGGTCAACTCCCGAAATTCGCTGAAGAAAGCTTTAAATGTGCTGATGATGATTTGTGGCTAATTCCCACAGCAGAAGTACCCGTGACAAACCTCTATCGTGGGGAAATTCTCGCTGCTGAAGACTTACCTATTTACCACTGTGCTTATACTCCCTGTTTTCGTCGGGAAGCTGGCAGTTATGGCCGCGATATGCGGGGGTTAATTCGCCTGCATCAATTTAACAAAGTGGAACTGGTAAAATTTGTCCAGCCTGAGACATCCTTTGACGAACTAGAAAAATTGGTGGGTAATGCCGAAGCAATTTTACAGGCATTAAAGCTACCTTATCGGGTAGTAAATTTATGTACTGGCGATTTAGGATTTTCCTCAACCAAAACCTACGATTTAGAAGTTTGGCTACCTTCGGCTGGCAAATACCGCGAAATTTCTAGCTGTTCTAACTTTGTAGACTTTCAAGCACGACGAGCTGATATTCGTTTTAAGGAAGCAGGTAAAAAAGGTACACAGTTTGTCCATACCCTCAACGGTTCCGGTTTAGCAATTGGACGTACTATGGCTGCGGTTTTGGAAAATTACCAACAACCAGACGGGACAATTTTAATACCGGAAGCACTGCAACCTTATTTGGGGCGCGAGGTGTTGTAATCAACCCAGGACTTACACACAAAGGTTGTCTGTGGAGATTGGGTTTAGGGGTGAAAGGGTTTTGGATAAATACACAAGCCACTTGGCTCAAGTTAAGATACTTTGTTGGGTTACGCGATCGCTACACCCAACCTTACTATTCTCTTAACTGAACCGTATTGCCTTATACCCAATTTCTACAGACAATCTTGATTAGCCTAAATTACATAATCAATTTAAGCTTTTTGAGCAGCTATCTTTTGTTTTTTTAAAGTTGCTGCACCTGTCATAGTCGCCAAGAAGATAGCCGCAAGAGTACTAGGTTCTGGAACTGATTGAGAAGTACCGACTTTGATTTGGAAGGCCAAGTTAGAACGACTAGGTGCTGCACCAACCCAGCTAAATGCTGTTTTACCAGTTAGTGTAAAGGGTGCAGCAAGACCAGTGAGATGGAGATAATCTAAGTCTTTTGTAGTATTTGTACTTGCCGATGCTAAACTGCCTAACGCTGTACCATTAAGAACTAAATTAGTTAAAGAAACAGCGTTTTGAAGGTTGTTACCACTACCTTTATTAGCAAAGGTGCGGATAAAGATATCTGTGACAGCACCGCTAAATTCTTGAGTTATTAATTGGAAAGTTTGGGAAGTATCAAAAACTTTGTAAGTTACTTTACTACCTGTATATTCCAAACTAAAGTCCCAAACTTTACCATTACCCCAGACTAAATCTGCTTTAGCCACAGGTTGCCCTGGATTTACAGTTGCTCTCACATCTCGATTAATCCCTAATTCCCGCTCACCGTTGCCACCAAATCCATTGTTACCAATTCGAGCTTCTGCAACAAACAACTCCTTAAAATCTCCTTGGTCTAGGAGTAAATTAAAGTCCGTGTCATCAAAGCCTGGGTTAGCATCTTGTGATGTTAGAGGCGTAAGTGTAACCGCTTTTGCTGGGTTGGGTAATATCAATAATCCCGATATCATTAACCCTAAAGTTAACAATAATTGACTATTAGCTCGATATTTGGTTAAAAATGACATAAATTCTCCACAAATAGCTATTTTTAACAATTTAGTAGTCTGCACCCGATTAATTTAGTTCGATTTTTTACTCAGTAAATAAATATAGTCCACATCAATTTTTAGCTTTGCTATTTACTGAATATTTTGATAGGCAAAATCTTTTATATACCAGTAATAGAGCTAGGTGATGTTTTGTGTTTTTAGAGTAAAACAAAGTCACCTATACTGTCGATAACTATTGGCTGATTTTGATTGAAACTTTATATAAGATAAAATTTTAACTTTTTAGTTAAATATACGTACGTATACAATTTACAGCTTGATATAGCGTTTCTCGGTTGAGTGCAGTACAAGTAGATGGAGAAAAGAGGCTAGATAAATGTACTTCACTGGAACGAGAACCGCTATATATGCCATCCGCGTTCATCCAGGAACTTCCAAAGCCAATCAATATTCCATAACTATGAGTAAGCCAGGGGAGAAAGAGCCTGCTTGCACTTTGTAAATTGAATCATTCAATTTCTGGAATTACCCAACTGACAGCTTGTAGCTAACAATTAAAGTTAGGACTTACGCACCAAGATTGTCTGTGGAGTTTGGGTATAGGGGTGAAAGGGTATCTGACTGGTGTAGGTTTTTTACGTTATGCCCCAAAAACCTTGATTTAGGGTGTAGGGGTGTAAGGGTGTGAAGGGGTGGAACTCTGATTAAATCGTGATTTTTAGAGTCGCTACTCATCACTCTGTTAAAAACCTACACTTGTGAGTGAAAGGGTATGGGGTGTAAGAGTTTTAGATATATACACCCTTAAACCCTTGATATTTCGTCTTACTGCGTAAGTCCTAATACCCACTCCTGGCGATGAACATGATTGGTTATGCTGGTATCTCTTGGACTCAGGAGTAGTTGCCTAACGTCAAACTCAATTTCTTTCTGTCAAACAGAATACTATTTTATAAACTTTCCGGATACACATTCAGAAACTCAGTAGCAGTGAATATAAGAGTTCACAAGAAATATCTGCCATGCGTGTTACATTTTCGCTTTTAGTTTCTAGTGTGGTTCTCGGTTCTTTGGTATTTAACGGTTCAGACAGTTTAAATCGCTCATATATGCTAATTGGTGATACAGGAGGCAAAATGTTGTTATCAGCAAAACCAAAACCTAAGCCCAAATCAAATGAGCCAGAAAATCCGGCACCTCATCGTGGTAGTGGACGCAGAGATTTAATTGAGTCTCTAAATAATGCTTTTCCCGTTGGTTAGAGTTCTTTTAGGCTAAAAAAAAGAATCTAATAGAAATAAAAGCATTTTCCAGAATTTCTGGCGTTCAGATCACATTTTATCCTCAAAGAAATTTAACATTTTCGTAGTATTTCTGCTGCTCGTTTCTTAAAAGCACCTATTCCTTCAATCAGATAATTTCTTGTTTTTTGAAAATTTTTTGAGATTTTAGATTTTAAAATCCAAGAAGTCTCATTGAGATATTTTGAACTTGGCATCTACCCGTTTCTAAGTACGATCGCATCATCTTCGTGCTGGGAGGGGTAACATAAGAAGAAACTAATATTGATGCTGTGTTATGGCAACCCAACTCAGTGCAGCTAAATCGCCTACTGACATGGTAATCTCTTGGGAAGCATTGCCCAATGATTATCAATTAGAGGATGAACCTGTGGAGAATACCAATCAGCCAATTTTGGCTGGTGCGTTGCGTGAAAGCCTAGAAATTAGCGGTTTTATTCAACCACAGATGTTGATAGCCTCGAATTTTGGTCTTTGTGCAACTGTCAATGGACAATTGATTTTAAAAGCACCTGATTGGGTTTATGTTCCAGCAGTAAATCAAATTTTAAGCGATCGCAAAAGTTATACTCCTAATTTAGAAGGTGAAGTACCTGCGATCGTGATGGAAATTCTCTCTGACACCGAAGGCGGGGAATATTCTGTTAAACGCACCTATCCGCCAGGAAGATGGTTTTTCTATGAACAGATTTTACAAGTTCCCATCTATGTGATTTTTGAACCAGATGGGGGTTTATTAGAATTTTACCAACTGAAAAATCAACGCTATGAGTTGCAGCTACCCGATGAAAATGGTCGTCATTGGGTAGAGTCGATGAATTTATTCTTAGGAACTTGGCAAGGTACTAAAGAAGCCCGGACTGGTTATTGGTTGCGCTGGTGGGATGCCAATGGTAATTTGTTACCTTGGGCTGTGGAACAAATTGAACAGGAACGCCAACGTGCTGAACAAGAACGCCAACGCGCTGAACAAGAACGTCAGCAAAAAGAAAGATTAATGGCTTATCTGGCATCTCAAGGCATTGACCCGAATAATTTACCTGCTTTGGAGTAGCTGTACTAACATCATATAAGCTGGGTAGACCCTAGAGCGGCGGTATTGGTGTAAGGTAATCATTTCTTGGTGGTCAAGATAGTTGAGAACATCATTAACATACCACCAAGCAAAATAGTGATCGCCAATCCGCCAGTTGCTAAATCCAGCACGTTAGTATTATCCATTTAAAAATCAACTCCCCGCTTGAGTTCTACGCCGTGATTAGCATAGTGCTTGTGACAATATACCTCAGAGTGGATACTGGCTAAATCAAAATAAGCGGGTTGTTGTTGGCAACGGCCAGTAATAATAACTTCTGTGTCACGGGGTTTGCGGAGTAAGGCTTGGACAATTGGTTCAACTGGGAGGAGTTCTAAATCAACTGTGGGGTTGAGTTCATCTAAGATGATCGTTTTATACAACCCAGATGCGATCGCAGTTTTGGCAATTTCCCAACCGCGTTCAGCTTCGACATAATCTAATTCTTGCCGGGAATTGCGCCACACGATCGCATCTCTGCCACAACGTTGATGATCTACCACTTCTGGGTATGATTGTTGCAAGGCGGCGATCGCTGCATCTTCGGTATAACCGCTACCACCTTTGAGCCATTGCATAATTAACACGCGAGTAGAACCGGGATGGTTAATTCCCCTACCAATAGCTTGTAAAGCTTTCCCCAAGGCGCTGGTTGATTTACCTTTCCCTGCACCAGTATAAATTTCAATCCCTTCAATTAATAGCTGTTGGGCGATGGGGTGATGTTGCGGCTTCATTTCCGAGTGTAAATCGGCAATTTCTAGCAATTTTTCGGGTGCGCCGCGTCCGGTAGCAATGATTTCTAATTCTTGGGGTTTGGATTTTAACGTGCGTACCACTTCATCTACAGGTAGCAAACCCAAATCGAGAACGGGGTTAAGTTCATCTAATACTACTACTGAATATAACCCAGAGGCGATCGCACCTTTGGCGACATCCCAACCCCGTGCTGCTTCTTGTCGGTCGTAGGGGATAATTTCTTCAGCACTAAAAAATTCGGCTCTTCCCGTCCGTACCTGATCAATTAAATGAGGAAATCCACGCTGTAGGGCTGCGATCGCTCCATCCTCATCATAATCACGTTCTGGCCCTTTTAAAAAGCGCAGCAGTAAAACGCGATTGTAATTATTTTGAGTATTTATCCCTAAACCAATTGAGCGCAGTACGACCCCTAAAGCCGCTTGGGATTTGCCTTTACCCAAACCATCATAAACGTGAATTTGACCTGTGAGTCGCTCAGAACGTGCTTGTGCTGTGCGAATTCCAATGCCGTTCCTTGTCATCTCTCAAAAACCTGTAACGTGGCAGTCTCTAATCTTACCTAACCTCTTGCACTTCCAGATATAAAAAATCTTGGTTGGGTACTTCCATACAAGAGTTAGCAGGATATATTAACAGGGTAAATAGGGGTATACTGGCACACCAAGATGGTAAATCCAGGGGAGTAGGGAATCGGGAGTCGGGAGTTGGGATACAGCATTGATGAAGGCTTGAAAACCCCACTCATGCTATCACCCTCAAAGGTGGTGCTTCCCACCGACGGGTTGTTGATTCCTCTCTCACTCTCTACTCCCGCCCCAACGGGACTTAGTGATTGACTATATCAGCCTGATTATCCCCATTTTGTCCTTACCCTTTCACTACAAACCTACCTGACTATGCTCAACGACATTTTTACCCTACCTAACCCGCCGCGACTGTTGCCGATTGGCGTGATGTTGTTTAATTTATTATTTTTCCTGGTGGCGATTCCGATTGAAGCTTATATTTTCCATTGGCGGTTAAAGTTTGACAAAAAAACGAGTATTTTTTATGCGATCGCCACTAATCTTTTTTCGGGAACTATTGGTTGGGTAATATTTTTTATCTTAGAACCGATGCTGCCCCCAGACTTTAAATCGGAATTAATTAACTATGTATTTTTTAATAATTTTCGCTCTCCCACTACCCAAGCAACGTTAATTTTTACGACTTCGATTATTTTCTTTGCTACTTTTTTAATGAAATTTGTCCTGTTACAGCTTTTGGTATTTACCTTAAGAGACGATGGTTGGAAAAAACCAGAAATTGCCGAAACATCCCAGCGCCGACAGTTACGCCGTGAGATTCCGG
This sequence comes from Nostoc sp. FACHB-190, assembly GCF_014696905.1. NCBI lineage: Bacteria > Bacillati > Cyanobacteriota > Cyanophyceae > Nostocales > Nostocaceae > Nostoc > Nostoc sp. FACHB-190. The sequence goes on from NZ_JACJQW010000040.1 coordinate 52,157, forward strand.
GAATCAAATTGCAAACTACTAATTTGGTGACTGCTACATTAATCGCCAATTCTCTTAGTTATACAGTGATTACGATCATTTTATTGATTCGCAATCGCTAAATACTGTTAGTTATTTGGACATATCTATAACGTTAGAGGTGAAAAAATGAATGTTTTGTTTAAAGATTTGTTTGGCATATTTAAAATTTTTGAAGATGTCTATACCAGGGTCAAAAAAATCTTAGTTCCTACTCAAGCCTATGCTTGGCAGACGTTTATTTATTTGAGTGTATTTTCAGGATTTTTATCTTATTTTGCCAATGGTTATATCAGAGATATCATTGCATTTTGTGGCTGGTTATTTTTAATTGCTGGCACAGCTTGGTATACCACTGATGATCCCATCAGAGTTCCTGGCACTTTTATGCCTGTGGGTGCATTGATTACAGGATTTTTAGTGAGTGTTTTTGCGTTTGGTAATCAGCAGGATGTAATTACGCCCAGAACCATTGTGCTTTGGCCGACGATATCTTCTTTAATTACAGCAATTCCCGAATTTTTTGAAGGTACAGATACAGATTCTAAAGCGCAAATTCCTAAGCCAGAAGTCAGGCAGAAAATTCTGATTTTAGTAGCCAGTTGTATGATTTTAAGTTGCTGGATACAATTTTACTTTGTCATGGATAAATGGTTACAAGAATATCCTAGTTTGCTGGCCGATAATTTTCAGCGCAGTACCTTTGTCAGAAGAACAGACATTAGCGAAAAAGTGCCAAAAAATGGCGTGATTATTTTAGATAAACTACAACCACTAGTAGAACAGCAAATTGATGAAAGACCTTGGTCACAGGTAGAAAAATGGCTACTAGATGCCAAATTACAAGTAGGCAATTTAGGTAATCGAGTTATTGATAAACAGCTAGGAAAGTATGAAGAAAAAGCTTTGTGGCGAGTTGAACCGCGTGTGACAAATACAAAATCAGGGGGATATGTTTTAGATTTGCTGAGTATTTGGCGTGGCCCCAGTTCTAGTCAAAAAGGATATTATCTGAAAAAATCTTGTCGGATTGATCCGGTAGCAACTTCAGGTAAAAAAGCTATTACAAGCACAAACCCAGAAGACAAAATTGCAGTCGGGGAAATAGAATGCGATCGCGTCAGTAAGTTTGTTGCTGGTTCACCACCACCGCAACAGTAGTTTTGTGGGAGTGGGGAATGGGGAGTAGGGAGTAGGAGAGGTAAGGGGGACAAGGGGGACAAGGAGGAAAAGGGGGAAAATTAGAATCTTTAACTCAGCACTCAACACTCAGCACTCAGCACTCAGCACTTTTAAGAACAGATGAGAACTTTTGTAATTGCGAAAAATGTATTTCAGGAAGTAGTACGCGATCGCATTTTATATGTGATTGGATTTTATACGTTAGTGCTGGCGATCGCGTGGCGAGTACTACCGGAATTTGCGGCGACTACTGAAAACAAGATGATCTTAGACTTTGGGATAGTGGCGATTAATGTCATTAGCTTAATTGTCGCCGTTTTTATCGGTACAGGACTGGTGAAAAAGGAAATTGATAAACGCACTATTTTAGTGTTAATTGCAAAACCAGTCAGCCGCAGTGAAATTATTGCTGGCAAATTTTTGGGTTTGTCAGCAGTTTTGGCTGTGTTAATCAGCACGATGACGGCCATTTATCTGGGATTTTTGCAAATAGAGAATATCCCTCATCCTACACTTAGTATTGTGATTGCCGCAGTTTTTCTGTTTTTACAGATATCTTTAATCAACGCTGTGGCGATTACACTGGGTGTTTTCACTAATGCTTTACTGGCGATAACGTTAACCTTTGCTGTGTATTTAATGGGGAATATTAGCCAAGATGTAGTTAAATTCGGGCGTTTGAGTCAAAACCCCACAATGGAACGCATCACCCAAGGGTTGTATCTGATTTTGCCAGATTTATCGCGCTTAGATTTAAAAAACGATGCGGTGTATGGAATGCAGGCTTTACCGAATGCAACTATATTAATTACCAATGCTGCTTATGGCGTACTTTATTGTATTATGCTGCTGGCGATCGCTAGTTTCGTCTTCTCTAAGCGGGAGTTTTAAATGTTAGTCACCATCAGAAATTGTTTGTAATTCTTAATTAATTCACGCGGTATTTCTAAAGTAAATCTAAAGAGAACCAAAGGTCATAAAAACGAACGCTAGGATGCTGATAATCTTTTTTAAAAATGACTGAAACCAGAATCTTTGCAAGTACATACCAACATAACTAAAAGTCTGAGGTAGGAAATAACAATGCTGGAAAGTCTGGGAAGAATTAACCATCCATTAGTCAGAAGCGTTGCCGCAGCAGCTACCGTTGGTTCAGTAGTTACTTTGTCTACTGCTATTATTATTGGGTTTGCCAACCCTAAAGATAAATCTGCCCATCAATTTGGTGTGTATTCTTCACTATTTGGCGCGGCGGCTGGGGCTGTATTTGGCTTGGTTTACACAGGTAAAGATAGTGAAGATAAATCCACTCCCGACATTTCCACAGCAGACAGCAATGTTTGGCAAGACTGGCGAAATTTTGTTGTGGTTCGCAAGGTAAAAGAAAGCGAAGAAATCACATCTTTTTATTTACAACCAGAGGATAAAGGTGAAATTCCCAACTTTCAACCAGGGCAATTTCTGACGATTAAACTTGATATTCCTGGACATAATAAGCCTGTAATTCGGACTTATTCACTGTCAGATTATTCTGAAACGAGTGAATATTATCGTCTTTCTATTAAACGCGAACTTGCACCCAATGGATTAGATGTCATGCCTGGTGTAGCATCTAATTTTATGCACGATCGCATTCAAGAAGGTGCAGTTATTCCCGCCAAACCACCAAACGGTAAATTTGTGCTGGATGTGCATAAATCTACCCCCGCAGTCTTGATTAGTAATGGTGTTGGAATTACACCGATGATCAGTATGGCGAAAGCTTGTACTCGACTGAATCCTCAGCGTCAGGTTTGGTTTATACATGGTGCAAGAGACGGACAATTCCATGCTTTTCATGATGAAATTATGGAAATTGCCCAACAAAATTCTAATTTAAATGTACATATTCGCTACAGTCGTCCTAGAACAGAAGATGCAGGTAAATATCAAAGTGTAGGATATGTTGATGCAGCTTTAGTGCAGGAATTATGTCAACAAGAAGCGGAATATTTTTTATGTGGTTCAACTCCATTTATTCAGTCTGTTACTGAAGGACTCAAAGCTGCTGGAGTACCTAATAATAAAGTTTCTTTTGAATCCTTTGGGAACCCGATAAAAACTGAGTCGCCAAAATCAACTCAGGCTGCAACTCCAGGTGAAGAATTTGCAGAAATTGTCTTTGCTAAATCTGGTAAAACTTTAACATGGCAACCGAGCGATGGCACTATTTTAGAATTTGCCGAAGCTAATGATATTGATGCGCCTTTTAGTTGTCGGATAGGAGTTTGTGGTACTTGTATGTGTAAACTCCGCGAAGGGGAAGTGAGTTATCAAGAAGAACCAGGCGCAACCATTGATGAAGGTTCGGTGTTGATTTGTATTTCTCAACCCGGTAGTTCTAAATTGGTGTTGGATATTTAATTAAGGTTGATACCAGATTTAAACTCCATCTCTTTATAGCAGGACTTACGCACAAAGATTATCTGTGGAGATTGGGTGTAAGGATTTTGAATAAGTACACCCTATACCCCTGTACCCCTACACCCTCACCAAAACCCTTAATTTTTTGTTTTTATGCGTAAGTCCTATATGGGTGGAGTATTCACCAATTCTGCATTCTGTCTTTTGACTCCTTTTTATGTTCACAAATTAGGGCGATCGCCAACGAATTGATCGTAAAACTGATATTTTAGTTGGTATGCGTTATTTTCAATATTGATGCAGTAAAGTAAGGCATCTTCAGAGGTAATTAGTTTTTGTAAGTGAATTGCCAACTCTTGAGCATGAGTGAGTCCACCTAGAAAGCTTTCTTTACCAATATCAGAGTTTCTGCTGTCATGGATCATGTGGAAATAATAAAATTCTGATCTAATTTTGTGGTTTGATTGTCCATTTGATAAACGTTCAGAAATTCTTTCCCACAAACAGGAATACTCAACTGAAACCAGTACCTCTGCCCAAAAACGCAGAAACGCTACAAGCCCCAGTTGAAAATGCTTTTTCTCTAGACAACCAACCATTAGTTTATAGCTTTCATCTCTGACCATTTTAGTATGAGGCGTTTCAGGCATGGTTAAAATCATTTCAGAGGTAGCGCCTAGATTCAGCAAATCTTGGAAAAGTAACTCTCGATGGGAAGGAAGTGGAATGCCTTTTGTATTACGAGGAAATTCTTCATTTAGAATGCCTCTAACAGTTTTTTTAATCTGCTCATCGGTAAGAGCATCAATCACAAATTCGTAGATATTGACAATAGAAAGTGATAAAAAGCGGCGCTGGATGAGGATTTCTAGGAAATTCTGCCAAGAGATTGTATCAATTTGAATAAATAGTGGATGTGATTTAAATTCCTCAATCAATGAAATCTCAAAACTATTGATTTTTTCCATCATAATTTCTAGGTTGTAAATAGAATTTTGAGGTCATTTCTCCAATTTATATTGGGATCTGGATAAAATCGGCGAGCAACTTGCCACATCAATTCAAAATCGTTTTGTAAAGTATGCGTTATAAATTGATTAGAAGTATTCAGTTTCATTTCTAACTGAAATGTATTAACAGCAAGGGAACCATGTAGGAAAGGTGCAGCTAACATATAATCACCAGCCCGATAAATTGCCAGAGAAGGAAGTGTATCATAAAGCTTAATGTTGAGCAGTTGAGAATTATCGGAAATTCTGATGATTTTTTCTAGCATCTCCAAATTAGCAATTACATAATCACAAATATTGAGTTCATCATTAATACTAGTATTAGCATATTTTCTCAGAACATCTTCTCTCAGCTTGGCAGCATTGGAATAAGGCCAAGCAAGTAAGATTCTGATTCGGACATGATTTTTAACGCACTCAGTTAAATGCTCAAAATAATCATTTAAATTAGGAGCAAAAGTCTGAAGAATATCTACATATTTCTGCTCTGGATTATCTGAATAAATCAATTTCTCAAGTTCCTTGCCAAAGGTATCCCTAGGAAAATTTGGATATATATAATTCAAACCTATCTGAGAAAAAAAGATATCTTTGTTTTGATATTGAATATATTTTTCCGTCAGATACTTATGAAGTTGTGGAAGCTTATATCCTTTTCCATAAATTTGAAATTTTCTATAGATATTTTTGAGCCTTTGGGTAAAAGCTTCTTCTTCAATTAGCGAATAGGATTTAATGTAAGTGTCTAATAAATCTTTTTTTGTAGGACAGTGGCTTTCCCCTAAACACATTAACACTTCTATTTCCAGAGGTGTAAGTTCAGATTCTCTAGAATTGCATAGTGCTTCTAAAAAAGAATTCCAATTCATAAAATATTTGCCAATTAAAAAGCACAGAAAAACAAAATAATTTGCAATTACTCAGTCAGAGATATGTCATTAATCCATTCTACTTCCTAGCTGATGGGGTAACGAAAACCTCTGTAAATAAGATGCAGCAATAGTTTTAAGCCAGTATTCTATAAAAAGATAAACTTCATTTTCTGGCTTGATTGATTCTATTATCAATAAGCTTAGGGCAAAAGTCTTACTTTTCCATTTAACTTGGTTCTAAATTTAGTTGTATCTTTATGGCGGCTATTCTATAACCCTTGCTATATAAAGCTTTGAAACTAGATTTTCACCTCCGCCCAGACTTACTAGACATATACCAGAAAACAATAGACATGTACCAGAAGACAATAAGCAGGAAGAAAAGTCTTACTATTCCTGGCATTCAAATTTTTAAATTGCTCTAACATCTCTGACTACCGCTACATTACACCTCACTACACTTTCTCAATATTTACTCATCTCTAGATATGGACGATGATGTGGATACTTTTAATCAAGGTGACTACTCATGTTTAATGCTTTTGAAGCCGCCCTTTATCAACGTTTACAAGATTTTAAATTACATGATCCAAGCCATGAATTTGGGTTTACTCGCCATCTAATGAAAAATCACGGTTGGACGCTAACCTATGCACAAAAAGCGATCGCAGTTAGAAAAAATTACTGGTCTTCAAGCAGAAACTCCACAAGCCACGAAACTTGCCAATTAAACAACATTTAGTAACGCACATCAGATAAAACTCAATAGGCTTTAGCCCAATTCAAGCATTTTTACTATTAACACAACAAATCTATGACTACTATTCCTTCCGATTCCTTATTTCCAAATCAATGGTATTTATATAACCAAGGTCAATCTGGTGGTACTCCTGGTATTGATATCAATGTGGTTGATGTTTGGGATGACTACACAGGACGCGGTGTTACTGTTGGTATAATCGATGATGGATTTGATTATCTTCACCCCGATCTCAATGATAATTACGACACAAGCAGAGATTATGACTCGATTGACCAAGATTCTGATCCTTTTGGACTGAATCTGCCTTATTCGCAAGGTGGAGATTCCCACGGGACATCAGTAGCAGGTATCATTGCTGCTGAAAGAAACGGTATTGGTAGTGTGGGAGTTGCTTACAATGCACGCATTACTGGTATTAGAGCAATTCCTGGTTCGATAGTTACTGCGACTGATGCTCTGTGGCGTGCTGCGAGTTTTGATGTTGTCAATAATAGTTGGGGCTTCGGAACTAATTTTTTTCTTGATGATTTTTATCGCTTTCCACAAGCGGGACAGGCTATCCAAAATGCTGTTACTAATGGACGTAATGGATTAGGAACAGCGATCGTATTTGCCGCCGGAAATAGCCGTCAAGAAGGAGATAATACTAACTATCACAACTTTCAAAACTCCCGTCAGGTAATTACTGTAGCTGCACTTGACGATAATGGCTTTGTATCTTCTTACAGTACTCCTGGTGCTTCTATTCTTGTTTCTGCCTTTGGTAGTGATAGTTTTGGCAGTATCGTGACCACAGATCGTCAAGGCTCTGCTGGTTATAGTTCTACAGACTACACTGGCAGCTTTAACGGTACTTCTGCTGCTGCACCTCAAGTTTCTGGGGTAGTTGCGCTCATCCTAGAAGCCAATCGCAATTTAGGTTATCGGGATATCCAAGAAATTCTGGCCTATTCTGCTCGTCAAAACGATTTCTATAACCAAGGTGGGGATTACGTTTGGCAAATTAATGGCGCTAACAATTTGAATGGAGGAGGTTTACACGTCAGCCACGACTATGGATTCGGTTTAGTGGATGCTCATGCTGCTGTACGTTTGGCAGAAACTTGGCAAAAGCAGAGTGTATTTAGTAATGAGCAGTCTCTTTCTTACAGTTCTGGTAATTTAGGTTTGACGATTCCAGATAATGATGACATAGGCATTAGTAGCACCTTAACAGTCGCGGCTGGTTTAGAGATTGATTGGGTGGAAGTAGACTTGAATCTGACTCATCCTTATCGGGGTGATTTGGTTGTTGATCTGATTTCTCCAAGCGGTATTGTTAGTACTTTGGTTAACCGACCTGGTAATCAGGAGGACGATGGAGATAATATCGTATTTCGGCTTTCTAGTAGCCAACATTGGGGAGAAAGCAGTGCTGGTGAATGGACATTGAGAATCCGGGATTTAGGCCCTACAGATATTGGCATCCTTAATAGTTGGAATTTACGTTTATACGGAGATACAGATACTGCTAACGACACTTATTTTTACACCAATGAGTATGGTTTTTATGGCACGACTACACTGAGTGATAATACTGGTACAGATACAATTAATGCTGCGGCGATTAC